>PLYQ01000015.1 GCA_003153415.1 Rhodospirillales bacterium | reverse complement strand
TTTCAGCCACCGGCAGGCCAAGCATATGCACGGTGCCGACAACCAGATCGACCGGCGACTTGATCAGCGCGCCGCGATTGACGGGATCGCGGAACGCCGGCGACAGGAAGAGCGCGCGCAGCAACGGCTTGATCTCGTAGCCGCTGCTGAGGAACGAGGCGGCCAGCCGCTTGACCTCGGCCGGATCGGGCTTCAGCGACACGAACTCGCGCCACAGCTTCTCAACGACGGTCTCGGCGGTGCGCGGGTGGCGCAGCAGGATGGCGATGATGTCCTCGCCGACGAAGCGGCCGGTCTGGCCGAGGAAGGTCTTCTCGCCATCGTCGTGAAGCTGGCCGTAGTTCTGGAAATGCCCGGTCTCGCGGTTGATCCCCCAGCCGGTGAAGGCGCGCGCCGCCGCCTTGATGTCGGCCTCGCTGTAGTGGCCCTCGCCCAGGGTGAAGAGCTCCAAGAGCTCGCGGGCGAAATTCTCGTTGGGCTGGCTCGCCACGCTGCGGACGCCATCGAGATAGATCAGCATCGCCGGGTCGCGCGCGACTTCCCGGAGCAGGGTGGCGAAATTGCCGAACGCCTCGCGGCGGAACAGCGCGTTCTGCCAATAAAGCGAGGGCGCGTAGCGCACCTTCAGCAAGGAGGAAGTGAAATGATTGTGCCAGAACAGCGTCATGCGCTCGACCAGCGGCTGGTCGGTCGCGAGCATCTCCTCGATCCACCAGTTGCGCAGCTCGCGCGCCTGCTCCTGGACCGGCCGCTTGACTTGCAGCTCCTTGCCGTCGACGCCTTTCTTGGCGACGGCCGCCTGCTGTTGCTGGCGAACGAAGGCCGGGCTCTCGTTCACCCAGTTGGGACCGGGCGTAGCCGCCGGGTGGACCTTGCCGAGCAGGCGATCGATGGCGACCGCATAGTCGAGACTCTCGAGGGCGTGGATCTCGGCCGGGGTGGCGCCGAACGCCGTGCGTGACAACAGATGGCGGGCATCGTCGAAGCCCATCGCCGAGGCCGCTCGCGCCAGTCGTGGCGCCCAGACTGCGGCGGAAAGCACTGCCGCCCCGCCCACGAAACCACGTCGACCGAGACGACCGATCATGACGACGCTCCTATTGCGGCGGCCGGCCCTGGCCGGCGCCCGGACCACCGGGGCGGCCGAAGCCGCCACCTCCGTAGCGTTCGCCCAGGATCTTGTGCAGATGCTCGCGCTGGTCGGGCCGCAGTTGCGGCACCAGCTCGGCGATCGACTTCAGGTTTTCCTTCTGCTGTTCGGCGCGCAGACGGCTCATCTGCTCGACCAGCGGATCGATCTTGGTCATGTCGAATTCGGGCNNGCACGGCGCGTGACGGCATAACGTTCGAACAGGCCGCGCAACGCCTGGCGCTGGCCGTCGTCGAGCTTGATGTCCTGCGAAAGCAATTCGAGCGGCCCGGGACGGCCGGCCGCCGGCGGAGGCAACGGCGGATGGGCATGAGCCAGCTCCGGCGGCGCAATCCAGCTTCGATAGGCGAAGCCCGCCAGGACGAAGCAGTTAAGCAGCAGCGACAGGCCGAGCAGAACCTGGGTGAGCCGCGGCGACATGTCAGGTGCCGTTCGTGAAGAGATCGTTCAGTTCGTTCGTCGTGTCGGTGCCGAGCGGCTTCATGATGGTTGTCTTGGCGTGTTTTTCATGAGCGTAGGACTCGCCCAGCCCGCCACCCATCATAAAGCCCACTGCCGCCAACATGATGGCCAGGCCGGCCATGGCGCCGCGCTGCAGGGAGAAGCCACCACTGAAGGAGGGCAGCAAGACCGAGAGCCAACTCCGGCTGGTTCGACGTTCGACCTCGAAGCCGACGAGCGCCTGGGCGCGGACGGCCAGCCGTGCCGGCGGCGCCGGCAGCGGCTTGCCCAGAATGTCGGCCAGCTCCAGCGCTGCGCGGCGCATTTCGGGGTCGGCCGCCACGGCGGCATCGACCCGGGCCGCAGCGGCTTCCGGCAGCCGGCCTTCCAGCCAGGCCGCGAAATCGAGGTCGGTCACGGCCGCCGACGCGACGTTTCGGTCCGCGGCGAGGCTCTGCCACAGCTCCTTGTCGCTCTGAGGGATGGGTTTTGTGCTCATGGTACGGTTCTCCTGACCAAGCTTACGCCACGATGACGGGTTTCATCCCCGCCTTATGGCGCCTCTTCGCCGAAATGCTCACGCAGCCGCAACAAGGCCTTATGGTGCGTGCTACGGACCGTTTGGGCGTCGATTTTCAGTAGCTGTGCGACTTCAGCCACATCGCGTTCCTCGTCGTACAGGCACTTCAAGATGAGGGTTTGACGCTCGGTCAGAAGCCCTTGGGGAATCTTGAGCTTTTCGGTGTGGCGGTCCTCGTAGCCCAGAAAGGCCTCCGGCACTTCGTCGATCGGCGTCGTCGACTGGCGGCGGCGGCGAGCATGATCCACAGCTGCCGATCGGGAAACGACAGCCAGCCAGGTCGACAGGCCTGCGCGTGCCGGATCGTAGGTTTTCAACAGCCGGAAGTCATTGGCGCAGAGGCGGACGAAGACATCCTGCGCGGCGTCCATGACGTCTTCCTCGCTCAGCCGGTAGGCCGCCAGCGTGCGGCGGATCACGGCGTTGATCAGCGGCGCCGAAGCCACGACGAACGCATCCCAGGTCCGCTTGTCGCCCTTCGCGAGGGCCGGCAGGTCGATCTGGTTAAGGTCCGTCACACCCGCGTTCCATTCTGTATCCGTCCGCACTGCAGTCTAGTGGGGTTTGTGGCTAAATCAGGCCCCGCTACAGTCGCCCCGCAACAAACAAGAAGGAAGTATGGATGAGCGAGTCGCTGACGCGTCAGCTGAAAATCACCAAGCAGGCGGTACGTGGCAAGGGCATTGTCGTCGCCCAGAATTGCAGTGCCGCTGAGGTGGGCGCCGCCATCCTGCGCAAGGGCGGCAATGCCATCGATGCCGCGGTCGCCACTGCCATGGCGATCGGCACGGTCGAGCCGTGGATGAGCGGCATTGGCGGCGTCGGCTTCATGACCATCTGGAACGCCAAGGAAGCCAAGGCTTATACGATCGACTACGGCCCGATCTCGGCCAAGAAGCTCGATCCCAGGAACTACCCGATCACCGGCCCAGGCCCTGCCAATCCCTTCGCCTGGCCCGACATCCTCGAGCAGAGGAATGAGGTCGGCTACCACTCGATCGCCGTTCCCGGACAGGTCGCCGGCATGGCCAGGGCGCTCGAGCGCTTCGGCACCATGGAGTGGAAGGACCTGCTGCAGCCCGCCATCAAGCTCGCCGAGCGCGGCATGGAACTCGACTGGTACATGCAGGTGATGCTGGCCAACGGCGCCGCTCACTTGTCGAAGTTCGCCGCGTCCAAGGCCAACTATCTGTGCGACGACGGCCGCGTACCTACCATCGACTGGCAGGGCACCACGCGTTACCTCAAGCTCGGCAATCTCGCCGAAACGATGCGCCGGCTGGCCGACGGGGGTCCGCGCGAATTCTACGAAGGCAGCTTGGCGCGCGACATCGCGGCCGACTTGGCTGCCGGCGGTTCGGCGATCTCGACCGACGATCTCAAGTCCTACGAGGCGCGCATCGTCGAGCCGCTGTCGTTCGATCATCACGGGGTCACCATCAACGTCGCGGGCGGATTGACCGCCGGTCCCACGCTCCGGCGCGCGGTCGAACTCGCTGGCGAGCGCACCAAGGGAACGGGCGCGCCCGGCGCGGACTTCTTCGTCGCCATCGCCGAGGCCATGCACACAGCCTATGACGAACGGCTGAAGAATCTGGGCGACAAACCCACCAACACCTGTACCACCCATTTCTGCGCCGCCGATTCAGCAGGCAATATGGTGGCACTGACGCAAACGCTGATGTCGCTGTTCGGTTCCTGCGTGATGCTGCCCAAGACCGGCATCACCATGAACAACGGCATGCTTTGGTTCGATCCCGAGCCCAACAAGCCCAACTCGATCGCGCCCGGCAAGCGGCCGCTGTGCAACATCTGCCCCGTGGTCGTGGCCAAGGACGGCAAGGCGTGGTTCTGCATCGGCGCCTCGGGCGGCCGGCGCATCGTGCCGGCGGTCAGCCAGCTCGCCCTGATGCTGATCGACCGAGGCCTCGATGTAGAGACGGCCTTCCACCAGCCCCGCGTCGACGTCTCGGGCGTCGGCCCGATCCGCGTCAATCGCGACCTGCCGGACGCCGTGAAGAAGGCGATCGCGGCCAAGCTGCCGATCGTCGAAGTCCCCAACCAGATCTCGCCCCTGGGGTTCGCCAACCCGTCCTGCATCGTGCGCGACCCCCGGACCGGCGAACTCACCGGCATGAACGAGGTGATGTCACCATGGGCTGGCGGCGCAGCGCAGTAGCAGCGACTGCTCTCCTGCTCGCGGCGCCGGCAGGCGCTCAGCAGCCGGAGGTCCGCCTGCCTGTACTGGTGCCGCTCACCGGCTTCGTGGCGCTGGAGGGCACTAGCCAAAGAAACGGCGCGTTGCTGGCGGCGGGCCAGATCCGCGACGTCATCCTGAAGCCCGACGTGCTCGATACGCAAGCGACGCCGGAGGCCGCCGTCACCGCCTGGTCGCGCGCGGTCGGCAGCGAACCGCCGCCCGCCGTGGTCGGACCGATCCTCGGCACGCAGATGCTAGCGCTGCTGCCGCTGGCGCAGGAGCGCGGCGTGCCGCTGCTCACCATCTCGGGCACCGCGCGGCTGGGCGAGATGGGCAACCCGTTCTTCTTCCGCTTCTTCCCCAGCGACGCCACGGTGAAGGTGGCGCATGCCCGCTACGTCGTCGAAAAGCTCGGCGCCAAGCGACCTGCAGTGATCTATCAAAGCACGGCCTACGGCCAGTCGGGTCGCGAACAACTCGCCAAGACCTTCGCCGAGCTCAAGACGCCGCCGGTGCTCGAGGAAAGCATCGCACCCACCGTCAACGATCTCGCGCCCGCGCTGCTGCGCGCCAAGGCGGCCAATGCCGACGTGATCGTGCTGCATCTGCATGCCGCTTCGACGGTCCTGGCGGTGCGTCAGGCGCGCCAGCTCCTGCCCGACCTGCCGATCGTCGCAGGCTCGGCCATGCATCAGCCGGCGACCGCTGCGCTCCTTGAGCCGTCGGAGCTAAAGGGCGTCTGCGCCGAAACCGCAGCCTCGCCGATCTCGGCCGCCACCCAGCCGATGCGCGATTTCCTCGCTGCTTATCGCGCCGCCTACAAAGCCGACCCCGACGCCTTCGCCGCCGCCCAGTTCGACGCCGTCGGCATGCTGGGCAAGGTCATTGTCGACATCCGCAAGGCCGGCCAGCCGGTGACGCCGAAGGCGGTGCGCGACCGGCTGGCGACCGACAGCTATCGAGGCGTGGTCACGACCTACCGGTCGGACGGCAAGGGCAACATGGCGCACGAGGCGGAGATTGTCTGTTATGACGGAACAAGTCGCGTGCCCGTCCTGACTGCCCGCTACTCATATCCGCCGGGCTGAACCGTTCCCAAGACTAATTGCATTAAGTGTCGGAGATGCCTCTCGGCCGACTGATGCCCAGCGCATCCGTTTGAAGCGACGCCTCGTATCGTTCACCCTATGGGAGCGCGTGTGGCGTGTCTGGAGAAGTGGCTGAAATGCCATGCCCCCAGCCGGCGAAAGTTGACGTTCGGGTTTTGGCTCAAGGAGGATCTGCCAACCATTTCCATCGCGCCGAGAGCAGCGATTGCGGTCCTGACGATGCTGGGAACATCCGGCCGCTTGTGTTGCTTTCGAGATTATTGGGGTTCAGACGATGAAGAGATCCGAGGGCGATCTCGAAGGCCCAGCTACCACGTGCCAACGCCGTTTATCTGCTGATAAAGAGATTGTTGCCGTGGCTGAAGCCCGGCGGAGGCGGCCGGCGCAATGACGACGGTCTCCAACGGACAAGTGCTGACTATATCCGCCGGGCAGACCAGCACCGGCGTCACTGTCCTCAGCGGCGGCTCGCTGTACGTCCTGTCGGGCGGCACCGCGAGCGGAACGGTGCTGTCGACTGGCGGCATTGAGATCGTCTCGTCAGGTGGCACCGCCAGCGGCACGATCCTGAGCGCCGGCGGGTGGGACTATCTGTTCAACGGCGGTGTCGCCAGCGGCACGACCGCCTCGAGCGGCGGCGTCGAGGTCGTCTCATCGGGCGGCCTGGCCGTCGGCACGGTGCTAAGCGCCGGCGGCTGGCAGTACATGTTCAATGGCGGCACAGCCAGCGGCACGGTCGCCGGTAATGCCGGCGTGGTCGTGATCGCAGCCGGCGGACGGGCCAGCGGCACGCATGTCGCCAGCAACGGCTACGAGGTCCTGTCGTCGGGCAGCACGGCGACGGGAACGGTGCTGAGCGCCGGCGGCTGGCAATATGCCTTCAACGGCGGCACCGCGAGCGGCACCACGGTGAGCAACGGCGGGGTCGAGGTGGTGTACTCGGGCGGGCTCGACAGCGGGGCCACGGTGAAGAGCAGCGGCAGGCAATATGTCTTCAACGGCGGCACGACCAGCGCCACTACCGTCAGCAGCGGCGGCAGCGAGCTGGTGTCGAACGGCGGGACGGCGAGCGGCACCACGGTGCTGAGCGGCGGGCTGGAGTACTTCTACTCTGGCGGCACGGCGGCCAACACAACCCTGAGCGGCGGCACGCTGGTGATCGCCAGCGGCGGCGCGGCGGCGGGGACCGTGACGTTCTGCGGCTCGGGCACGCTCGAGCTCGATCGTTCGACATCGTGGGGCACGCCCAACATTTCGGGTCTGGTCGACACCAGCCAGAAGATCGACTTGGCCGACGTCAATTTGGCCACCGCAACCCTGGGCTACTCGGGCAACACGCTGAGCGGCACGCTGACCGTAGGCGACGGCACGCACACCGCGACGCTCGCCCTACTCGGCCAGCACTTCCAGACCGACTTCGCCCTTACGAACGACGGCAACGGTGGCACGATCGTCACCGACCCGCCGCCGCTCGACGGCCTCGCGGGCCTGGCCGGACAGCCGTTCCTCACCCATTCAAGCGCGGGATAAGAGCCGCGGTCCAACCCGTGGTAAAAGCGTCGGCATGACTCCGCACATCGGACAGCCGGGCGACTCCACCAAGCGGCTGCTGCCGTGGCTGGTCGCCGTGGCGTTCTTCATGCAGTCGCTCGACACGACCATCCTCAACACCGCGGTGCCCGCCATCGCAAAGGCGATGGTCATCACGCCGCTCAACACCAAGTCGGTGCTGGCGAGCTATACGCTGAGCCTCGCCATGTTCATCCCGGTGAGCGGCTGGATGGCCGACCGCTTCGGCACGCGGCGGGTCTTCGCCTCGGCGATCGGCCTGTTCACACTGGGTTCGGTGCTATGCGGTCTCGCGACCAACATCAACATGCTGGTCGCCTGCCGCGTCCTGCAGGGCATGGGCGGCGCCATGATGGTGCCGGTCGGCCGCATGACCATGGTGCGCACATTCCCCAAGTCGGAACTGGTGCGTGCCATGAGTTTCGTCGCTGTCCCAAGCCTGATCGGGCCCATGCTCGGCCCGGTGTTGGGCGGCCTCATCGTGCATTACCTGCACTGGAGCGTGGTGTTCTTCGTCAACATCCCGGTCGGGCTGGCCGGCCTGCTGCTGGTCTATCGCTACCTGCCCGACTACCGCGAGGCCGCTACCCCGCCGCTCGACGTCCCGGGCCTCGTGCTGTTCGGCGCGGGCCTTGCGCTGCTGTCCTACGTGCTGGAGGTGTTCGGCGACCATCGGTTGGACACCGCGGAGATCCTGGGCCTTCTCGCGCTGTCGGTGCTGCTGCTCGCGGGCTACGGCTTCCGCGCCCTGCACACGCCGTTCCCCCTGCTCACGCTCGGCCTGTTTCGCATCCGCACCTTGCGTGTCTCGGTGAGCGGCGGCTTCTTCACGCGGCTGGGCGTCGGCGGCGTTCCGTTCCTCTTTCCGCTGCTCTACCAGATCGGTCTCGGTTTCTCGCCGGTGCAGGCGGGCCTCCTGATCATGCCCCAGGCGGTCGCCGCCATGGGCCTGAAGACGATGCTGCCCAGAATCCTGCAGCGGCTCGGCTATCGTTTCGTGCTGGTTGCCAACACGATCATCCTCGGCTTCCTGATCATGGGCTTCGCCACCATCGGGTCCGAGACGCCGGTCTGGCGGATCGTGCTTCAGGCCTTCACGCTCGGTTTCTTCACTTCGATGCAATTCACCAGCATGAACACCCTGGTTTACGCCGACGTGACGCCGGCGCAGACCAGCGGCGCCAGCGCCATCGCCAGCACCGCCCAGCAGATGTCGGTCAGCTTCGGCGTGGCGGGCGCGTCGCTGATCGCCGCCCTCTTCGTGCCCGACCGTCTCCATTCCGTGCCGTCGACGATGATTCACGGCGTGCACGAGGCCTTCGTCGTGCTCGGCATCATGACGATCCTGTCGTCGGTCGTGTTCATGGAGCTGCACAAGAACGACGGCGCCGCCGTCAGCAGGCGCGGCCACGGCACAGGCAGGACCAAGGCCTAGGACGGCGACAGCAGGCCGGCCCCAACATTGATCATCAGCGCCAGGATGGCGGTGTTGAAGGCGAAGGACACCACGCCGTGCACCAGGGTCGTCCGGCGCATGGCGGACGAAACCGTGTTCACGTCGGCCGTCTGCGCCGTGCAACCGACGACGAACGAATAATAGAGGAAGTCCAGGTAGTCCGGCGCGCGGTCGCCGGCGAAATCCAGCCCGCCGGGCACCCCCTCCTTGCTCGGCTTGTAGTAAAGATTGGCGTAATGCAGGGTGAAGATCAGGTGGGTGAAGGTCCATGACAGCACCACCGTCACACCCGTGATCGCCAGGCCGACCGCCGCCGATCCGTGTGCCGACCTGATCGCCGCCAGCTCGGAGAAAATCGCGGCGAAGCTCGCCGCTGCGCTGCCGACGACCAACAGCATGATCATCCAGTCGGCCTGGTCGTAGAGCGCGGCACGGCGACGGCAGGTTTCGACGGTAGAGCGGGCCACCATGAGGAAGGCGAAGCCGACATAGATCGCCGATGTCAGGTCCCACGCCAGCAGGAGACGGGTGGCCAGCCGTAGCGAGCCCGGCAGCACGGCCAGAAGGACCAGGCCCGCGCCGATCGATGCCAGCAGGCGACGCCGGGCGACGAGAAACCGGCCGACGCGCGACCTCTGCAGACTATTGTTCTTAGCCATTGTTCTTAGCCATGGACATTCCCCTGCCGGCACTCTGCCACTCCGGGCGGTTCGGGCGAATCGACATCGGGTACCACCGGTGGGTAAGTCTTCTATAGAGACTGACTAAAACCCCACCCGGTTCCGCGTGGAATCGCCGCCGCTGCCCTTGCCGGTCCTGTGGATGAACGCTACACACACGACCGTCATTTTGTCGCAAGCGGCGTGGGGGAAAAGCAGCATGGCGACGAAGAAAAAGGCCAAGACGCCGACTGCTCCGCCGGTGGGAAAGCCGGCCGCTAGCAAGTTGAACGGCAAGGCAATTTCGGCCCGGGCGACGGGCACGCCGGAGGCCCGCGAGACCGCGCGCCTGCTGCTCGGCATCGAGTCGATCCACTGCCGGCCCGAGAACCCCTACATTTTCACGTCGGGCCGGGCGAGTCCGGTCTATATCGACTGCCGCAAGCTGATCTCCTTCCCCGAGGCGCGCGCCAAGATCATGAGCCACGCGCTGCGCACGATCGACAAGACGATCGGCTGGAACAAGATCGACGTGGTGGCGGGCGGCGAGACCGCCGGCATCCCCTTCGCGGCCTTCCTGGCGGCGCTGGCCAAGAAGCCGATGGTCTATGTCCGCAAGCAGCCCAAGGGCTTCGGCCGCATGGCCCAGATCGAGGGCGACCTCAAGCCCGGCAAGCGCGTGCTGCTGGTCGAGGATCTGGCGACCGACGGCGGCAGCAAGCTGGTCTTCATCGAGGCGCTGAAGAAGGCCGAGGCCAAGGTCGCCGACTGCTTCGTGATCTTCCACTACGGCATCTTCCCGCAGAGCGTCGAGATGCTGGCAGCGGCCGGCGTCAAGCTGCATGCGCTGGCCACCTGGTGGGACGTGCTGGAAGCGGCCCAGCGGCACAAGTATTTCGACGAACGCGGCATCGTCGAGACGCGCGCCTTCCTCGAGGCGCCCGAGCAATGGTCGGCCAATCACGGCGGTCGCCCGCCCGCCCCGCGCGCGATGGGTCGATGACAGCACAGCAATAGCTGTGCGACGGTGGCGGCGATGATGCGCCGCCTGCTTGCTCTCCTTCTCGTGCTTTGCGCCTGTCCCGCTGCTGCCAAGGACGAGCTGGTGCTTGCCATGACGCAGTCGCCGGGCACGATGAATCCGCTGATCGGCTCGATGCTGGCCAAGTCGCTGATCCACAACATGGTCGCCCGGCCGATCACCGCCTACGACGCCAACTCGCGGCTGATCTGCCTGGTCTGCACCGAACTGGCGAGCCTGAAGAACGGCCGGGCGCGCATCGTCGACCTGCCCGATGACGGCAAAGGCGGCGGCAAGAAGGGCATGGAAATGGACGTCGAGCTTCGGCCCATGGTGTGGGGCGACGGCGTACCGGTGACCGCCAAGGACGTGGCCTTCACGCTCGAGGTCGGCAGGCATCCGCTGTCGGGCGTCGCCTCCTCCGAAGGCTACAAGCGCATCGTCAAGCTCGACATCAAGGACGACCGCCACTTCACCGTGACGACCGACCGCGTGACCTTCGACTACGACAGCTTCGACTTCGAGATCGTGCCGGCGCACATCGAGAAGCCGATCTTCGACGCCAATCCCGCCGAGTACCGCAACAAGACGGCCTACGACACCGACCCGACCAACCCCGGCCTCGCCTTCGGTCCCTACCGCATCGTCGAGCAGGTGCCGGGCAGCCGCATCGTGCTCGAGCAGAACCCGACCTGGACCGGCCCCAAGCCGCACTTCAAGCGCCTGGTCGTCAAGATCATCGAAAACACATCGGCGCTCGAGGCCAACCTGCTGTCGGGCAATGTCGACTATGTGCTGGGCGAGCTCGGCCTCTCGCTCGACCAGGCGTTGGCCTTCGAGAAGCGCCACAAGGACAAGTACAACGTCATCTACAAGCCGGCGCTGATCTACGAGCATATCGACGTCAAGCTCGACAATCCGCTGCTGGGCGACCGGCGCGTGCGCCAGGCGCTGCTGATGTCGATCGACCGCAAGGCGATCTCCGACAAATTGTTCGAGGGCAAGCAGCCGGTGGCGAACGGCGGCATCAGCCCGCTCGACCCGATGTACAGCCCGGTCGCGCGGCACTACGACTACGACCCGGCCGCCGCCCGCAAGCTCCTGGACGAGGCGGGCTTCGCCACGATCAACAACGGCGTGCGCACCAACGCCAAGGGCGAGAAGTTCTCCATCGAGATCACCACGACGGCGGGCAACCGCATTCGCGAGCAGGTGGCGCAGGTGATCCAGAGCCAGCTGCGCCAGGTCGGCATTGAGCTGCGCATCAAGGCCGAGCCGCCGCGCATCTTCTCCGAGGCGCTGAACCATAGGGCCTTCAGCGGCCTCGCCATGTATGCCTGGGTCGAGCGGCCGCAGGGCGTGCCGCGCTCGACGCTGCATTCCGAGGAGATCCCGTCGGCCAAGAACGGCTGGAGCGGCCAGAACTATCCGGGCTACGCCAACCCCGAAATGGACAAGGCACTCGACGCGGCCGAGCGCGAGATCAACGAGGACAAGCGGCGCGCCCTGTTCGGCGAGATTCAGCGGCTTTACGCCGACGATCTGCCCGTGCTGTCGCTGTTCTTCCGCGTCGATCCCTTCGTCATTCCCAAGCAGCTCAAGGGCGTGACGCCGACCGGCCATCTCAACAGCTCGACCTTGTGGATCGAGCAGTGGCGCTGGGAGGATTAGATGGCCATCGAACCCATCACCCTCGAGGGCCGCTTCGTGCGGCTGGAACCTCTGGAAGAGCGCCATCGTGAGCGCATCCGCCCGGCAGCGCAGCATCCCGAGATCTTCACCGTGACGACTTCGGCGTTGGGCCCACTCTACGATCCCTACATCGACAATGTGCTGAAGCGCAACGCCAGCGAACAGGAGCTGGGCTTCGCCGTGTTTCACAAGCCGTACGGCCACTATGTCGGCATGACGCGCTATCTCTACATCGAGGAAAAGCACAAGCGGCTCGAGATCGGCGGCACCTGGTACGAGCCCTCGGTGTGGGCGGGGCCGGTCAATCCCGAGTGCAAGCTGCTGCTGATGACCCACGTCTTCGAGGTGCTGAAATTCGTGCGCGTCGAATTCAAGACCGACGCGCGCAATGCCCGCAGCCGCGCCGCCATCCTGAAGCTCGGTGCCACGCAAGAGGGCATCCTGCGCAAGCAGATGATCATGGCCGACGGCTATGTCCGCGATTCGGTGCTGTTCTCGATCATCGACAGCGAGTGGCCGGCGGTGAAGGCGGGTCTGGAGGCGCGGCTGGCGAAATGAGCCGCTATCTCGCCACGCGCGCCGTCGAGATCGTCGTCACGCTCGCGTTGATGAGCCTGGTCGTCTACCTGCTGATCGGCCTGATGCCGGGCGACCCGATCCAGATGATGATCGCGGGCGATCCCAAGATGACCAGCGCCGATGCCGCACGGCTCCGTGCCGTCTACGGCCTCGACCGGCCGCTGCTCGAACGCTACCTCGCCTGGGCGGGCCAGGCGCTGCAGGGCAACTTCGGCTACTCGACCTCGCTCGCCCAGCCCGTGCTCAGCGCGCTCGGACCGCGGCTGCTCAACACGCTGCAGCTCGCGGGCCTTGCCTTCGTGCTGTCGACCGCGATCGGCCTGCCGCTCGGCATCTGGGCCGCCAACCATCCGCGCAGCCGCGCCGATTATCTCATCAACCTGTTCTGTTTCGCCGGCATTTCCGCCCCGCCGTTCTGGCTCGCCCTGCTGCTGATCACGCTCTTTGCCGTCACACTTGGCTGGCTGCCGGCCGGCGGCATGGCCGATCTGCGGCCGGGCACGTCGTGGAACGAGGCGCTCGCGCAGAACCTGCGCTTCGCCGGCCTGCCCGTCGTGACCTTGGCCCTGGTGCAGCTCGGCACCTACACGCGCTTCATGCGCGGCGCCATGATCGAGGTGCTGCGCCAGGACTATGTCCGCACCGCCCGTGCCAAGGGCGCGTCCGAGCGGCGCGTGCTGTGGGGCCATGCCTTCGCCAACGCTTTGTCGCCCGTGCTCACCATCCTCGCGCTGTCGTTCGGCGGTCTGTTCTCGGGCGCGCTGATCACCGAGACCATGTTCGCCTGGCCGGGCATGGGCAAGGCGATCTACCAGGCGATTCTCGACAACGACTACAATCTGGCCCTGGTCGGCCTGCTGCTGGCGACCTTCACCACCATCCTGGGCAATGTGCTGGCGGACTTGGCCTATGTCTGGGTCGATCCACGCGTGTCGATCGCGGGCGACGGTCAATGACAACGGCCACCGGCGCCGCCAGCCCGACGCGGCTCGTCTGGCAGCGCCTGCTGCGCCATCGCCTGGCACAGCTCTCGCTGGTGTTCCTGGCCGCCCTGCTGGTGCTGTCGCTTGCGGCCCCCCTGATCGCTCAAGTACGCGGCATCGATCCGGCGACGACCGATCTCCTGCGCCGCTTCGAGCCGCCCTCGGCCGCCCATTGGCTGGGCACCGACGATCTTGGCCGCGACCTCTTCCAGCGCCTGCTCGACGGCGGGCGCGTGTCGCTGCTGGTCGGCATTTCGGGCGCGCTGCTGTCGGCCGTGGTCGGCGCCTTTATCGGCGTCGTGTCGGGCTATCTCGGCGGCCGGCTCGACGGCTTCCTAATGCGGCTGACCGACGGCGTGATCGCCCTGCCGCTGCTGCCGCTCTTGATCGTGCTGGCCGCGATCGATCCCGCCAAGCTCGGCATCCCACGGGAGATCGCGCAGTCGGAGACCTTCTCGCTCTATCGCATCGTGCTGATCGTGGCGTTGACCGGCTGGACCACGGTGGCGCGGCTGGTGCGGGCCGAGACGCTGTCGCTCAAGGCCCGCGACTTCGCCCGTGCAGCAAGAGCGCTCGGCGCCCGGCCCGCCCGCATCATGTTCCGCCACATCCTGCCCAACACGGCGGGCTCGCTGATCGTGGCGACGTCGATGTCGATCGGCACGCTGATCCTGCTCGAATCGACCCTGAGCTTCCTCGGCCTCGGCACCCAGCCGCCGGCGGCGAGCTGGGGCAACATGCTGACCGGCGCGCAGGAACTGCTGCAGGAGGCGCCATTGCTGGCGCTGTGGCCGGGCCTGCTGATCTTCCTCACGGTGATCGCCTTCAACTTCGTGGGCGACGGCCTGCAGGACGCGCTCGACCCCCGCAGCGAGCGGCGTTGATGCCGCACGGGCCGTAACATTATGTCCGGGGACGCGTTGCGTTAGTGCAGCGTAAGGACATGCATGACCAGACAGTTTTTGCTTCTCGCCGCCTGCGGGCTGGCGCTCGCCGCCTGCGTGCCGGGCCAGCCCGACACAAGTGCCGCCGCCAACTACCAGGCGCCCGTCGTGGCCGTCGCCGCGCCGGCCAACGTCAAATCGATCTGCTTCGACGACGCGGCCATCGTCGCCTATCGCGTGCGCATGGTGCAGCAGGAGCTGGCGGTCGGCGTGCTGTCCTGCAAGGCAGCCGACGGCACGCGCCGGTTCGACAAGCAGTACGTCGACTTCCTCGCCAAGTACAAACCCGAGCTCGCCACCAACGCCACGGAACTCAAGGCCGCCGTCACGCGCAAGGGCCGCAACTTCGACGTGGTGATCACCGAGATCGCCAACCGCACCGCCCAGCGCCCCACCGAGGACGCCGCCTTCTGCTCGCGCCACCAGCGCGCGCTCGAATGGTCGCTGGCGCCGACCGTGATCTCGCTCACCCAGGTGCCCTCGCCCTACGACTTCGGGCCGCAGATGAACGTCTTCCCCTGCCCGGCGAGCTGACCGGCCCTCACTCGTCGGCGAAGGGATCATAGTCCTCATCCTCCGGCCGATCGTCGTCGTCATCATCGTCCCAATCGTTCTCGGGCCCGCGCAATCGCCATCGGACCAGCCCGCTCTGGATGGGTTCGAAGGGTTGTACGAGCGGTGGCTCGGGCGGTTGCTCGGGCGGCGACGCGCGCGGCTGCACGACGGGCGCTCGCGCGACAGGCGCTTGCGCGCTGGGCGGCGGGGGCGCCATCGCAACAGGTTCCGGGGGCGGAGGTTCGGCAGGCGGCGGTGGTGTCGGCTTTGGCGCCGGCGGCGGTGCCGCTTTCGGTTCTGGCGGCGCGGGCATCAAGCCCCACTCGACCGCAAGATCGGGACGCCGATCGATGACGCGCTGCTTCACGGCGAGAAGCTTGAGCTGCAGCTCGCACTTGCGCAGCATGCCGGCGTCATCCAGCCACTCGACCTGGCCCTCGAGCCGCCACAGACGCGCCTTCAGGCTCATCGCAGGCTGAGCCTCAGCCGACGCA
>PLYQ01000294.1 GCA_003153415.1 Rhodospirillales bacterium | reverse complement strand
CAGCCGCCGCCACCGCCGCCGCCTCCGCCGCCGCCGGTTCCTCAGCCGCCGCCCTGCACGAACGCGAGCTGCACTTAAGCGATCCGGGGCCGTGCAGAATTTTTTTCAGCCGACCATCGGTCCACTGCCGGGATGGCATGCAACACCTATGACGATTAGTGCATCCCGCTCGCAGCTGATCTGGTCGCCGGTTCTGGGCTGGGTGCTGCTGGCCTGTGGCATGTCGACGGCCCAGGCGCAGCTCACCGTCTCGACCCCGGTCGGCACCTACGGATCCTCGACACCGGACGGACTGTTCGGAACCTCGAAGCCGGCGGCGCCGGGCGCAGGAATGCCGGCTTCGGGCGTGCCCGAGACGACCACGCTGCCACCGATCGAAACGGGGATTGTGAGCGTCGAGGGCGACGAGCTGGGGTACGCGGTGGGCTCCTTTCGCCTTTTTCCGGCGATCACGATCAGTGCCGGCTACGACACCAACGTGTACGCGCAAAGTATCGCCACGGCCGGGCCGACCGGCCTGACGTCGTCGCTGTACACGATCGTCGCACCGGTGATCGACTTGCGCTCGGAGTGGCTGAACCACGCCCTCCATTTTCTTGCCGGCGGCACCGTTGGGTACTACCAAAGCGCGCCGACCCAGAACTACCAAAATTTTACCTTTGCGGTCGACGGCAAGCGCGACATCTACACCGACGTCTACATGACCGGGGCGCTCGCCTATAAGCAGAACACCGAAGCGCTCGGCACGCCCAACGTGGCTTTCGCCCAGGCGCCGACGGTCGTCGATTCCGTGCCGGTCGAAGTGTCCTACTATCAGAGATTCAACAGGTTCTTCTACCAGCCCACCTTGCGGGCGACGCGGTTCTGGTACCACGACTTCAGCGTCATCACGACAAGCGGCCTGCCCGCCGCCAGCCGCGATCGCACCGAATACGAGGAGACGCTGAAGATCGGCTACGAGGTCTATGACGATCTGGCGTTTTACATTTCGCCGGCCATGAATCAGCGGCGCTACGTCGAACAGGTCAATGCCGTCGGTCAGTCGCGCGACGCCAACGGCCAGACGATCGGTGTCGGCTTCACCTGGTCGCCGAACGCGACCAGCGTTCTCGATGGCTTCATCGGCTATCAAACGCAAAACGACTTAACCAGCGGCCTGCCACCCACCTCGTCCTATACCTTTGGCCTGACGGGAACCTGGAACGGCTACGCGCCTCTCGTGCTTCGCCCGGTGATCAACCGCTCCATCCAGGAGACGGCGCTTAGCAACTACCAGAACTTCATTTCGACGGTCGTCGGTGTGGACTTCACCTACCAGGTCCACGACGCGTGGAAGGCGACCGGCGGCCTTTCCTACACCAACGC
This sequence comes from Rhodospirillales bacterium, assembly GCA_003153415.1. GTDB lineage: Bacteria > Pseudomonadota > Alphaproteobacteria > Reyranellales > Reyranellaceae > Reyranella. Next base: position 22,966 of record PLYQ01000294.1, on the reverse strand, counting down.
CGACTACACGCCCTATCCCAATCTGGCCGGGCCGCGCACCGATACCTTCATCACGGGAAGACTCGGATTCCTTTATTCGCTGCGGCCGCAGGTCGAGATCGGACCTTCCTGGGAATACTCGTCAGGCTCGTCGACCGATACTGTGGCCGGACCGTCGTTTACCCGGCAGATCTTCTCCATTCGACTAGTTGCGAAGCGGTGATGTCATGATGAACGCAATTGGTTGCGAAGCGGTGACGTGGTGACAAACAAGACCAACATTGCCCGTTCGTGCAGCGGCCGGCTCGATCGTTGGCTCAGCGCCCTCCTGTCGTGGAGGCTGCCGGCGTCCGCGCTGGTCTTCGCCGTGCTGATCGAGACGACCGGGTGTGGCGGTACCCAGACCGGTGTGTGGCAATTGCCGGTTCCGCCGAATCGCCCGGAGGCGACCTTCACTGGAACGGCGCCGCAGGTCGGTCCGTCGCCGGCGCCGCTGAACGAATGCAAGGCCAACCAAGGTGCTTATCCGGGCGGCGCCTACGCACCCGGCACCTATGCGCCCGGCAACGATGGCTACCGCGTGGGCTGGGGCAACTACAGACTGGGAACGGGCGACAAGATTCGCGTCGTCGTGCTGCAGGATTCGGAATTCTCGGGCGACTACGAAGTCGATCAGACCGGCTATGTCTCGGCGCGCATGCTGGGTCCCATCAAAGTCACCGGCATGACGGTGAACGAGGTCGAGTCCATGTTGCGCGACAGCTACCGGTCATCTGGCTACCTGGTGTCGCCGCGCATCAGCGTCGAGCTGGTCGCAGCACGGCCGTTTTACGTCATCGGCGAATCGGCCAGAAACGGGTCATTCCCCTATGTCGCCTGCCTCAGGGTCATTCAGGCGGTCGCCATCGCCGGTGGTTACACGCGGCGCGCCGGCAGGACTCGCATGACGATCAGGCGCTTCTATTCGTCCGCCGCCGAGGAAGAGTCGGTAACGGAAGATACTTTGATCGAACCGGGTGACGTTCTTCGGATCCCGGAGAGATGGTTTTAGGAGCGTAGCGTAAGTGTTTTCCGGGCATTGGCGGTGTGGGACCGCCGGTGCCGGGGGTGNNTTGGGTGTGTGTGAAGGCTTATTGCGACTATTTTCGTCGTAGGATGGTGTGGGATGGGTTCTTTACCTAAGGTCGATCACATGGGCGAAGATGCAGGCCTCAATCGGATCTCGGCGATGGGTGAGTCCGTCGGGTCGACGGCCGTGCGGCCAGGCGAGGCGCCCAACGAACTCTGGGAGTGGCTGCGGCTGCTCAACCGGCGCAAGGCCCTGATCGTCGGCGCCGGCCTGGTGGCGGTCTCCCTGATGGCCCTGATCATCGCGCAAGCAACGCCCCTCTATAAGGCGTCCTCGCGCATCATGCTGGACACGCGCACCTTCAAGGTCGTCAGCACCGAAGCGGCCTTGTCGGGTGTCGATACGTTGAATCTCGGCGCCATCCAGAGTGAACTCGAAGTCATCCAGTCGGAGTTTCTGATCGGCCGCGTCGTGGATCGTCTTGGCCTCGCCTCCAATCCGGAGTTCAACGGCACCAAGCCGCCTGGGTTCCTCGATACCGCATTGGCGCCCGTCCGCGAGCTGTGGCGCTCTGGTGTGGCGTCGCTTCTGGCGCCGCCGCCGCCGCGTGCCGCGCAGCCGGCGCCGGCGCGGGCCGGGCGGGCAGACGACAGCGACCCGGCCCGACGGGCGGCCATCGGCGAGGTCTCCGGCCATCTCAGCGTCACGTTGCTTGGCCGCACCTTCGTGATCCTGGTGACAGTCGAAAGCGTCGACGGAACGCTGTCGGCGCGCATCGCCAATGCGATCGCCGAAGTCTATTTGGCCGACCAGGTCGACAACAAGAACGAGGCCAATCGACGGGCGACGGAGTGGCTCGAAGAGCGCCTGGCGGAGTTGCGCCGCAACCTGCAGGTCGCCGAGGAAGCCGTCGCCACCTATCGCCGCGACAAGGGCCTGGCGGGTAGTCCCGAAGGCGTGGTTTCCACCCAGACGCTGTCCGACCTCAACGGAAAATACATCGGCGCCAAGACCCGGCGCATCGAGAAGGAAGGTCGCCTGGTCGCCCTGAGCAAGGCCAGCCTCAACCCCAATGAACTGGCCAACATCACCGAAGTCGCGAGCAACGCGGTTCTGAGCGCCTTGCGTAACCAGGATCTCGAGCTCAGCCGCAAGGTTGCCGAGCTCTCGACCCAGTTCGGTCCCAGCCATCCGAAGCTGATCCAGGCCAGCACCGAGCTCGCGACGGTTCGCAGCCGCTTCCTGCAGCAGACCCAGAGCATCACGCTGGCGATCCGCGCCGAGCTGGACGCCGCCAAGTCCGAAGAGGAGGAGCTTCGCACTCAGGTCGAACGCGCTTCCGTTCTGTCGGGCGCCACCAGCCAGTACGAAGCCGAGCTGAAGCAGCTCGAGCGCGAGGCCCAGTCCAACCGTGCGCTCTACGAAAGCTTCCTCAACCGCTTCAAGGAACTGCGCGAACAGCAGGACATCCAGCGGGCCGATGCCCGCATCCTGGCCTACGCTTGGCCGTCCGATATGCCGTCCTCGCCGCAGTACAAGACCGGCCTGTTTGCCGCCTTCCTGATCGGCTGTCTCCTCGGCATGGCGGGCGCCATTGCCGCCGAGAAGCTCGACCGGGTCTTCCGTTCGGCTGCCCAGGTCGAGAAGGCGACAGGCGTCGCCGTTCTCGGCATGGTACCGCTGGTCAAGGGTGCAGCGGGTCTACGCTCGACCATCGTCGGCCAGGTCGTCGATCGCACGACTTCGTCGGCTGCCGAGGCGATGCGGGCGGTCTTCACCGCCATCAGTCTCAGCAACCTCGATCGGCCGGCACGCGTCATCGGCGTCACGTCCTCGACGCCTGGCGAAGGCAAGACGACGTTCGCCGCAGCGTTGGGTGGCCTGCTCACCAAGATGAACGCCTCGCGGCGGGTGCTGCTGGTCGACCTCGATCTGCGCCAGGCCAAGCTCGCGGTGGCGCTGGGACTGAAGGATCGCGGCGGCACGATCGACGAATACCTGATGGGCACGAAGACGTTGGACGAATGCATCCATCGCCACGACGTGTCGGGCGTGGATTACATCTGCGCCCGGGCCGATACGCCCAACGCGCCCGAGATCCTGGAATCCCACGCCATGAAGGCAGCACTCGCCACCTTCGCCGAGCGTTACGATCTGGTGATCCTCGACAGCCCACCAGTGCTTGCGGTGTCCGATGCCCGCATTATCGCGCAGCTCGCCGACTACACGATCTTCATCGTGCACTGGGCCAAGACGCCGCGTGACGTGGTGAAGACCGCGATCAACGCCTTGCTGGGCGTCACCGACCGCGTCGGCATCGTGATCAACAAGGTCAACCTCGCCAAGCACGCGCTCTATGAATACGGGGACTATGGTGATTACTACTCGCGCTACCGCGGGTACTACGGCGCCAACGTCACCGCCAACGTCAATGCCCGCAGCAGTCGTGCCGCCACCAAGCCGGCGGCCAATTCGGCGGAAGATGGCGGCGACGGGCTGGCCAAGCTGAAGCGGATCGTACCTCGCGTGAAGTAGTCTGCACCCCGAAAGGGGTGTAACACCGCCTCGTCATGTTTGGACGTTGGTTTCGAAGCGCTGCATCGGCCCAGCCGGCTCAAGTCCCGGGTGGCTGCGCCGTCTATGCCATCGGCGACGTCCACGGCCGTCTCGACCTGCTGGAGAACCTGCTCGAGCGCATCCGCTCCGACGCTGGCCAGTATCCCGATGACGTCGAGCGTCGCCTGATCTTTCTGGGCGACTATATCGACCGTGGGCCGGCGAGCCGCGGCGTGGTCGATCGCTTGCTGGAAGATCCGCTCCCCGGTTTCGCCACGGTCCGCCTCATGGGCAACCACGAGGAGGCGCTCTTGCTTTTTCTCGACGAGCTGAACGACGGGCGGGATTGGCTGACTTTCGGCGGGCTCGAGACCCTGATGTCCTACGGCGTGCCGCTGCGGGCCCTGCCCAACACAGAGGCTGCGGCGGCGGTGCTGCGGCTCGCGCTTGCGTCGGCCGTTCCCCAGGCGCACGTGGATTTCTTCCGCAATGGCGCGCTCCACCACAGCGTCGGCGACTATCTCTTCGTCCACGCCGGCGTCCGGCCGGGCGTGGCGTTGGAAAAGCAATCGCCCGGCGATCTGCTGTGGATCCGCGACGATTTCCTGCGCAGCCGAGCACCACTGCCGCACCGCGTCGTCGTGCACGGCCACACTATCTGCGACCTGCCGCAGGATCGGGGATATCGAATCAATATCGACACCGGAGCTTTCGTCAGCGGTCGCCTGACGTGCCTGGTGCTGCGGGGATCGGAACGACGCTTCCTCACGACGCTGGACGACGAAGACGGCATCTGAGCGCCTTCGTGCCGACCCTGGGCGGCGGAGGAAGACGTTCGGCCGAACTAACAGCCTTTGGCCTCGCCGGGCTTGGGCGGCTCCACGGTATAGATGATCACACCGTTCACGCTGCCGTTTGCTGGGGTCCATTGCATGCGGGACTTGCCCAGGCGCTCGATCGGCGCGCCGATATGCACGTACGTGCCCCCCTGGGCACACAGCCTCGCCATCAAATCGGCGAACGTCATCGCAAACGGCGTGCCGTCGGCAACGACATGGATGTCGAAGCGCGGCCGGATCGTGTCGACGGCCGCCCCGAGGATAAACCATTTGCGGCGCTGCGAGCGCTCGAGCTGCATGGGATCCTCCGACATCGCCCGGGGCAGGCGGCCGCCGAGCGCCAGCCGCTCGGCGGCGTGGCGATATTTGAGACGCCAGGCGTCGGCATTGGCCGTCTCCGCCCACAACCGTTCGCTCGCCTCGACGGTTGGGAGCGGCACCTTGAAGCCGTCGACCCAGTAGACCGTCGACCCTGCCGGGACGTTGTGCTCCAGCCAGGCGACCGGATCGCCTTGAACGGCGTTGCCGTAGGTACCCCAGGCGGCCCGAGCCCCGGCCACGGTCACTTGCAGGCCGAGTAGCGCCGCAACGACGGTCACGACCTGTCGCAAACGCGCCGAGGCCAGCACCGCCAGGGACTGCTCGATCGCCTCCGGCACCATCACCGCTGTCAGGAGCAACAGAGCGCCATCGTGACGGAGGCCGTGGATCGACGGTTTGAGCGCCAGCGCCCCGAGCAGCGCGATCCATACGCCGATGGCTCTATTGAACCAGCGACCCGGCCCGCGCGAGGCGACCAAGAGGCCCGCGATGGTGATGACGATCGGCCCGGCAATGCCCGCTTGGGCGAATTCGCCGACGAGGCCTAGGAGCGAGCCGCCTCCCGGAGGGGGCGTGAGCAGCCGCACGCTGATGATCTGGCGAAGATTTCCGGCAAGCGACGTCACATACCAAGGTGCTGCGATTACGAAGGTAGCGCCCGCGACGGCGAGGCAGATGAAGAAGGTGCGCGCGCGCCGGGAACGGTCCTCACGCCACAGCAGCTCGAGCAACAACGGTACGAAGGCGAGGCCCATCTCGACGCGCGTGGCGATGGCGAGCCCGATTAATACGCCAGACGCCAGTGCCCTGCGCTGCGGCCTTGAATCCGCGAGCGCCGCGAAGGCAAGCAGGCCGAGCGACCAGGCCAGCGAGTAGGCCCGGGTCTCGCTGGTGAATTCTACGAAGAGCGGCGTGCCCGCTGCAAGGGCGCCGGCGAGAAGCGCGCCGGGCAGGCCTGCGATCGACCAGCCGCGCCATGTCGTGGCGGCCGCGGCGGTGGCGCCGACGAGAACCTGGAGAACCACGATCATGAGGCGCAGGCCATTCAGGTCGGCATAGGCCGCGAACAGCGCCTGTTCCATGGCGAGCAGCGGGCGCAGGATCGGTGCAACGACGCCCGTGGCGGCGGAGCCGCCTAGTTCGGCTGGGCCGAACAGCCAGAGCCCGAGCGTATGGACGCCGGTGGTGAGCATGACCAGCCAGTCGATCGGCGCGCTCGGCACGTGTTTGTAGCCCGGCGCAAGGCCTTCGAGCAGCAGCAGGCCGTCGGACAGATAGCCCGTTTCGTCGCTGGCCGGGATGATGCTGTGGCCGCTCGCCACCAGTATGCGCAGCAGCAGCGCCAGAATCCCGAGTCCCACGACCAGCTGGATGGCGCGAAGCGATAAACGATGCATGACGAACGGCATGAATCTAGCGGAGCGGGGGAGGGCCTGCAACGCGGCGCGCATCTTCACGTAATCGTTAGGCGGCTAACTCCGGTTCGGTGTGCGATTGTCGATGGTCCTTGAGGGAGGAACATCCATGACAACTAAGCGCTTCCTGGCCGGCTTCTCGGCTCTATTGATGGCTTTCGCCGCCGCGAGCGCCGCGGCGCAGACCACCCCGAGCCGCATCCGCGGAACGATTTCCGCCATCGACGGCAAGACTGTCACCATCGCCACCCGCGAGGGCTCGACGGCCAAGGTTAACCTGGCCGACAACTGGGTCGTAGCACTCGTGGCGCCGGTCACGATGGCCGACATCAAGCAGGGCAGCTTCGTCGGTATCGCCTCGCTGGGCACCGACGCGAACCGCACCGCGCTCGAGGTGCTGGTGTTCCCCGACGCCATGAAGGCCGCCAAGCCGGGCGAGGGCCATTATCCGTGGGACCTGCAGCCCGAGAGTATGATGACCAACGCCACGGTCTCGACTGTTGCCGCCGGTGGTGACGGCCAGACCTTGAAGCTGGACTACAAGGACGGCGGCACCCAGACCATCAAAGTGAAGCCGGGCACGCCCATCGTCACCTTCCTGCCCGGAACCCAGGCCGACGCCCAGGTAGGCGCGAAGGTATTCGTGGGTGCCGCCAAGGCGGCGGACGGCACTTTGACGGCGGCGCGTCTCAATGTCGGCAAGGACGGGCTCACCCCGCCGATGTAGCGCGTCGGCGGACCGCGGGCGACCGGCCGCGGTCCGCAAACTGCCTTGCCTTGGCTCGAAACGGACATGGTACCCTAGCGGGATGTTCGACGATCTCGTCTGCCCGCGCGATCACCTTCCGCTTGCCCGGTCCGACAATTCCCTCTCTTGCGCGGCGGGCCATTCCTATCCGATCCATGGCGGGATTCCGGTCTTCATTCTCGACGACGTCGATCAGACTCATGGCGAGGCGGCCCGCGCGCTTAAGCTCAAGGAGATCGAGTACGAGCTAACGCGCGACGACGGCATGACCCCACCGCTCAACGAGGTCGATCCGCTCGTTCGGGAGATTCTCGGCGGCACCTGCGGCAACATGTACAAGGCCGTTAGGTTCGAGATCGACCACTACCCGATCCCCAACCTGCGCCTCCCGCCGGCCGGCAGCGGCGGCGCGCGGCTGCTCGACGTCGGTTGCAACTGGGGACGCTGGTCGGTGGCCGCCGCACAGAAGGGCTATTCGGTCACCGGCGTCGATCCGAGCTTCGGTGCCCTCGTGGTGGCACGACGCATCTTCCGCCAGTTCGGTCTGCAGGGCCGGTTCATCTGCGCCGACGCGCGCCACCTGCCGTTCAAGGACGACAGCTTCGACGTGGTCTTCAGCTACTCCGTCCTGCAGCATTTCAGCAAGCACGACGTCCGCGCGGCCCTCAAGCAGATCGCCCGCGTCATGAACGGGCACTCGCACATCCAGATGGCGAACAAGTTCGGGGTCGGATCGATCTATCATCGTCTTCGCCGGCTGTTCTCCCAGCTCGACATTTTCCACGTGCGCTACTGGAGCCCCGGCGAAATGGTGGCGGTGTTCGGTGAGGAGATCGGGGACACGCGGCTCGACATCGACGGCTTCTTCGGATTGGGCATGCAGGCCAGCGACATAGCGTCCTTCCGGCCGCACCATCGGATGATCCTGCGGCTGTCGGAAAGGCTGCGCCATTTCAGGGGCCTGACGCCGCTGGCCGACAGCCTGTACGTCCATTCCCGATCGGCGAAGGCTTCGCCTTAGCTCGGATACAAGGGGCCGCCACCGCGGCTGGAGGGAGCGATCGCCCGCCGCCGTTGGGCCTCTGGCGGCGGCTCGTAGGCCGAGAACGTCCCGGCGTCCACTCCGGCGCGGGTATCGAGCCATCGGACCAGGGCCGGGTAGCCAAACTTGACGACCGGGATATAGACGATGAAGAACATGAAGGCGGCGCCGAATATCTTGGGCAATGATATTTCGATGCCGTTGAGGCAGGTTGCGTAGATGAAGGCCATCACGGTGGCCTCGCGCAACAGCCAGGGGACCGCCCTCGTCATGAAATAGCGGCAGACTCCGGCCAGCATGATGCCGATCACGAAGACCCCACCCAGCATGCCGGGAAAGCCGAGATCGGCGTAGTTTTCCGCGAGGTAGCCGACGCTGATCGAGGTGTTCAGGCGATAGGTCTCGTTCGGATCGGCCATCGCCAGCCGGACGTAGACTTCGGTATCGCTGAGTTCCGCCTTTCCGGGAAACAGCGCGCGCGGCATGGTCGCGTGGGACAGGGCGTCGCTCCACTGCCGCATCGGGGTGTGATCGCGGCCGAACTTGTCGACGCCGATCACCGACCCGAAGATATCGACATAGGCCAGCCGGATGAGCAGGATGTAGGAGGCGATTTTCCAGTCGATGTCGCCGACCGAAAGCACCTTGCCGCCCATATAGGCCAGCCGTTCTTCGATCGGCATCGACAGCGCCTGGGACTCTTCGGCGCCGCCGGTGGCGAAACTCCGGTAGTCCTGCTTGACGGTGGTCCAGAACAGGGCGAGCACGATCAGGATCGCCGCCCAGCCTGTGGCGGCCGCGGTGGCAGCGCCCGTCCATCTGATGCGGGCGCCCAAGGCGGCCAGGGCGAGGATGATGAACACGCCGCGGAAGTCGCTCAGCAGGGCCGAAAACCCCATCACGATCTCGATGGCGACCGCCACCAGTAGAAAGCGGATGCCCTGGCCGCTCGACAGCACGACCACAAACAGCATGAACATCGCCGCCACCTTGAACTGGCCCAGCGCATTGAGCTGCTGGTACACCCCCGGCACCACCCGGTAGGCGTATTGGGCGAACAGGTTGAAGACGTAGGCCGCGAGATAAAGGTAGAAAGCGTCGACCGACCGCCACTTGAGATGCGCCACCCTGTAGCTCTCGGCGGGCGGCGGAACGCGCAGGACCAGCCGGAACGCCACTGCCAGCGTGACGATCCCCGCCAGCGAATACCAATACGCCTCCTCGACCCACACGCCGTACAGGCTACGCGACATCGCCTCGCCGTCGACCAGCCCGACCAGTGCGCGGGCGAAGACCTGCAGCCATTGCCAAAGGAAAAAGAACGCCGCTGCCGCGGGCAGGGTGGGCGAGCCGCAGATCCACAGCACCAGCCCCGGCACTAGGGCGCCGCCGACGAAGGCAAGTGGATCGGGTGACAGGGGAGCCGCCATTGCCAGCCCTATGCCGATGGCCAAGAATGCACGGCTGAGAAGCCCGTAGTCGAGGCGCTGAACGTGCGCGCCCGGGAGGGCGAGCGACATAGACATACTGGAAATCAAATCTCACTTCAGTGTCGCTGCAATCAAATCAGTGCAGTGAAGCATGCATTTTTGTACACTGCAACAGTCGCAAAAAGGGCTCGAAACCCGTCCCAGGAGCATTCGGGCGGCTTGACGTGGCGTTTTGGCAGGTCGGAAGGCATTGCCGAACGCCGGGCGCGCCCCTTGCGGGCTTCCACAGGCCCGACGTGAGCAGCGCCCGCACACCGTATCGAGAATGCCTTCTGTCGGCTCAAGGACTTCCGACGCATCGGCACACGATACGGCAGGCTGGCGCGAAGCTTCCTCGCATCAGCATCAGCATGCCTCGTCGCTGCTATCGTATGGTGGATTTTATGAGTCTCGACCTAGTCATCTGAAACTGAAGTTCAACTCATTATAAATTAGCGCTCCGAGCGATGGAAGGAGAGCGCTGATGGCGAAGGCATTTGCGAGAGGCCGTCCAATCGCGCCATTAGTGCTGAGTGCGCCGGAGCGGGCGTAAGCGATTGCGCCAGCCCCTCCCTAAACCATGACTCCCGCAGCCCCGGTGCCACCGATGCCAACGCACAACCCTGATAACGAGCGAATCAAGCGCCGCTACTTCGCCTACCTAAAGGAGGCCAAGCGCCGTGGCGAGCCGTCCGTGGATGGCGCGGCCATGGCGTTCAGCCGCTTCGAGACCTATACGAAATTCCGCGACTTCAAGGCATTCCACAAGGAGCAGGCGATAGCCTTCAAGCGCCACCTTGCCGAGCAAATGAGCGTCGCAACCGGCAAGCCTCTCAGCAAGGCGACGCTCTATTCGACCATGGGCGCGCTGAAGGCCTTCTTTCTGTGGCTCGCCGGCCAGCCTGGCTTCCGCTCGCGCTTCACATATTCCGACGCCGACTACTTCAACCTATCCGACCGCGACGCCCGGATCGCCAAGGCCCACGTGGAGAAGGCAGCCCCGTCGCTGGAGCAGGTTCGCGATATCGTCCTGTCGATGCCTTCGGACGACCCGCTCCAGCGCCGAGACCGTGCCCTCGTGGCGTTCATCCTCCTGACGGGCGCTCGCGACGGGGCGGTCATCTCACTCAAGATGAAGCACTTCGATTTGGCCGAAGGCCGTATCGTCCAGGATGCCCGCGAGGTAGCCACTAAATTCGGCAAGACGTTCAGCACCTGGTTCTTCCCCGTCGGTGACGACATGCGCCGTATTGTCGAGGAATGGGCGGCTTACCTGACGCAGGAGATGCTCTGGGGGCCGGGCGACCCGCTGTTCCCGGCGACCCGTATGGAAGTGGGTCCGGAACACAAATTCCATTCCGTGGGTCTGGAGCGCCGACACTGGAGCAGCGCCGGCCCAATCCGCGTGGTGTTCTGTCGTGCCTTCGCGGCTGCTGGCTTGCCCTACTTTTCCCCGCACCGGCTGCGCGACACGTTGGTTGCCCTTGCTCAACAGCGCTGCCGTACTCCGGAAGAGTTCAAGGCGTGGAGCCAGAACCTCGGCCACAGCCAGGTCCTGACCACCTTCACGAGTTACGGCAGCGTCTCGGCGACGCGCCAGGCAGCGATTATCCGCAACTTGGCCGAGGGCGATGTTCCGTCGAATGACGCACTGGACGAGTTGGCGGCGTGGCTGGCCAAATATCGNNATCCCCAACCCGATCACATTCCATTCATCTCAGCGGACGATTGCTCTAGTGCTGACTTGGACCACCACGTCCAACAGCGACGTGGAGGTAGGTCGCGTTCGGATGGCAACCACTGAGCATACAATCAACGACGCACTAGCTGAGGTTCTCCGAAAAAGACGGATGGACATGTGGCTGGCGGCGGTCGCAGCCGCTTAACCAAATTCAGGATGCAGGCTTCTCGCGTTCTTGGATCGACAACGTGACAAGGTCGGGCAACGCGGTGGCGCGGGATTGGTTCCGCCCGTCGTGCGTCACTCGCCCCGCTCTGGCTAGGCTGGCAGGGCTTCTTTTTCGTTTTGATCTCCCTGGCCGGAAAGGGACGAGGAGGCCGCCGTCACGTTGCAGGCTAGGGTGCACCTTTTGGAACGACGGCCACGCTTTACGCGCCTCAGTAGCCGCCGCGCAACTGGAAATGTGGCAAAACCCGGAGGCGTATCAAGATGGCGCCGGCCCGGCCGACAAGGAACCCAGCGCAAAATACGGCACCAATCGCCATCACCACCTGATATGGCGCGCCAGCGCCCCCGGCGAGCGGAGTCGCGATCGCGATTGTCACCAGAAGAGCGAACCCGAGGGCGATCGTCCAACCGTCCTTCGTCCGCGGCAGAAGGACCAAGTTCCATTGGTGATCAACCCGGACACACATCCAGGTCCCGCGTACCGCACCGACCAGCAGGCCGACCAGCAGGGCGATCTCCCAGTTCGTCGGCTGTGGCGGCGCGGCAGCGGAAAGGAGCAGCAGGATGAGCGCGCTCAAGGTCGCGAACAGGGATGGCACGATCACGTGCAGCTGCGGTATCGCCCGGCCGCGGGCTTCACGCACTGTGGCCCACACGCAGCCCGCGGCGCCCAACAGGATCAGCAGATCATTGAAGTTGAAACTGTTTCTCATCGCGCAGGATCACACGGATTTGACGCCGAAGAACCGCACGGCGATGACGACTTCGCCATGCGGCGCAGGCACCCAGTGATCTCCGTCGTCTGCGACCAGGATGCGGCCGGCGAGGGGGATGTGTTCATCGCGGCTTTATCCTTGGCGTTTAATGGGGTGCGGCCGGTCCACTGATAACGCGGGTTCAACGGGGCGAACTGGTTATTAGGTACAACGACGCCGGCCGCGAATGGTTGCTATCTATCTTCTTTTGACGATCCGCCGCGGCCGGCGCCGCGCAATCCTCCCCGGTACTGGCTGACTAGGTGTTTGGTCCCGGAGTTTGATGGTGCAATCTTTTCCGCCGAATGGAAGGAAGCACTATGGGCCAGATACTCCACGGAAGCGCCCGCACGACTGAGGCAGTCCGTCGAACGATACAGCATAGTCAAGAGAGCCTGAGGGTGCTGGCCCGGCGACACGGGATCAACCAGAAGACGGTCGCCAAGTGGAAGAACCGGACCTCTGCGACCGATCTGCCGACGGGTCCCAGGGAACCAAGATCGACGGTGCTGTCGGCGCCCATCGTCTCCTTTGAATCTCAAAGGTAGAGACGAAGAGGCACACTTCCGAACCATTTTCATATGAAAAGCTGAGTAAGCATTCTCTTTTCGGTCTCCCGGACGAAACGCGCAACCTACCAAGCGCAACTAAAGGTCGTGTCCCCGGTGGTGGTGTAGGAGGCCGCTGACTGGCCTGCCGGAGCGACCGCCACGAGTCAGGCAGAGGCAGGCCGAACAGCGGCCAGCGCTGGTGGCGCTTCAAATATCGGTTTGCTGGCAAGGAGAACCACCTGGATGCGCTGCGCGCCAGCGAGGGCAAGGTCGTCGCTATCGGGCAACGCCGAAAGGTCGCCGCCAGCCGGTCCGCACCCCCCCCTCAGAGCATAGGCCTAGCCAACACAAACCACGACGAGCGGCCGGCCCGGCCGGTTGGGTCACGGCTGCTTGCTATGCACACTGTCCACGTGGTCGCCGTGACCCATTTGGTGGCATCTTGCTATGTCCCACATCGTCCAAGCGAAGGCCGATCTAGCAGCTTGGGGGAGTCGGCCACTAATGTCGGAATTGGGTGAGACAGCAGCATGGAAGCCGTGGATTTCTGGACCTTGTCGCCCGAACTCACGATTCGGCAAGCTGTTCTGTTGGTGCTCGGCAGCGATCCGGCGGAATACAGTTACGCTGAGAGCTGGCAGGACGAGGAGAATCTTCCGAAGGGCTACGAAGCTTTGAAGAATGCAATTTCCCATGCGCTTCAACGCGGTGAGATTACCGGGCGAATTATTCCTCACTTCCGAACTGATTTCGAAGATCAGGTACGGATTCCAATTGATGGCTCGACCGATCCTGCGGAATCAATGGTCGAGGTCGTTTCTTTACGGCGCTGGTTGCACAATAGCGGAATAATGACAGGCTTTTTCTTCCCCCAATCGAGTGCATTGCCTAACTATATGGACCCGCGCAACGATCGATATGCGCCAAAGTTGGCAGCTGCAGTGCAGGCTTGGTGAGCGGTACAGGGGTGGACCGCCGTCAGCGGCAAGACGCCCAAACAGACCTTGATAAAGTGGCTTCGCGAGCACGCGGCGGAATTGGCGCTGACTGACAAGAAAGGGAAGCCAAACGAAAGCGGTATCGAGGAAGTCGCCAAAGTCGCCAACTGGCAATCGAAGGGCGGCGGACGCGATGAGCGAGCTCAAGCTCTATGGCATGCGTGCCAGCTTCGATGAGATCGCCGGCAAGGGACTGGCCCGGCGGGATGAGATCTATCCTCTGCTTGCCAGCCTGATCCGTGCCGAGCACACCCATCGTCAGGCCCGGTCGATCAGCTACCGGATCAGCGGTGCCAGGTTCCCGGTGTTGAAAGATCTCGACAGCTTCGTCTTCGCCGACACGCCGCTGGATCAGGGGCAGGTTCGCGTGCTGTCGACCGGCACGTTCCTCGACGCCAAGCGCAACGCCATCTTCATCGGCGGCACCGGTACCGGCAAATCCCACCTCTGCATTGCCGTGGCTTGTGCCGTGATCCGCGCCCGCGCCAGGAGACGGTTCTTCAACCTCGTCGATCTNNTCGTCATCGACGAGCTCGGCTATCTCCCGTTCAGCCAATCCGGCGGCCAGCTGCTGTTCCACCTGATCAGCAAGCTCTACGAGAACACATCGCTGCTGATCACCACAAACCTCGCCTTCGCCGATTGGCCGCAAGTGTTCGGTGACGCCAAGATGACCACCGCCATGCTCGATCGCCTGACCCATCACTGCGATATCATCGAGACCGGCAACACCAGCTGGCGCTTCAAAAACCGCAGCAGAAAAACCCTCCCCCAGACCCCCACCCGGGCTTATCCCACGAGGGTGAACAGGGACCTCCCGCGCGCCTCGCGTCCGCGTGCGCGAAGGCGCTCCCGCGACGCGCGCGGGTCCCTCCTATGCACTACGTGGATAAGCCCATTCATGCCGTCACAGAGGGGTCACGATTGGACGCGAAAAGGGGGTCACGGTTGGATGCGAATTGACAGACTCCCGCGGTCGATTCTCGCCCGTGCAGACGAGGTGATCGAATAACGGGCGAAGGCCATCCAATGCTAGCCGAAATTTTCTCTCCCTCCTCTGTGGCGTAGACCACCGACAAGACACGCGATGCTATGCGAGGTTCGGCACCAATATGTCCTGGAGGCATGCTGTGTCTGAATCAGCCAACCTGCGAAAGCAACGCTATACGCTTTCTTTGCAATTTAGATGCTGCTCTAGGCAGCGAGTCTAATGCCCATTTCCGTCAAGGACAGCGCATTTGTAGTCAACAGCACGCAGTCAATCAGCCTCGCGTCAATGTTCGGCGAAACGCCGAGTTCGTCGAACCCCACCTATCTCGTTTTGACCGGTTTGGACCGCAACGAATATACCGTTGGCGCCACAGGCGCGACCGGTACGCTTTCGGGGAACGGAGCCACCGACACGTTCAGCAGTATCGGTGACGATGGTCGAGGCATCGACATCGTCTTCACCTACCAGGCTTCCACTGGGCAGTACAACAACAGCACCTATGCAACCCTGAACCAGGTAACCTACGCGGCTTCGGCGAGCAGCAACGACGTGACTAATCTGTCGCTGTTCGGAACCAATAGTCTGAGTGTCGCCAATTCCTACGGTAACAACGCCTACTCGATGATCCAGCACGACGCGGCTGGCTATATCGGCAGCGTAACGGTGGCCACCCAACCCAGCTTCCAAGGTTCGGTCCCGGCGCAGGCGACACCGAACTCCATCGCTGCCGCCGCCGAAAGCTTCGTCGGCAAGGCATGGAATATGGATGGCTGCTGGGTTTTGGCTTCCACCATCGCCGCCGAGGCAGGTGCCTCGTTACCCGTCGCCAGCACACTAATCGGCGTTCCCGGGCAATCCAACGGAGAGTGGCTTGTCGCCTACGACGGGCCGGCCGGACAGTCGGGGAACTGGCAGTCGATGGTCAAGGCCGGCGAGATGATCGCTTTCGAGACGTCCAGCGGCGGCGGTCACATCACTACCTGCGTTTCCGGGTCCGGCAGTACGGCTATGCTGGTGGACAACGTCACGTATGTGAATGCTAACGGCCAGGTCACTAATCTTGCCAATGACGGGTCGAGCGCCGACGTCACCATTGCCGCCCCTCATGCAGCCAGCCAGGAGTGGGCCGGTGCCCCAGCGAGCATGGTGGTTATTTACGAACTCGACACGCCGATCGTCTCCGATCTGGTGATGAGCGACGCTCTGATGTTCAGGGGCAGCCAGACCCTGTCCACCCTTTTCTCGGCCGTCGATCCCGCGGGGAAAGCGGTAACTGAGTATCAAGTCTACGACACGGCGACTTCCGACTCGCTGTTCGTAAGCGGTGCCACGGAGTCAGCACATTCAGCTGCCACCGCCGTCACCACCAGTTCGCTGTCTTCGGTTTCTTTAGTCGGTGGTTCCACTGCCACGACGGACATGGTCGAGGTACGCGCGTTCAACGGCAGCTATTGGGGAGACTGGCAGACCCTCAACGTGACTGTCTCGGCCAACACCAACCCGACTATTGTAACACCTCCACCAGCAGCGCCAACCAATTCTGCTAATGCGGTGAATGACTCCATCAGCGATCTCTACATTGGATATTTCGACCGCGCTCCCGATCCAGCGGGCGAAACTTATTGGGTCGGGCAGTTGCAAGGCGGGATGAGCCTCAGCCAGATCGCTCAGTCTTTCTCTGTCCAGACGGAGCCAACAAGCCAGTATGCTTTTTTGGCCAGCCCGAATACGTCGAGCGCGACAGCGGTCCAAACTTTCGTTAGTGCGATCTATAACAACCTGTTCAATCGGGCCCCAGATGCGGCTGGGGAGGCGTATTGGGTTGCGCAGTTGCAGACGGGCGCCAGCACCGTGAGCGGGGTCATCCTCAACATCATAAATGGTGTGCAAGGCAGTGATGGGCTGACGCTCGCCAACAAGGTGACCGTGGGCGACTACTACGACACGCAGATCAGCAATAATAACGTGCAGTTTTCAGTTGCCTCAGCACAGGCGGCTCTGAGTGCGGTGACATCCAACGTATCAAGCATCGCGACGGCGGAGGCCCTGGTTGATGCCTACGTCAAGACGGCCCCGCCTGCTGCGACGACGGCATCTCAAACTGAGGTGAGTTTGGTCGGCATATCAGCTGGTAACGATCTCACCCATATCGCATGAGCCGTGCGGTATCGATTTAATCAGTTTCTCCCAAGGCGAGGTCGGTGTCGCTTCAGCGTCACACTCCAGTTCTCTCTTTTGTGAACTTCCGCACGCCATTCCCATGGATTCTCCCACTAATATACGCCTGCGTGGCCTACTGTTGTTTGAAGGGTGGGTCGCAGGTAGCTGGCGCACAAACCCCGCCAGTTTCCTGGCGGGGCTGCGGTAGTCTGGACCCGAGGGCCATTGGTTCGGTCGGACTTCTTATCCACGCAGCGTGAGGATGCCGGTGACGGCCGTAGAGGCAGATGTCACTTTATATTGCCGTCGCTTTGCTCTCCGTACGATCCGCTGACTCCCGGTATCGGCGACGGCTACGACGCGCCGAGGCTGGCGTTTCCGCTTTAAAATGGCGAGGAAGTGGTTCACCCTTGCGGTATGGGAACTGGAGCACGGCTACCGCTGCCAAGACTTGAACTAAGCGGATTTGCCTGCCCTCGTGCGGATTTCGCGACAGCGCGCTTGCCGCATTCGATCATGAATCTATTGCTGCAGTGGTGTGCGGACTTGCGATAGCTGGCTCTTGCAAGTCCGACCTTACAGCCTTTCGATCTCGACATGCGCGGCAGGCTTTGTCGCTCGTGACTCACAGGTCACGTAGCTTTGCTTCGCCCTTTTGTATCGCCCTGAACCGCAGTCAAGGGCGGCGTCAAGAAGGCGTCGAACCGTTCCTTTACGATGGCGTAGCACTCGCATGCTGCCTCTTCGAGGCCGGGTCGATCGAGAACTTGAATCCGCCCTCGACG
The DNA here is from genome assembly GCA_003153415.1 of Rhodospirillales bacterium. GTDB lineage: Bacteria > Pseudomonadota > Alphaproteobacteria > Reyranellales > Reyranellaceae > Reyranella. The sequence goes on along the minus strand of PLYQ01000294.1, from coordinate 5,379 downwards.
ATAACTGATTAAGCCGGCGGACTGCATCGATAGTGCTGCGAGCGTCACCGATTTGCGATTGGTGCCCAGCATGTGCGACAGGAACTCGTGCGTGTATGGAAGGGCTTCGCCGTCGGCTCGATCATGCATCATAAGGAGCCATCGGCACATTCTCTCCTCCGTCGTATGCATGGCATTACATGCGACAGTCTGCTGAACCTGTGACAGCAGCGTCTCCGAATAGCTGACGAAGAGATCGCGGACCTGTTCGCTGTGCTCGAACTCTGATTGCAACAATTCGATCGGGCAGCGAACCATGGCCCCCTCCAGTTGCACAAGACATCGATTAAATGAGACGCGGCTGTACATAGCCGCAAAGAGGCCAAATGCTCCTTCGCGCCCTATGTTTGCGGTCTCGATCGCCGAGCCGTTTTCCAGAACTGTTAGAAGTGAGAGCACGTTGCCCTGCGGGAAATAGGCGTGCTTGAGGAGGCCGCCCGCTTCGCAGACGACGGCACCCAGCTTGAGCGTGATGGGTTCAAGATGGGCGTCAATCCGCTTGCGGCTGGCAGTCTCCAAGGCGCCGAGCAGTCGATTGGTCCGAGCCGCAGCTTTTTTACCTTTGGGCATAACGGCATTGTCGCTCGCGGCCGATCGGCGCTTCAGGGATTCAAAGCTGGGGCGTATCGGGAGGCCGGCACCGATTAGAAGATTTTCGCGGGGCAAGTAGCCCTCACTTTCTCAGCGGGTGCTGGAACTCTGTCGTCTCCGTACCTGAAGCGGCCATCCGCCAGGTCACGTCGATACCAGTCTGAAATGTCCGATGTCGGCCGCCGTTCTTTCGAATCAAGCGGGGTTGAAGTGCAGACCATCGAAGAGCCAGACCGCGAGCATGATCACAAGCACGAGGCCGAGGACACCGCCGAGTCCGGAGCCGCCATACCGACTATAGCCGTAGTAACCACCCCCGCCGCCAAGCAGCAGGATCACGACGACAATGATCAAAAGTGTACTCATTTTTCACCTTCCTCGAAGAACCTGGGCTTAGCCATCGGGCTCAATTGCTGTACTTGAACTCCGGAAGGCCCTTCAGCGACTCCTTGGTCGCGCCTGCGAGGACCATCTTGTTGTCGCGCACTTCGAGTGAATTGTAGGGCACCACGACGTATTTGGTACCCATGCCCAGGAAGCCGCCGACTGAAAGCACCGCGAAGGGTACCTTGTCACCGGGCGTAACGATCAGATCGTCGATCGTTCCAACCGTCTCGTTGGCTTCGTTAGTGATGGAGCTGCCCACAACCTTCGACGTCCGGTAGCCGGTTGCCAACGATGTCGGGTCGCCCTTCATGATGGACAGCATCTGTGGCGAACCCTGCGAAAGCGCCGGCCCATTGAGGGCTGCTGCCATAACGGTAGCGCCGACAAGAAGTGCAATCGACCGTGTCATCCTGTGGTTCCTTCCAATTGATTACTTATGCTCTGTCCAGGCGCTCGGACCAGAGTGTGCTACTTCTTCAGCGCATCCTTCAGACCGCCGATGGCGTTCTGGATCTTGCCTTCGACCTTGTCGCTCTTGCCGTCGGCAACCAGCTTGCTGTCTCCGAGTGCGTTGCCGGTCGCTACCTTGACGGCGCCTTTGGCCTGCTTGGCCGCGCCGTCGATACGATCTTTGTCCATTTGCGAAGCTCAATCGGATTAGAAGGACGTTGCTCGACCTAAGATTGGCAAGCCAATGTTGAACGCCTTCCAACGGCGAAAGTTCCTTGGAGCTTGGAGCTGCGTGTTGCATAAGGCGGACGCTCTCAACGCTGCAAGCATTCACTCTGTCTGCCCGCGGGAAAAGGCCGATTGCGACATGAGCCAAGGCGGCTAAGCACACTGCCGCAAAAAGGCAGCGTCACACCCAAGCGTCGCTATTGTTGTTGCCGGCCAGCGGACCGATGACACGAAGGACCCCCGTCTTCTCGTACTGCACGACATCTGCCGCCGACAGTTCAAAGGACAGGCCGCCTGTCCGCAACGACTCAGCGGTACCAGAGGTGGGCTGACGACGCGCTGAAAGCTGGTGCTCTCCAGCCCTAAGGCTATCCCGCCATGTCTGCTGGTCATGAGCCGAAGTGAGGCTCTATCGGCATCAAGTCCGCTTTGCCAAAGGCAACCCGATCCGCTCAGTTTCGGCCAAAGCTCGGCGTCCCATTCGTCAGTCAATGCACTTCATGGCCTCGCCGAGTGGCTCGCCAAGTCGCGCCGTTCTTGCCCAGCATACTGGCGGCTGTACCGAGCGAACGCGTGGCCGACATGGCAGGCGGACTCGCCCGCCATGGAATCCATTCTGTCGCGGCCGCGCCGCTCGCTGCCCACGCGCTCGCCGTGCTTTGGGACCATGGTTATGTGCAGGCGACCGCTGATCGCGTAGTCGAGGCCGCTGAGGCTTACCTTGTTCACCACAAGGACAAGATTCAAACGCCTTCGACAGCCCGGGCGTCCTGGTGGGCCGGCCGTTGGATGGATCGCCTCCTGGTCGATCGCGCGTTGGACGGTCTTTGCTTGATCGTGCGAGACATGCGAGGGCCAGATCATCCGTGGCGGGCGGAACTTCGCGCCGCGGTTCGAAAGCTGATCCTGGAGCTTGCCACCGATCGGGAAAGGTTCGCCCGCGGCGAAGCCATAAAGGCCGACCTCGTGAAGAACCCGGCGCTGATCAAATACGTGCGAGACGTCTGGGCTGGTATCGAGGCGGACCTGCGAAGCAGCGACCTGGCTCACACGGAAGCTATCTCGGAGAGTCTGGAGTACGCGCTGCTGGGTCTCGGGAAATGGCTCGAGCAGGATATGCGCGAACAGGCCGTGCTCAATCGTTGGGTCCGCCGGGTGGTGCGCAACGCCGTCCTGCCCCGCAGGGCCGCTATCGCAGACTACATCGCGGAGGTCGTATCAAGCTGGGAAACCGATGCGATGATCGACAAGCTTCAGCTCGAGGTCGGTCGTGACCTGCAGTACATTCGCATCAACGGCACGCTCGTGGGCGGATTGGTGGGCTTGCTGATCTTCACGGCCGCGCGGCAGTTTGGCTTGCTCTGATTGCACCGCGCGATGCAAATGCAAGTACGATACAACGGCGCTCGGCCGAGTGCGGCGCCTCAGCGAAGTGCTCGAATTTAACTGATTGCGCCGAGCCCTCCCTAAACCATGACCCCGAAAACCCCGGTCCCGCCAATGCCCACACATAACCCGGAAAGGGAGCGGATCAAGCGCCGCTACTTTGCCTACCTGAAGGAAGCCAAGCGCCGCGGCGAGCCCTCCGTAGATAGCGCGGCCATGGTCTTCAGTCGCTTCGAGACTTATACGAAGTTCCGCGACTTCAAGGCTTTCCATCGGGAGCAGGCAATAGCATTCAAGCGCCACCTTGCTGAGCAATCAGGTGCGGCTTGTGATTGAGACCATGCCGACTCAAGACGGCATCCAGCGGCGCGACCGCGCGTTGGTGGCCTTCATTCTTCTCACGGGCGCACGGGACGGGGCCGTCGTCTCCCTGAAATTGAAGCACCTGGACCTGGCCCGCGGACGTGTCATTCAGGATGCCCGCGAGGTCCGCACTAAATTCGGCAAGAGCTTCGATACCTACTTCTTCCCAGTCGGAGACGATGTGCGCCGGATCGTCGAGGATTGGGCTGAGTATCTGTGCCAGGAGTTGCATTGGGGCCCTGACGATCCCCTGTTTCCGGCAACACGGATGGATGCCGGGCCGGATCGCCTGCTGCGTGCGGTCGGGCTGGAGCGTAGGCATTGGAGCGGCGCGGGGCCCATCCGACAGATTTTCCGGCGCGCGTTCGCTGCTGCGGCGCTGCCGTATTTCCCGCCCCATCGGCTTCGGAATACCTTGGTCTCGTTGGGCCAGAAATGCTGCCCGACTCCAGAGTCGTTCAAGGTCTGGAGCCAGAATTTAGGACACTACCAAGTTTTGACGACGTTTATGAACTACGGCGAAGTAACCCCTGAGCGCCAAGCTGAAGTGATGCAGTCTCTCGGTGCCGAGGTTGGCGACAAGACTGCCGTCGCCGCGCAAATCGTCCAATTGGCTGGCAGCCTTCTTCGCCAATAGCCCGGCTAGCGCAGCAGCGGTCAACTCATTGTCGATTTCCTGCAGCGTCTGACCTGCCTCGGCGACCTTCTTCGACGTGGACCTATCAAAGTAGGTCGCCCCGAGAGCCATGACGTGAGCTTGTGCATCTCTGTAGCTGGCCTGAGCAGCGTTACGGAGTTCCACTTTCGTCTGAGGGGTTGCGTTGTTCTGCGCTGATGCGCTCAGCGCAACTGAAAATATTGCGAACGGAATAATCAACCATTTCATGATCGCAGCATACAAAGCGACCCTGACGCCATCAATGTAACAAGAGGCCTTGTAGGGGCAGTACGACGGCGCATGGTTCGTGTGTGTTTCTCGGCGATTGGCCCACAGCCGATGTTTTGGCGCTCGCAGTCAGCCTGAGCGCCCCCGTCCTACTGACCACCCCGAGGGGTATTTATGGCGTTCGCCCGCTTCTGACGGCGCCCATCGTCTCCTTTGAACCTCAAAGATAGAGACGAAGAGGCACACTTCCGAACCATTTTCATATGAAAAACTGAGTAAGCACGCTCTTTTCGGTCCCCCGGAGGAAACGCGCAACCAACCAAGCGCAACTAAACCTTCCTGTGCACGTTAACCGAGCAGATCAATGGGCAGGACGGACTTCCGCTGTGCCATCTACGCCGCTCGAAGAGCCGAGCGCGCCCCAGACCGGTGACAGAACATGGCTATAAATTTCACGACAACTCAGGACAAGGTCGAAGCCCTCTACGTCGGCTACTTCGGTCGCGCGGCCGACCCGGCTGGTCTGAACTATTGGATGGGCCAGCTCAATACGGGCGCCAATAGCTTTGCCCAGGCCGCCGCGTCGTTCTCGGTCCAGCCCGAGGCCATTTCAAGGTATGCGTACCTCGTCAGCCCGTCTACCTCCGATCCTGGCGCATTCATCGATCAGGTCTATACCGACCTCTTCAATCGTGTTGCCGACACTGCCGGTAAGGCTTACTGGGAGGCGCAGCTCGCAGCAAACAACAGCCCGGCCGCCATCGGGTCGTTCATCATGAACGTGGTTTCGGGCGCCCAGGGTACCGACGGCACGATCATTACGAACAAGGTGGCTGTCGGAGGCCATTTCACCAACGGCCTGGCAACCTCCGGTCTCCCGTTCAATACCGCAGCGACGACTGAAGCCAGAAACGAGGTGGCCGCGACCGATGCCACCACGAGCTACCTTCAGCAATTTAGCAATTCAGATAAGTTCGACGTTACCGGGGCAGTGACGTTGCCTACACCAACTCCAACTCCAACTCCGACCCCTACACCGACCCCTACAC
>PLYQ01000198.1 GCA_003153415.1 Rhodospirillales bacterium | reverse complement strand
CCATCAGCACGAGGTGGCGCAGATAGATCGCGTAAAGCTCGCCCAGCCTGCCGTCATAGACCGGCCGGCTGGGCGTGAGGTCGGGGGCTGCCGCAGCGGGTAGCGGTTCCGCGGTCGGCACCCAGGGGCCTGGAAGTTCGCTCACAGTAGGCTTTTAACCTTCGGCTGCAGCGCGGAGCATTTTATGCTGCAATGCAGCATCGATTGGTGTACGGGAGTCTACACCATGACCGCCGCCAACCGCGACAAGCCCTGGTTGATCCGTACTTATTCCGGCCATTCGACAGCGGAAAAGTCGAACGAACTCTATCGCAAGAACCTCGGTCGCGGTCAGACGGGCTTGAGTGTCGCCTTCGATCTGCCGACCCAGACCGGCTACGACGCGGACCATCCGCTGGCCAAGGGCGAAGTCGGCAAGGTGGGCGTGCCGATCGGCCATCTCGGCGACATGCGAACCTTGTTCGACGGCATTCCGCTCGATCGCATGAACACCTCGATGACGATCAACGCGCCGGCCGCGTGGCTGCTCTCCTTATATATAGCCACTGCGGAGTTGCAGGGTGTCGCGCGGGCAAAACTTCAGGGCACGACGCAGAACGACATCATCAAGGAGTATCTCTCGCGCGGGACCTACATCTTCCCGCCTGAGCCGTCGCTGAGACTGACGGCCGACACGATCGGCTTCACCTATCGCGAGGTTCCCAGGTGGAACCCGATGAACGTCTGCAGCTATCACCTGCAGGAAGCCGGTGCCACGCCGATGCAGGAGCTGGCCTTTTCGCTGGCCAATGCGATCGCCGTGCTCGATGCCGTGCGCGCGCGCGGCCAGGTGCCCGAGGCGGATTTCCCGCAGGTCGTCGGCCGCATCTCCTTCTTCGTCAACGCCGGCATACGGTTCGTGACCGAGATCTGCAAGATGCGGGCCTTCTCCGAGCTGTGGGACGACATTGCGCTCAAGCGCTACGGCGTCAGCGACGCCAAGCAGCGGCTGTTCCGCTACGGCGTGCAGGTGAACTCGCTGGGCCTCACTGAGCAGCAGCCCGAGAACAACGTCTATCGCATCCTCCTGGAAATGCTGGCCGTGGTGATGAGCAAGAACGCCCGCGCCCGCTCGGTCCAGCTGCCGGCGTGGAACGAGGCGCTCGGCCTGCCCCGCCCGTGGGACCAGCAATGGTCGCTGCGCCTGCAGCAGATCGTGGCCTACGAGACCGACCTGCTGGAATACGGCGACATCTTCGACGGCAGCCAGGAGATCGCGCGCAAGGTCGAGTCCCTGAAGGAAGAGACGCTAGCCGAAATGGCGCGCATCGCCGACATGGGCGGCGCCGTGGCCGCCATCGAAGCGGCCTACATGAAGCAGCGGCTGGTCGAATCGAATCTCATGCGGCTGGCCGCCATCGAATCGGGCGAGCAGACGGTCGTAGGTGTCAATGCCTTCACCGAGGCCGAGGCCTCACCGCTCTCGACCGGCGAAGGCTCGATCCTCACCGTCGACGCCTCGGTCGAGCAGGACCAGATCGAGCGACTGAAGGCCTGGCGCGCCTCGCGTGACGGTGCAGCCGTGAAGAAGGTGCTGGGCGAACTCAGCGTTGCCGCCAAGGAAGATCGCAACATCATGCCGGCTTCGATCGCCTGCGCCCAGGCCGGCGTCACGACCGGCGAATGGACCGAGGCCTTGCGCGGCGTGTTCGGCGAATATCGAGCGCCGACCGGTGTTGCCCGCGCCGCCGGCGTCAGCGACGGCCGGCTGGAGGCCGCGCGTCGCGAGGTCGATATTGTGTCGCGGCGACTGGGCCGGCGCATCAAGATCCTTGTCGGCAAGCCGGGGCTCGACGGCCATTCCAACGGCGCCGAGCAGATCGCCGTTCGCGCCCGCGATTGCGGCATGGAAGTGGTCTACGAAGGCATCCGGCTCACGCCCGAGCGCATCGTCAATGCCGCGCTCGAAGAGAGCGTACATGTCGTCGGGCTCTCTATCCTGTCGGGCGGCCATGTCTCTCTGGTCGGCGACGTACTCGACGGTTTGCGCAAGGCCGGCATCGGCGACGTGCCCGTCGTGGTCGGCGGCATCATCCCGCCGGCCGATGCCGAGGCTCTGATCAAGTCGGGCGTGGCGCGCGTCTACACGCCCAAGGATTTCGACCTGACGCAGATCATGCGCGACATCGTGGGCGTGGTGGATTCAGCCTGGAAAGAGGCAGCCTAGCGCCGACTGAACGCCAGACTAGCCGTCGCGTGCAGCATCGGCTCGACCACGGCGTGGCTGAACAGCCAGGCCTCGGCATACACCGTGGCGCCGTCACGACGAACGAGTCTCGATAGCGCGATCACATCGGCATCCTGTGCCGCTCTCAGCACCGTCACGTTGAGATGCGTGAGCGAGGCGCCCGTCCCCGCCGCCGCGCGTAGCGACGTATCGACCAAAGTCAGCAGCGCCGGTGTCGTCCAACCCTCGCCCTTCGCCGATGAAAAGCGCAGCCGCACGTCCTGGTCCTGGCACTCCTCGACGAACAGCTCATGGCGGTCGCGTTCCGGCGTGGTCTTTTCGAGGAGCTTCTGCAGTTCGTCTTCGGTCATTTGACGCACTGTCGCAGAGGCCAGCAAAAGTGTCATCCGAGTCGCGCGGAGTAACCTCCGCGCTTAAGCGAGGAATCCTCAAGGCCATGAGCAAAGGTCCCTCGCTACGCTCGGGATGACAGTCTTGCCTTGGCCGGCTATGTGCGTCTCCGATGTCCTTCCTCGACCACATCGCCCGCTGCAACAATGCCGATATGAGCCAGTTCGAGCCCTGGTTCGTGGGCTCCGAGCGCGCGGGCTTCATCCATCGCGATTTTGCACCCGTGCTGGCGGCGAAACCCGATCTCTTCACCTATCGCCGCAAGACCTGGCATCTCGATCCGGCGCTCGACATGCCGACCAAGCGCACGGCGGCGATGCGGGCGTTCCTGCTCGAGCTGCGCGAGCAGGGCCGCTTCAAGGGTCAATGGCGCGAGGAGGCCTATCCGGTCACCTGGGAATTCGCGCGAGCGCCTCTCTTCGCGATGGAGCGCGCCGCGGTGCCGTGGTTCGGCATACGCGCCTACGGACCGCACATGACGGGCTATGTCCGCCGCGGCGATGGCCTGCATATCTGGGTGCCGCGCCGCGCCTACGACAAGCCGACCTTTCCCGGTGAGCTCGACAATACGGTGGCGGGCGGCCAGCCGATCGGCATCGGCCTGCACGACAATCTGATCAAAGAATGTGCAGAAGAAGCCGCGATCCCGCTTGCCTTGGCCGAACAGGCCAAGGCGGTCGGCATCGTCGCCTACTGGAACCAGTCGGGCGCGCAGCTCAAGCCCGACATCATGACCTGCTTCGACCTCGAGTTGCCCGAGGATTTCACTCCGCGTGCAAACGATGGCGAAGTACACGCTTTCGAGCTTTGGCCGGTGCGCCGCGTGTTCGAAACGGTGCGCGACACCACCGCGTTCAAATATAACTGTAATTTGGTGTTGATCGACTTTTTCGTCCGCCACGGCCTGTTGTCGGCCGACGATCCGGATTTTTTTGCGATCGTCGAAGGCTTGCGAGCGGAAAAACCGGGCTAAGCCGGCTGTCATCCACAAAAAGCAGGATGAGCGTCGTCGTCTGACTACGAACAATGTTGTATTATGCGTCCAACGGATTTAGTCGAGCGCAATGGCGCGTCGCTACGAATACGTGGCCGGTTCGACTGGCTTTGCGGAAAGGTGGCACCCCTCATGCCCCTGCGCACGTGTTCTGTTGTTGTGTTTGTCATCGTCCTGCTCGCTGTTGCAGTCGGACTGCGAGTCTATGCCCAGGACGGCCGCGCCGGAGTGACCTCCGGCACTCACGGCCAAGGCCACGCCGAAAACCACGATTGGTACAAAGAGCTGAAACAGCCGGGCACGGGCTACTCGTGCTGCAACGGCACCACCAACGACATCGAAGGCGACTGCCGGCCGACACGTGCCTACCAGGCCGAGGACGGTAAGTGGCGTGCCCTGATCGACGGCAGGTGGGTCGACGTGCCGCCGCGAGTGGTGCTGCAGAGCCTGGCGCCCGACGGCAACAGCCACATCTGCGCCAGCCGAAGCGGACTCATTTATTGCTTTCTTGGCGGTTCGCCCAAGAGCTGAGACCTACGACGGCGGCGGGATGTTGGGGTCCTTAATCACCTTGCGCCATTTTGCGATCTCGGTGGCAAGCACCGCGGCGTAGGCTTGCGGTGTGCCGCCGATCGGCACGAAGCCGAGCCCGAGCAGCCTGGCCCGCGTCGACGGATCGGCCAACGCCTCGTCGAAGACGGCGTTCAGCCGCGCCACCACCGGCGCCGGCGTGCCGCCCGGCACGGAGATTCCGAACGGCACCGAGCCTTCCATGCCGGGCAATCCCGCCTCGCTCACCGTCGGCACGCCAGGCAGCAGTTCCGAACGTTGGGCCATCGCCACCGCAAGGCCGCTCAGCTGGCCCGCCCGGATCGCCGTTGCCGTTGGCACCAGCACGTCGAAGAACAGCGGCACGTGGCCCGCGACGACGTCGCGCAAGGCCTCGGCGCTGCCCTTGTAGCCGACGTGCTCGAGCGGCATGCCGGTACGCGCTTTCACGTACTCACCCCACAGATGCGTGAGGCTGCCGACGCCGGCCGAGGCGTAGGCGACGGTGCGACCAAGCTCGGCCTTCGACCAGGCGATCAGCTCGGCAACCGACTTGAACGGAGCACTGTTGCTGGCCGCTATGAGCATCGGCAGGTCGACAAAGCCAATGACCGGGATGAGGTCCCTGTCGATGTCGTAGGGCACCTTCACGCCGAACGCGGCGTTGGCGATCATAGCGGCCGGCGTCAGCAGGATCGTGTGACCGTCGGGCTTGGCCTTGGCCACGACCTAGGTGCCGATGATGGTGCCGCCGCCTGGCTTGTTGTCGACGATCACCTGCTGACCGAGGAGCACCGTCAGCCGTTCGGCGACGATGCGCGAGGAGGTGTCGGTCGAACCGCCCGGCGCATAGGGCACGACGAAATGTACCGGCCGCTCGGGGAAGGCCTGTGCCCGCACGAGCCTCGGCGCCGCGACCAGCGCCACCACCGAGCCCAGAAGGCCGCGACGACGCATGCTCATGTCGGTGCCGGAATGTTGCCGTCCTGGATGACTTTGCGCCATTTCGCGACCTCCGCGGCAAGGTCCCGGCCAAACGAATCGGGTGTGCCGCCAATTAGGGTCAAGCCCATGTCGCCGAGCCGCCGCTTGAATTCGGCATCGCCTAGCACCTGGTTGATGGCTGAATTGAGCTTCGCAACCACATCGGCCGGCGTGCCGGCCGGCGCCACGAAGCCGTTGAAGATCGCGCCTTCCATGCCGGCGAGGCCCGCCTCGCCCACCGTCGGCACGTCGGGCAGCAAGGGCGAGCGCTCCGGCAGTGCGATCACCAGACCGCGCAGCTTGCCCGACTTCACCACTGCACCCGTCGGAACCATGAGATCGACGAGCAGTGGCAGGTGGCCACCCATCACGTCGCGCAGCGCCTCGGAACTGCCCTTGTAGCCGACATGCTCGATCCTGAGGCCCAGACGCATCTGGAGAGACGTCGCCCACAGATGCTGCATGCTGCCGCCGCTGGCGCAGGCGTAGGACACCGGCGCGCCCGTCGATTTGGCCGTCGCCAGCACGTCGGCCATCGACCCGAACGCCGAGTCGCTGGCGGCCGCGACAAGAATCGGCACGTCGAAGAAGTGGGCGACCGGCGTCAGATCCTTGAAGGTGTCGTAGGGCAGCGCGATGCCAAAGGCGGCGTTTACCGCCAGCGCACCCGTCGCCAGCAGGATCGTGTAGCCGTCAGGCTTGGCCTTGGCCACGGCGTCGGTGCCGATGATGGTGCCGCCGCCCGCCTTGTTCTCGACCACGATGGGCTGCCCCAGGATCTTCTCCAGCCGTTCGCCGAGGGCACGCGCGCCGGTATCGGTCGAGCCGCCCGGGGCATAGGGCACGACGATGCGGATCGGCCGGCTGGGAAAGGTCTGCGCGCGTCCGGATCGCGGCCAGCCTGCAATCGAGGGCACGGCAAGTCCGGTCGCTGCGAGCAGGAAACGACGCTTCATTCTGCCTCCCGGGCTTTTGCGCAACCCTGCCACGGCATGCGAAGCTAGCACAACGAGGGGGTAGGCGTGGCGCGGGACGG
>PLYQ01000170.1 GCA_003153415.1 Rhodospirillales bacterium | reverse complement strand
CCCGCGGCCATGGGAAGGAGCAGCAGGACCGCCAGCGGTTTGGCCATGGTCCAGGCATCGACCGTCAGACCGGGCACGACCAGCGGCACGGCAAACGGCATGAACGCGACCGTCCCCACGACGGCGACCAGCATGAAGGCCGCGGCATAGGCGAGATCACCGCCGGCCCGGCGGACCGTCATGGGCAGGAATGGCGCAGCGGGCGCCAGGCCGATCAGCAGCAGGCCGGCGGCGTATGGCGGCGCAATCGGGATGATCCGCGTCAGCAGCCAGGCAAAACCCGGACAGATCAGCCAATCGAGCAGCATCACCAAGACGACGAAGCGCAGATCCGCCAGCGGCGCCAGGGCGGCCTTGAGATCGGTTTCCAAACCTATCGCCAGGAGGTTACCGGCCATGAAGATCAGGACCGACAGTCTCAACAGGAGTTCAACGTAGGGCTGCAGCTCCCCAGCGGTCATTGTGGCAACTCGGCCAACCGAAGAACCAGGCCGGAAAGGGCGCCGGATCGAAGTCCGATCGTCCGGCTCCGGTTGGCGCCCTGCAGAGTCACGCACGCGGTTCCGGCACTGATGAAAGGTGCAGAACGCCAATTCTCCGATCGGGCACGTCGGCTTTTCGCGAAACCCTGATCCTCGGGAGGCGCGCTCGCGCGACAACGGTCACGGGACTCATCGCAAGTCTCCATGAGAAGACGAGCAACGTAACGGACTCATCGGATTCGTTGCTTGATGCGGATCAAAGCCCCTGGTTCCCCGAGCGGCATTGACAAGAATCAAGGCGGCAAGAATGCTGGGTGTTTACTTGGTCGTTATGCTCATCGGAATCGAGCGCAGAGCATGAGGCGCACCCTGGCGACCGTGGTCTTCATCTGGCCGTGCGCGACGGCGGCTCTGGCGGACGAGGGCGGCGCGAGCGCGTGGCTGCCTGGCCAGTTCGCGAGTTATGCCTCGGTTCCCGGCGACCCCGGATTCTCCTTCGAGACGATGTTCTATGGTCGCAAAGCCAGTGCCACGGCGGGAACCAGCTTCTCCCGGGGCGGCGGTCTCCTAGCCGGACTCGACGTCAGCGAGCAGTACCTCTTTCTCACGCCAGCCTACACCTTCGCCGATCCGGTGCTGCATGGCCAACTATGGGTCGGTGTCACTTTCTCCATGGGGCGCAACGACACCTCGGTGTGGGGCGTACTCACCGGGCCGCAGGGCGGCAGCCTGTCGGCCGCGCGCAGCGACAGCGCCTCGGGCATCAGCGACCTCTATCCGATGGCGTCACTGAAGTGGCAGCAGGGCAACCACAACTTCATGGTCTACACCATGGCAAGCGCGCCGCTTGGCGCCTACGACGCCAATCGGCTGGCGGGAGTCGGGATCGGCCATTGGGCACTCGATGGCGGCCTCGGCTATACTTTCGTCTCGCCAAGCGGCTTCGAGTTCTCGGTCACGGCAGGCCTGACCTACAACTTCGTCAATCCCGCGACCCAGTACCAAAGCGGCACCGACGGCCATGTCGATTTCGGCGTGTCCTACGCGCTGTCCGACACCTTCTACCTCGGTGCCGTGGGCTATCTCTACAATCAGCTCAGTTCCGATACGGGCCTGGCGGCAACACTGCCGGACGGGTTCCGCTCGCGGGTCGCGGGCGTCGGCCCGCAGCTTGGATGGTCGCTGACCCTCGGGCCCGTCGCCGCCGAGCTTGGCCTGCGCGGCTACAAGGAGTTTGCTGCCGAGAACCGGCCGGAGGGTTGGAACGCCTTCCTGACGGTGTCGCTGTCCGCGGCAAAACCCCCGGCCGGTAAGTGACGGGCATGCTCACCAGGTTCATCCATCGCTACCTCGACGAGTCCGAAACCCTGCTTGAGATCCTGTTCGGCCTGATCATGGCGCTCACCCTGACAGCCGGTGCTCGCCTGTTGTCGGAGCGCCACGAAGTGGATCCGACAGGCCTCGCCGGCGGACTGCTCGGCTGCAACGTCGCCTGGGGGATCATCGACGCGGTCTTCTACCTGCTCGGGACCACCTTCAACCGGAACCAGCGCGTGCAGTTCGTGCGCCGGCTGAGGAGCGCCGCGAGCCAGGACGAAGCCATTGCCGCGATCAAGGAGGCCATCAAGAAAACCTACCTGAAGAAGGGCGAGGCCGTGGTGGCNNGCGAGCCGGCGATGCGCGCCAGCGACAAGGAGGCATTCTACAAATCGCTGGTCGACCTGTTCGGCCACGCGGCCGCGGTGCGAGCACGCTTCCGGCGCGAGGATTTCGTCGCGGCAGCGCTGATTGTGCCGCTCGTATCGATGACGGCGATCCCGGGCGTAGTTTGCCTATTCCTGATCGGCGACGCCTTCCTCGCGCTGCGCGTCGCCAACGTCGTGCAGATCTGCCTGTTGTTCCTGGTCGGATTTGGCTGGGCGCACTATTCCGGCGGCAGCCCCTGCCGGGCCGGCCTGACGATCGGCTTGCTCGGTACCGGCCTCGTGCTGATCTCTGTGGCCCTTGGCGGCTAGTACGATGACGGTGATTGAC
>PLYQ01000117.1 GCA_003153415.1 Rhodospirillales bacterium | reverse complement strand
CGAAGCCATGACCATGTCGGATCGCGTCGCCGTGTTCAGCGCCGGCATGCTCCGCCAGGTGGACGAGCCGCGCCGTCTTTATGAGGAACCCGAATCGCTGTTCGTCGCCCAGTTCCTGGGCGAGAGCAACACGCTCTCGGGCACGGCAGAGATACGGCACGACGGTCATTGCACGGTGGCGCTTGCCGGCGGCGAGCGCGTGCTGGCGACGTCCGTCGGCGCCGGCTCCGAGGTCAATCTGGTGGTGCGGCCGGAGAAGGTGGCGCTGGGGGCCGCCGCCGCGAGCTGCGCCAACCGCTTTCCAGCCAGGCTGGTCGAAGTCTCCTTCCTGGGAGACCAGCTCCGCGTGCGGCTGCAGGCCCTGGGTCGCGACGACTTCATCGTCAAACTGGCCAACTCCGCCGGCCAAGGTCCGATCGAGCCGGGCATGGCCGTCGAGATCGGCTGGCGCGTAGAGGATTGTCGTGCGCTCGGCCGGTAGAAGCTACTGGTTGCTGATCCTGCCGGCCGTGCTGATGCTGGCGGTGCTCTATCTCGTGCCGCTGGCCGACGTGCTGCTGACCAGCGTCACCGATCCCAAGCCCGGCCTCGGCAACTACGGGCTGCTGTTCACCAGCGCCTCGGTGCAGAAGACGCTGCTCAACACGCTGCGTATTGCCGCCCTCACCACCTTCTTTGCGCTGCTGCTGGGCTATGTCGTGGCCTATGCCATGCGCGCCGCGGCGACGCGCCGGCAGAGGATCATGCTGTTCTGCGTGCTGCTGCCGTTCTGGATCTCGGTGCTGGTGCGCTCCTTCGCCTGGCTCACCTTGCTGCGCGGCGAAGGCCCGATCAATCTGCTGCTGATCGGCTCGGGCCTGATCGACGAGCCGCTCGAGCTGGTGCGCAACGAGACCGGCGTGCTGATCGGCATGATCCACATCATGACGACCTATGCCATCCTCACGCTCTACGCCAACATGCGCGGCATCGATGTCGGGCTGGTGGCGGCCGCGCGCAGCCTGGGCGCCAGCCGCTTCCAGGCCTTCCGCCTGGTGTTCCTGCCGCTCACCCTGCCCGGCCTGATCGGCGCGGGAACGCTGGTCTTCATCCTGTCGCTCGGCTTCTTCGTCACACCCGCCATGCTGGGCGGCGGCAAGGTGCTGATGATCGCCGAGTATGTCGCCGTCCAGATCAACGACACGCTGCGCTGGGGCCTCGGCACCATGCTGGCCGCGACCCTGATGATCTCCGTGCTGGGCGCACTGTGGGCGCTGTCTCGGGTGATCGACGTCAAAAGGCTGTTCGGCGCATGAGCCGCTCCCATGAATAGACTCCAGCCCTCCGGCATCGTGGCGGCGCTCGCCTGGCTGGTGCTGAGCTTCCTGGTGCTGCCCGCCTTCGCGGTGATCCCGGTATCCTTCACCGACACGCGCTACCTCGCCATGCCGCAGGAGCACCTGTCGCTGCAGCACTGGCGGACCTTCCTGACGAGTCCTGAGTGGCTGGGCAGCATCTGGCAGAGCCTGTGGATCGCCACGGTCTCGGCGGCGGTCGCCGTTACCGCCGGCACGCTCTGCGCCGTCGGCTGCTGGCGCATCGCCTCTTCCCTGTCGGAGAAGGTGCGCGGCATCATGATCCTGCCCATGGCGGTGCCGACGATTGTCTATGCCCTGGGCATTTACCGCATCTATGTCGACCTCGACCTGGTCGGCACCGCCCTTGGCGTGGTGCTGGCCCATAGCGTGACCGGCCTGCCCTATGTCGTGCTGACCGTNNGGCGCCTCGCTGGGGCAAACTCTCCGTTATGTGATCGTGCCCAACATCCTGCCGGGCGTGCTGTCGGGCGCGATATTTGCTTTCATCCATTCCTGGGACGAGCTGATCGTGGTCATCTTCATCGGCGGTCGGGCGCTGTTCACCCTGCCGCGCCGCATGTGGGACGGCATCAACGACAATCTCGATCCCACCATTGCCGTGGTCGCCACGGCGATGATCTTGTTTACACTGCTGGTTCTCACGGCAGACCTGTCGTTGAGGGCAAGGCGCGCCGACGGGGAAGGCGCGCGTTAGACCAAGTGGGAGGGAACGATGTCCGACATCAGTGATCGCCAAGCCGGTATCGAAGGTTTCGTCGAGCAGACCGAGGGCAAGGTCTATCCGCGCCGCGTATTCATGGGCATGGCCGCCATGCTGGGCCTGGCGCCCCTCGCGGCGAGACTGACGCCCGCGATGGCCGACGCCAAGGAGCTGGTGCTGGTCAACTGGGGCGGCGATGCCGTCAAGGGCATGAAGAATTCCTTCGTCGACCCCTATCTCAAGAAATTTCCCGACCGCAAGGTGGCGATCGACGGCACCGGCCCGTCGACCAGCCGCATCCGCCTGATGGTGCAGAGCGGCAACGTCTCGTGGGACGTCATGGACCGCAATCTGCACACCGCGCTGGAGATCGGCCCCGAGGGCATGCTGGAGAAGATCGACTACTCGATCGTCGACAAGACCAAGGTGCGGCCCGAGCACTCGGTCGAATGGGGCATCGGCAATTACATCTATGCCATGGTGCTGACCTACAACACCAAGAAGTGGGGCGGCGAGCTTCCGACCACCTGGAAGGACGTCTGGGACTTCAAGAAATTCCCCGGCAAGCGCGGCTTTAGGCGCGAGCCCGACGGCATCCTCGAGGCCGCCCTGATGGCCGACGGTGTGCCGTTCGACAAGATCTATCCCATCGACATGAAGCGCGCGCTCGAGATGCACAAGAAGATGAAAGAGCACGCGATCTACTACAACGTCATCGCCGACGGCCAGAACGCCTTCCGCAACGGCGAGGTCCAGCTCGGCCAGCTCCTCAATACGCGCGCTTGGCCGCTCAAGCAGGACACCAAGGGCCTGTGCGACTGGACCTGGAACGAAGGGATATCGTGGGGCGCCTGCTGGATGGTGCCCAAGGGCGCGCAGGGCGGAAAGGCGATCTGGGAATTCATCGCCGCGACGCAGGATCCCGCGGGCCAGGCCGAGCTGCTCAAAACCAACGGCTACGGCCCGATCAATCCGGCGGCCTCCAAGCTGCTCGATGCGGAATGGAACAAGGTCAATCCCGGCGCGCCCGAGAACTACTCCAAGATGCTTCCGGGCGGCATTGCGTGGTACGCTAAGAACGCCACGCAGGCCCGCCAGGACCTGATCGACGCGCTCGCCGGCTAGGGAAAGGACAGCGCCATGCCAACGGATGTCCAGACTTCGACACCTGCCGCGGCGCCTCCTCTGCCGGCGCCGTCGCTGTCGCGCTTTCCCAAGGCCAACGAACTGCCAGTGATCGACTTCGCTCCGCTTTCCGGCAAGAACGAAGCAGCGATCGAGCGCATGGCCAAGGAAATCCACGACGCCTGCCGCGACATCGGGTTCCTCACCATCGTCAACCATCCGGTGCCGCATCAGAAGATCCGCGAGATCTTCCGCCAGTCCGCCCGCTTCTTCGCCCTGCCGCTGGCCGACAAGATGAAGGCCTACATGGGCCAGTCCAACCTGTTCCGCGGCTACCTGCCGATGGACGAGCCGGGCAAGCACAAGGCCTACCGCGGCAAGGCGATCGAGGGCTTCCAGCCGCATCTCGATCCGGCGCGCATGAAGGCGCGCAAGCCGCACAAGAACGAGGCCTTCCAGATCTCGATCGAGCTGCCCGACGACGACCCCGACGTGAAGGCGGGCAAGCCATTGCACGGCTCCAACCAGTGGCCGGACAATTTGCCAGGCTTCCGCGAGGCCTTGCTCGACTACCACACGACCATGACGGAGTTCACGGCGCTGCTGGCCTCGGTGTTTGCCCGTGGCCTGGGCCTTGAGAAGAACTACTTCGCACAGTTCTACAAAAAGCCACTGATTCAGCTCCGCCTGTTGCATTATCTCTCGCAAGACCAGCAGGCGGCGCTGGAAGGCGGCGACAGCCGCGCCCATCAGGACGCCGGCGGCTTCACCATGCTGCAGCAGGACGACGTCGGCGGGCTCGAGATCAAGAGCAAGTCGGGCGAGTGGCTGTTCGTGCCGCCGGTCGAGAACGCCTTCGTGGTCAACATCGGCGACAGCATGCGGCTGTGGACCAACAACCGCTTCGCCTCGACGCTCCACCGCGTGGTCAACCACTACGGCCGCGAGCGCTATTCGGTCGGCATATTCGCCAACGCCGACTACGACACGGTCATCCGGCCGCTGCCGACCTGCGTCGACGCCACCCATCCGCCGACCTTCGACAAGATGCTGTCGGGCGAGGCGCTGCTCTTCCTCTACAGCCGCGTCTGGCCGTCCAAGGGCGAGCCGGACAAGGTGTCGACGTACTGAAGTCGGCCGCGACGTCTCACCTGTCTCACGCCGGTGAGACGCTACAGAGGCCGATGACACAGGGCTTTTGAGGCGGAGTCTCACTTTTCCGCAGCGCGCCCGCCCGACGAAAAACAAATCCTCGCGAACTTTGACCCAAAAGCCCGCTCCTGCAGGCTTTTAGGCAATTCCTCGCGAGGCTCGCGAAATTGATCGGAGTCGCCCCGCCGTCGTCAGCATGGCAAATGATGAGCACCGGCCGGGCATTGGCGGCGGAGCAGAACCCCGAGGACTACGACAGTCTGAGCGGCGATGAGAAGGTCGACCTGATCCTCATCAACTACCTCATTCCGGCAAATCGCCCGAACGACTAGCCCGCCGCCGGCACCCGCACCCAGCCTTCCATCAGGCGGCGGGCCGAGCGGCTCAGGATCACTTTCTTGACCGTCCACTGGCCGCCCTCCTCGACCGCCTCGGCGCCGACGGCGAGCACGCCCGAGGTATGGCCAAAGCGCACGCGGCCGTCGGTGCCGGCCGGCGCGAGGCGGCTCACGACCGTGCCGGGGATGGCCGCCGCCGCGGCAATGGCGACCGCGCCGGTGCCGGTCATGGCGTGGTGCAGCACGCCCATCGAGAAGATGCGCGCCAGCAGGTCGATGGATTTCGCATCGACCGCCTTGCCGTCGGACGCGGTGTAGCTCGCGGGTTTGGCGACGAAGGCTAGTTTGGGCGTGCCCTGCCGGCTGGCCGTCGCTTCTTCCGGCGTCTTGACGAGGCCCATCGCCACCGCGCCGTGCGAGCGCACCGATTCGGCAAGTGCCAGCAGCTTCGGATTGCCGTTGATGTCCTTCTGCAGCTCGGTGCCCCTGAGGCCGAGCGTTGCGGCATCGACGAAGATGGTCGGGTTGCCGGCGTTGATGAAGGTCGCCTCGATCTTGCCCAGCCCTGGCACGTCGAGCGCGTCGATCCTGTTGCCGGTCGGGAACATGGCGCCGCCTTCGCCGCCCTCCTCGTCAGACGCGGGATCGAGGAACTCGAGCCTGACCTCCGCCGCCGGAAAGGCCACGCCGTCGAGCTCAAAGCCACCCAGCTCCTGGACCTCGCCGCGCTCCATCGGCACGTGGCTGATGATCCGCTTCTTGATGTTGGCCTGCCAGATCCGCACCACCGCCGTGCCGTCGGCGGGGGCGGCGACCAGGCCGGAGCTGATGGCGAACGGCCCGACCGCGGTCGAGAGGTTGCCGCAGTTGCCCGACCATTCGATGACCGGCCGGTCGATCGCCACCTGGCCGAACAGATAGTCGACGTCGCAGTCGGCCCGCGCCGACTTCGACAAGATCACGATCTTGCTGGTGCTCGAGGTGGCGCCGCCCATGCCGTCGGTCTGCTTGCCGTAGCGATCAGGGCTGCCGATCACACGCAGCAGCAGCCGCTCGCGGGCTTTCAGGTCGGACGGCAGGTCGTCCTTGAGGAAGAAGACGCCCTTGCTGGTGCCGCCACGCATGTAGACGGCCGGGATGCGGAGCTGTTGGGTCATGGCGGAAATTATACGCCGCGAAGGCCGCCAATTCGACCTGCTTGCCGGCTATAGTCGGCCGCCCACACGAGCACCCCATGCACCTCGTCCAGATCCTCCTGCCGCATTACGACAACAAGGGCCGACACTTTCCCCCGACGCTCTATCGAGCCGTCGAAGCGGAGCTCGCGGAAAAATTCGGCGGCGTCACCTTCTATTCGCGCTCGGCGGCGGAAGGCACGTGGAAGGACGCGCGCGGCTCCAAGCATCGCGACGACATCGTCGTCGTCGAAGTGATGGTCGACCGGCTCGATCGCAAATGGTGGGCGCGCTTCCGCCGCCAGGTCGCGACGCGGTTTCGCCAGAAGGAGCTGGTCGTCCGGGCGTCGTCGTTCGAAGTACTGTAGACGCGGCGACAAGATCCTTCGCTGCGCTCAGGATGACAAACGCTTCGCGTTCGTCACTCCGCCCGGATGCCCGCCGCCTTGATGATCGGCCACCATTTGTCGACCGTCGCGCGATGCAGCGCGCCCAGTGCCTGCGGCGTCTGCCGGTCGCGGGAGGGGATCTCCTGGCCAAGATCGGTGAGCCGCTTGACGATCGCGGGATCGGCCATCGCCTCGACGACGGCGGCGTTGAGCTTGGCCACGATCTCCGCTGGCGTGCCCTTCCTCACCCACAGCCCGGTCCAGTAGGGCATCGTCAGTCCCGGGAAGCCCTGCTCGTCCAAGGTCGGGATATCCGGCGCGCCGGGCCAGCGCTTCTCGGTCAACATGCCGAAGACCTTGATCTTGCCGCTCTGCACGTAGGGCAGCGAGCTCGAGGCTTCGAGGCCCGAAAGGTCGATGCGGCCGGCCAGCAGGTCCTGCATAGCGGGCGCCAGGCCGCGATAGGGGATGAGCTGCAGGCGCACCCCCGTCAGGGTCTCGAACTGGCGGGCCCAGACATGGCCCGGGCTGCCGACGCCGACCGTCGCATACGACGCGGGCTGCGCGGCGGCCTTGAGTTCGGCCACCAGCTCCTTGAGGTTGGACGCTGCGAGGCCCGCGCGTCCGATCATCATCAGCGCCGAAGACGAGACCAGCGCGACCGGCTCGAAGTCGGCTAGCACGTCATAGGGCACGGTGTAGACGGCAACGCTGAAGACGTTCGAGGTCGTCTGGCCCATCGACAGCATGTAGCCGTCGGCCGGCGCGCGAGCGACCTTGGCGACGCCGATCGTGCCGCCGGCGCCCGACACGTTCTCGACGATGACCTGCTGGCCAAGCGCGCGGCCCATGCGCTCGGACACGATGCGGCCCAGCGCATCGGTCGGGCCGCCGGCCGGGAACGGCACGACCATGGTCAGGGGATGGTCGGGCCAGGTCTCGGCTGCCGCGGCGCGCGGCAGCACCGCGACAAGGGCGGCGGCCAGGCCAAGGAAGATCAGGCTTCGGGCGATGCTTGTGGTGGACATGGGGCACCCCAGTAGAAAACGCGGGACGCACGCCGACGCTACTGACGGCAGCAATAGCACAGCCGCTGGGCCGCCACGACATCGAACCCTTGGTGGCCGGGCCGTCGACTTCGGTCCTCCCAGTGGCTAGTCTCGCGGTCGAGCGGGGATCATGGCGGACGAGCAGTCTGACAAGACGCAAGTGAGCAGGCCGGCGGCCGTGGACTACGGCACGCTGCAGCCCGGCGCCGCGATCGGGCGCTACGAGGTCGTGTCCGTCCTCGGCCAGGGCGGCTTCGGCATCACCTATCGCGCCCGCGACACCCAGCTCGAGCGCGACGTCGCCATCAAGGAATACCTGCCGAGCGCGCTTGCTATCCGCCATGACGGCGCCACCGTGGTGCCGCGGTCGACGCAGACGGCCGACGATTTCGTCTGGGGCCGCGCGCGTTTCCTCGACGAAGCGAAAATCATGGCGCGCTTCGCCGATGCGCCGGCCGTCGTGCGGGTGCACGAGTTCCTCGAAACCAACGGCACCGTCTATGTCGTGATGCCGCTGCTGCGCGGCGAGACGCTGGAGGCGCGCCTGAGGCGCGAACAGCGCCTGCCGCAGCCGGCGATCGAGCGTATGCTCTATCCGCTGCTCGACGGCCTGCGGCAGGTCCACGCCGCGGGATTCCTGCATCGCGACATCAAGCCGGGCAACATCATCCTGGCCGACGACGGCGCGCCGACGCTGATCGACTTCGGCGCGTCGCGCGAGGCCGTGCAGGGCCGCACCCAGTCGATCACTGCCGTGTTCACGCCGGGCTTTGCGCCGATCGAGCAGCTCACCTCGGGCAAGCAGGGGCCATGGACCGACATCTATGCGCTGGCGGCCACTCTCTATGCCTGCGTCGCGGGCAAGCCGCCGACCACCGCGCTCGAGCGCATGGTCGGCACCGCCGTGGCGCCCGCCGCCGAGATCGGCAAAGGCAGTTACGCCCCCAGCCTGCTCGCCGCCATCGATGCTGGCCTCGCGGTGAAGGCCGAGCAGCGGCCGCAGTCGATCGACGAATGGCGCCACGTCCTGGCGACCGGCGTGTGGGCCAAATCGGCGGACGATGCGACGACAGCGTTCAGCACCCAGGATGACGCCGCGACGCGACGCAGCGCGCCGCCGCCGTCCTCTCCCGCTCCACCGCTAGCGCCCGCAGCTGCACCCCCACCGCCCCGCCGTCCGATGGCGCTGTGGCTTGTCCTCGCCAGCGTCGTGCTGGCGGCGGCGGGCGGCGGCGCCTGGTGGGCGCTGTCGCCCAAACCGACGGAACTGGCACTGGCACCGAAGCGCGCGCCGGTACCCACAGCAGCGCAACCACCGGCGCCGGCAGCCGTACTGCCCGCGGCGGCGGCGCCGAACTACGCCCAACTCAGGAGCCGGTGCTTCGACGGCGCCAGCCCCGATCAACGCCTCGAGGGATGCACCGCCGTGATCGACGGCGGCCATGAGACGCCGGAGAGCCTGGCCGACGCCTTCCGCATCCGCGGCAACGTCTACCGCGACAGGAGCCAGTACGAAACCGCGGTCAAGGACTATGACCAGGCCATCAAGCTGAAGCCCGACATGTACCTGGCGTATTTCGAGCGCGGTCTCGCCCGCACCAGGAACGGTCAGCACGACCTCGCCATTCCGGATTACGACCAGACTCTCAAGCTCAAACCCGACTTCCCTCCTGCCTTCCACGACCGCGGGATCGCTTATCTGCACAAGGGCCAGTACGACCGCGCGATCCAGGACTTCGACCAGGCGATCAAGCTGAAGCCGGACTATCCGCTTGCCCTCAACAGCCGCGGCCTCGCTTACATGAACAAGGGCCAGTACGACCGCGCGATCCAGGACTTCGACCAGGCGATCAAGCTCAACCCGACTTACACCGACGCGATCAACAACCGTCGTATCGCGGGCGAGAAACTGGCCGCCGCAAAGCCTGTGCCTCCGCCGGCCCAGCCACCGGCACCCGCCGCGCCAGCACCCGCCGCGCCAGCACCCGCTGCGGCGCAACCACCGGCGCCGGCGCCCGCGCCAGCACCTGCAGCCGCGCAACCACCAGCAGCGGCGCCGAACTACGCCCAGCTCAGGAGCTGGTGCTACGAGCGTGCCAACTTCGATCAACGCCTCGAGGGATGCGCCGCCGTGATCGACGGCCGCCGCGAACCGCCGGAGAGCCTGGCCGAGGCCTTCCGCAACCGCGGCATCGCCTACGCCGGCAAGAGCCAATTCGACCGCGCCATCCAGGACTACGACCAAGCCATCAAGCTGAAGCCGGACTCCTCCCCGGCGTACTTCGACCGCGGCATAGCGCATTTCCGCAAGGGCCAGTACGACCTTTCCATCCAGGACTACGACCAGGCCATCAGACTAAAGCCCGACAACGCCTACGCCTACAACAACCGCGGCAACGACTACCAGCTCAAGGGCCAGTACGACCGGGCGATCCAGGACTTCGATCAGGCCATCAAGCTCAATCCGAACTACCTGTTTGCCCTCAACAACCGCGGCAAGGCCTACATGTCCAAGGGCCAGTTCGACCGCGCCGTCCAGGACTTCGACCAGGCGATCAAGCTCAACCCGAACTACACGGAGGCGATCAGTAATCGCCGCGTGGCATCGGAGAAACTCGCGGCCCAGCCCAAGCCGCGATGAGGCATCCGTCAGAAAGACGCTGCCGTTTCTAGTTGAGTGCCTTCTTTGGACATTCATTCTCCTTATGCGGCCAGTCTTGGAAATCATTTCCGCTCATGAGGCAAACGCCGCAGAATATAAAAAATCCTGACGTGCCGGCCGTGCCAAGATGCACGCCGCTGGANNCCGCGCCGCCGACATCTATACGCGGCTGGGCTTCACGCTCACCGAGCGCGGCTACCATTCGCTGGGCTCGATGAACCATCTCGCCATGTTCGGCACCGACTATCTCGAGCTGATCGCCATCCCCAAGGGCGCCTCGACCGGTCGCATGGATCTGCTGCAGTTCCCGTTTGGCCTCAATGGCCTGGTGTTCGGCTCCGAGGATTCCGGCGTCACCTACAGCGAGCTCACCAAGGCAGGCGTGCCGGTCGAGCCGCCGGTCGAGTTCACCCGGCCGGTGAAATTCGCCGGCGGCCAGGGTGATGCGCGCTTCCGCACGGTGCGCATGCAGGCTGGCGTCGTGCCCTACGGCCGCGTCTACTACTGCCACCATTTCACGCGCGACCTGGTGTGGCGCGACGAGTGGCGCCACCACGCCAACGGCACCGTGGCCGTCCAGCGCGCGTTGATCGTCGAGCCCGATCCCGCTGCGGCCTCCAAGCTCTATGCCGACATGTTCGGGCCCGACTCGGTGCGCGACATCAAGGGCGGCAAGACTGTCGTGATTGGCAATTCGCGTTTCGACATCGTGACCGAGGCGGCGTTGAAGGCCGAGTTCGGCGACGCGGCACCCGATGCCGAGGGTCGCAAGGCCTACATGGCCGGGCTCACCTTCCGCACCACGTCGGTTGCCAAGGCGGCACGTGCCTTGCAGGCGGGCAAGATCGCGGGTGTGAAAGAGAGCGCGGGACGGCTGGTGGTGCCGGCCAAGCAGGCCATGAATGCGGTGGTGGAGTTCATCGAATAGGGGTTAATTCGTCGGGGCGCTGTTCAGGGGACGACGGGGGAACGGCGCGAAGGGGAACATGGAATATTTCAATTGCTTCTCGGGAAGCTATACGTGCGCGCGGGCGAAATTCCTGAAGGCTGCCGCCGTCGCGAAGGGCGACGTGCGCTCGTTCATCCATCCGGACAAGAAGACACCCGACGGCGAGCCGCTGGCCATCGACGTCGCCTGCTTCGGTGACCGCAAGGCCGGCCGCCAGGCGCTGTTCATATCGGGCACGCACGGCCAGGAGGGTTTCTCCGGCTCGGCGGTGCAGATCGGCTGGATGATCGACGGCGGCCCGGCGAAGCTGCCGGCCGATATGGGCGTCGTGCTGGTGCATGGGCTCAATCCCTACGGCTTCGCGCATTTTACCCGCACCACCGAGAACAACGTCGACCTCAACCGCAATTTCATCGACCGCACGACCGGCGCGGCACCGGCTAATCCGCACTACGAGACGCTGCACGACACGCTGAAGATCCAGCACTGGACCGACGCCGAGAACGCGCGGGTCGACGCGGCCATGGGCAAGTTCACGGAAGCCCATGGCCGCGATGCGCTGTTCGACACGTTGGCGCGCGGCCAGTACCTGCACCCAGACGGGCTGATGTATGGCGGCAAGGACCGCGAATGGTCCAATAAAACGCTCGAGACCATCGTCAAGGAGACGCTGGTTGGCGCCGACAAGGTCGCCTTCATCGACTGGCACACCGGCATCGGCGACTACGGCAAGCCGTTCTTCCTGTGCTTCAACGAGGCCGGCAGCCCGCTGTTCGCCAAGGCCTGCGACTGGTGGGGCAAGGACAATGTCGACGGCGTGCGGCCGCACGGCATGGAGCGGCCGAACTACACCGGCCTGGTCTTCCATGGCGTGCAGCGCTTGCTCGGCAATCGCCAGATGTGCGGCGCGGTGATCGAGTTCGGCACGCGTGGTATCGGCATGCGCCGCGTGCTCAGGCTCGACCAGTGGCTGCGGCGCCAGAGCGGTCTCGATCCCGACATGCGCGCGGGCCTGCAGGCCGACATGATGGACGCCTTCTGTCCGTTCGACGGCCAGTGGCGCAAGGACACACTCGACTCGGGGCTGAAGCTCACGGACCAGGCACTCGCAGGATTGGCGGCATGGTGACCATGAAGTTCGACAATCAGGGAGACGCCATCTCCCGCGACGCCCCGGCCGATAGAGTGGCGCTGTTCGATCTCGCCTCGGAGCGGGCCTACACCTACGCCGACCTGCGCCGCCTCACCGGCGCCGTGGCGCGCGGGCTTCTGGAGCGCGGGCTGAAACGCGGTGAGCGCGTGGCCATTCTCTCAGCCAACAGAGCCGAATACCTGTTCACCTTCCTCGGCACCATGCAGGCGGGCCTGGTCTCGGTGCCGGTGAACTGGAAGCTGCCGGCCGAGACCGTGGCCTACATCGTCGAGGATAGCGACGCCAAGCTGGTGATCGGCGACGATGCCCGTCTGCCGCTGGCGCCGGACAGCGTGCCCAAAGTCTCCTTCGACAAGGATTTCGCCTCCTTGCTCGACGAGGGACCGTTCACGCCGGTCAAGATGCAGCCCGACGAGGATGCGCTGTTCCTCTACACCTCGGGCTCGACGGGGCGGCCCAAGGGCGTGGTGCTGTCGCACTACTCGCACATCTGGGCGATGACGGCGCGGACCCGCTGGCCCGGCGCGCCTGGCCAACGCTCGCTGGTGGCGGCGCCGCTCTATCACATGAACGGGCTCGCCTCCTGCCAGGCGACCTTCTCGCAGGGCGACACGATCGTGCTACTGCCGCAGTTCACGACCAAGGGCTACATCGAGGCAGCGGCCAAGTACAAAGTGAACTTCCTCACCTCCGTGCCGACCATGATCGCCATGATGCTGCGCGAGCAGGAGCTGTTGGCCAAGACCGACCTCTCCTCGGTCAGCGTCGTGCGCATGGGCTCGGCGCCGCTGACGCAGGCGCTGATCGACCAGGTGCGGAAGGTGTTTCCCAAAGCGCTGATCGCCAATGCCTACGGCACTACCGAAGCCGGCCCCGTCGTGTTCGGCCCGCACCCCAAGGGCATCAAGCAGCCCGAGCTCTCGACCGGCTATCCCAGTGCCGCCGCCCAGCTGCGCCTGGTGCGGGATGGCAAGGAAGTGCAGGACGAAGGCGTTCTCGAGATGAACTGCGGCGCCATGATGACGCGCTATCACAAGCTGCCCGAGGCCACCGCCAAGGTGATGGCGCCGGACGGTTTCTACCGCACCGGCGATGTGTTCCGCCGCGACGAGAACGGGTTCTTCTTCTTCGTCGGTCGCGCCGACGACATGTTTGTGTGCGGCGGCGAAAACATCTATCCCGGCGAGGTCGAGAAGATGCTGGAGAAACACCCCGGCATCCATCAGGCCGCCGTCATCCCGGTGCCCGACGAGCTGAAGGGCCACAAGCCGATCGCCTTCGTGGTGCGCGCCACCGGTGCTGCCATCGACGAGCAGGCGGTCAAGACCTACGCGCTAGCCAATGCGCCGGCCTACCAGCATCCGCGTCGCGTGATCTTCATCGACGAGATGCCGCTGGCCGGCACCAACAAGATCGACAAGCGCGTACTGGCGCAACAGATCCTAACCGGAGGAGACAACTAGAATGAAAGCCGCCGTCGTCCGCGAACATGGCGGGCCGGACCGCCTTGCCTTCGAGACCAACTTCCCCGATCCCAAGCCCGGCGAGGGCGACGTGATCGTGGCGGTCAAGGCCTCGTCGCTGAACTACCACGACGTCTTTACCCGCCGCGGCATGCCCGGCATCAAGGTGCCGATGCCGGCAATCATGGGTCTCGACGTGGCGGGCGAGATCGCCGAAGTCGGGTCCGGCGTCACCGGCTGGAAGAAGGGCGATCGCGTGCTGGTCGATCCGATCAACCGAGTCGAGGGCGGCCTGATGGGCGAAACGGTGCACGGCGGCCTGGCCGAACTCTGCAAGGCGCGCGCCCACCAGCTGATCAAGATCCCCGACGGCGTCAGCTTCTCGAATGCCGCCGCCCTTCCTGTCGCCTACGGCACGGCGATCCGCATGATGCGGACCAACGGCTATGTCGGCAAAGGCGAGAAGGTGCTGATCCTGGGTGCCTCGGGCGGCGTCGGCGTGTGCTGCCTGCAGCTCGCCAAGCTCGCCGGCGCCGAAGTGATCGCCTGCGCCGGCACCGACGCCAAGGCCCAGCGTCTCATGGAACTCGGCGCCGACAAGACGATCAACTACGTCAAGAACGACTTCATGGAGGAGACGTTCAAGCTCTACGGCAAACCGACGCGGCGCGGCGGCGGTACCGACCGCGGCGTCGACGTGGTGGTGAACTACACCGGCGGCGACACCTGGGTGAAATCGATGAAGGTGCTGAAGGTCGGCGGCCGGCTGCTGACCTGCGGCGCCACGGCGGGCTTCGATCCCAAGGAGGATATCCGCTTCATCTGGACCTTCGAGCTAAAGGTGCTGGGTTCCAACGGCTGGGCGCGCTCCGACATCATCACGCTGCTCGACCTGGTGCAGCAGGGCAAGCTCAAGGTCCTGGTCGACAAGGTCTACAAGCTCGCCGACGCGCGCGAGGCGCTGCGCGTCATCGAGGACCGCGAAGTGTTCGGCAAGATCGTGGTGGCGCCATGAGCGTGGACAAGGCCGAGGCGCCCCAGCCTCTCAACAGCGCGCAGCTCCAGGCGATGCTCGACTTCTCGCCGTTCATCGCCTTCCTCGGGCTCAAGGTCACCGAGGTCGACCCGGCCAACGAGCGGGTCACCATGACCTGCGAGATGAAGCCTGAGTTCGAGCGCGGCCGCGGCACCGGCCAGTGGCATGGCGGGCCGATCGCGGCGATCATCGACACGGTCGGCGACTACGCGTTGATCATGACGCTGCGTCGCGGCCTGCCGACCATCAATTTCCGAGTCGACTACCTGCGCCCCGCAATCAAGACCAAGCTGATCACAACGGCGCAGGTCCGCCGCGCCGGCAGGAGCGTGGGCGTCGTGGATGTCGACGTGTTCAACGAGCAGAAGGTGCTGCTGGCCGTCGGGCGCGCGACCTATTCGACGCTGACGGGCTGATCGCACACGGTACGAAGTTTGCTTCAAACAGGACGGTAACGGAGGGGCTCATGGCGAACACTGTTTCCCGTCGCGTATTCGGCGCTGGCGCCTTGGCGACCGGCTTGATCGGCAAGACTGCATCTTCGTTCGCCCAAGGCGAACCCAAGCGTGGCGGCACGTTGGTCGCGACCTGGGGTGGCGGCGAGCCGCAGGCCTGTTACGTGCCGGCGGGCGGCGGCTCGAGCCCGACCTTCTCCTCGTCCAAGCTGTTCGAACGGCTGGGCCGGCGCAGCATGGAGGGCGCCTTCGAGGGCGAGCTGGCCGAAGCGTGGAAGCCCGCAGCGGACTTCAAGGCCTACGCCATCAAGATCCGTAAGGGTGTGAAGTTCCACGACGGCAAGGACATGACTGTCGACGACGTCATCTATTCGATTGACGAGATCTGGAAGAAGTACGCCGCTGCCGCGGCGATGACCGACTATGTCGGCGGCGAATCGCCCGACAGCGACACCGTCATCGTCAAGTTCAGCAAGCCGGTGCCGGAATTCTTTTTCTCCTCGCTGCTGTGCGGTGGCGTGAACTACATCGTACCCAAGCACGTCTATGCCGGCTCCGATCCCGTCACCAACGCGGCCAACAACGCGCCGATCGCCACCGGCCCGTGGAAGTTCAAGGAATGGGTGCGCGGCAGCCACTTCGAGTACGTCAAGAACGACGCCTATTGGCGGCCGGGTTTCCCCTACATGGATCGCATGATCATCCGCTACGTGCGCGATCCCGCCGGCCGCGCCGCCGCCTTCGAGGCGGGCGACATCCATATCGGCGTGTTCAATCCCGTGGCGCCGCCCGACATCAAGCGGCTGACCGGCACCGGCAAGTTCGTCGCCACGCCCAAGGGCTACGAGGAAAGCGTGTGGTCGACCTCGTTCGAGTGCAACACGCGCAACCCGATCTTCGCCAAGCGCGAGGTGCGCCAGGCGATGTTCCATGCCGTCGACCGCAGCCTGATCGCCAGGACGATCTACTACGGCTACGCCCGGCCCGGCACGAGCCCTATCTTTTCGCCGAACAAAGAGTTCTACACGGCCGACACCTACAAGACCGAGTTCGATCCCAAGAAGGCCGCGGCGCTACTCGACACAGCAGGATATCCAAAGAAGCCCGACGGCAAGCGCTTCACGGTCAACCTGCTGGCGGCCGGTTGGTTCACCGAGAACGGCAAGATCGGCGCCATCGTCAAGCAGGGGCTCGAGGATGTTGGCATCGTCGTCAACCTCACGGTCCCTGACCGGCCGAGCTCGATCAAGCGCATCTACACCGACTACGATTTCGACCTGGCGATCTCCAACCAGGCGAACCCATCCGAGCCGGTGCCGGCGACGACACAATACTACACCAGCGATGGCATCAAGAAGGGCGTGCCCTTCCGCAACGCCTCGGGTTTCCATACTGACGAGGTCGACGTGCTGGTCGAGAAGATCAAGGTCGAGACCGACGCCACCAAGCGCAAGACGCTGGTGGTCGAATTCCAGAAGATCACGACCCGCGAAGCGTCCAACCTGCCGTTGGTCGAGATCGAATCCATTACCGTGGCCAGCATCAAGGTACAGAACCACTCCAACGATCCCAACTACCTGGCCTCGACCTGGTACGACATATGGCTGGCGTCATAGCGTCGTCGTCGCGGCGCGTCGCGGCGCTTCGACTGCTGCGCAGGAGACTGTTCCAGGCCGTGCCGCTGATGCTGGGCGTGGTGGTGATCAATTTCATCCTGATCCACCTGGCACCGGGCAGCTTTCTCGAGCTGATGACGGCCGAGAACCAGGTGAGCGACCCGGCGACGGTCGAGCTCCTGCGCAAAGCCTACGGCCTCGCGGATCCGATATGGCTGCAGCTGCTGAAGTACATCTGGGCGCTGCTGCATTTCGACTTCGGCTTCTCCTACCGCCAGAACATGCCGGTGATCGAGGCCATCACCATCAACCTGCCGGCCACGCTGCTGCTCATGATCTCCAGCATCGCGCTGGCGCTTGCCGTCGGCGTGGCGGCGGGTGTCGTGGCCTCGGTGAAAGTCCGCACTTTCTGGGACACACTGGTGTCGGTGGCCGCGATGTTCTTCTTCGCTGCCCCCAGTTTCTGGCTCGGCATCATGATGATCGTGCTGTTCGCGGTGAAGCTCGGCTGGCTGCCCGTCGGCGGCATGATGACCATCGGCGGCGCGGGTGGTGGCGTGGCGAGCGTTCTCGATATTCTGGCCCATCTCCTGCTGCCGACCCTGGCGCTCGGCCTGTTCTACGCCGCGATCTATGCGCGCGTGCTGCGCTCCTCGATGCTGGAAGTATCGCAGCTCGATTTCGTGCGCACGGCGCGGGCCAAGGGGCTTAGTCGCAACAAGGTCACGTTGAGCCATGTGCTGCGCAACGCGCTCCTACCGGTGGTCACCATCCTGGGCGTCCAGATGGGCACCGTGCTGGCCGGCAGCGTGGTGATCGAAAGCGTGTTCAGCTGGCCGGGCGTGGGCTCGCTTCTGTTCGATTCGGTGTCGTCGCGCAACTACCCGGTGGTGCTCGGCATCATGGTGCTGGGCACCCTGGTGGTGATCTGCGCCAATATCGCGGTCGATCTCGTCTATATGTGGCTCGACCCGCGCATCGAAATCCGCTGATGGAGCGCTTTGCCATTGTCGGCCGCTTTGCCCGCAACCGTGGTGCCCTGGTCGGCGCCCTGCTGATCCTAGTCGTAGCGCTCGCCGCCCTGCTGGCGCCGCTGTTCTTCCCGATCGATCCGCTGCGCATTGTCGGCGCCCCCGAACTGTGGCCGGGCGAGGATCCTGCCTTCCCGCTCGGCACCGATTCGCTCGGCCGCGACATGCTCGCCATGATCGTGCATGGCGCGCGCGCCACCCTGCTGATCGGCCTGTTCGCCTCGGCCGTCGCCACAGTGATCGGCGTCAGCGTCGGCGCGACCGCCGGCTATTTCGGCGGCTGGATCGACGAAGGGCTGATGCGCGCGGCCGAGTTGTTCCAGACCATCCCCAACCTGATCTTCGTGCTCACCATCGTGGTCATTCTGGGCTCGACGCTGTCCAATATCGTAATCGCCATCGGGATCGTGAGCTGGACGTCGATCGCGCGCATGACCCGCGCCGAGTTTTTAGCGCTACGGGACCGCGAGTTCGTCCAAGCCTGCCGCAGCATGGGCATGGGCGATCTCAAGATCATCGTGGCCGAGATCCTGCCCAATGCCCTGCCACCGGTGATCGTGCTGAGCTCTCTGGTGGTCGCGGGCGCCATCCTGTTCGAGTCGGCCGTATCCTTCCTCGGGCTGGGCGATCCCAACGTCGCGAGCTGGGGCCGGCTGGTCGGCGACGGCCGGCAGCTCATCCGCAGTTCCTGGTACATCAGCGCCATTCCGGGCGTGGCCATCATGATCACCGTGCTCTGCCTCAACCTGATCGGCGACGGGCTGAACGACGCTTTGAACCCCAAGCTCAGGGACCGCTGAGAATGGCGCTGCCCCTCGAGGTGCGCGGACTTAGCACCACGCTTTTCACCCGCCGCGGCGAGATGAAGGCGGTCGATGGCCTCAGTCTTTCGGTCGGCGCCGGCGAGACGGTGGCGCTGGTGGGCGAATCGGGCTGCGGCAAGTCTTTATCGGCGCTGTCGATCATGCGCCTGCTTCCCGACCCGCCGGCTCGCCTGGTGGGTGGCGAGGTCAAGCTCAATGGTCGGGACATCGTGACGTTGACCGAAGAAGCCATGCTCGACATCCGCGGCCAGGAGATCGGCATGATCTTCCAGGACCCGATGAGCTCACTCAATCCGGTGGCCACAGTCGAGAAGCAGATCGTCGAGGTGTTGCGAACCCACACCGACTTGGGTCGCGCCGCGGCGCGTGAGCGGGCGCGCGAGTTGCTGGAGCTGGTCGGCATGC
This sequence comes from Rhodospirillales bacterium, assembly GCA_003153415.1. Classification (GTDB taxonomy): domain Bacteria; phylum Pseudomonadota; class Alphaproteobacteria; order Reyranellales; family Reyranellaceae; genus Reyranella. Next base: position 26,513 of record PLYQ01000117.1, on the reverse strand, counting down.
CCGACGCCGGCCGCCGGCTCGACGCCTATCCGCACCAGCTCTCGGGCGGCATGTGCCAGCGCGTCATGATCGCCATGGCAATCGCCTGCAGCCCTTCGGTGCTGATCGCCGACGAACCGACCACGGCGCTCGACGTCACGGTGCAGGCGCAGGTGCTGGCGCTCCTGAAAAAGCTGCAGACCGACGCCGGCATGGCGATGATCTTCATCACCCACGATCTCGGCGTGGTAGCCGAGACCGCCGATCGCGTGGTGGTAATGTATGCCGGCCGCAAGGTCGAGGAAGCCAGCGTCGACGATCTGTTCGACGCGCCGCTGCATCCCTACACCGCCGGCCTGATCGGCGCGACGCCCACCCCGGGGGCTGCCCGCGCTGCCCGGCTGGCCGACATTCCTGGCATGGTGCCGCCGCTCAATGCCTTGCCCGCTGGCTGCGCCTTCGCACCGCGCTGCCCCAGAGTGATGGAGCGCTGCCGCCGGGAGCGGCCGGAACTCAGCCGGCCCACGCCAGGCCGGCTGGTCGCCTGCTTTGCCGCCGAGAAGGATTTCGCGCCAAAGGACGGGGCGTGATGGCGCGGCTGCTCTCTCTGCATGACGTGCATGTGCGCTTCAACACCGCCGCCGGCGTGGTGCGCGCGGTGAGCGGCGTCAGCCTCGATCTCGCAGTCGGCGAGACCGTGGGGCTGGTGGGCGAATCGGGCTGCGGCAAGTCTACCCTCGGCAAGGCGATCATGAAGCTGGTGCCGATCGCCGGTGGCGAGATCATCGTCGACGGTGTCGATATTGCGCCGCTCAATCGCACCGAGCTCATCAACATGCGCCGCAAGGTGCAGATGATCTTCCAGGACCCCTACGGCTCGCTCAATCCGCGATCGACGGTGGGTCGCAGCATCGCCCAACCGTTGGTGATCGCTGGTTGGAAGCCCGACGCCACGGCCGAACGGGTCGAGACGCTGTTGCGCTGGGTCGGCCTACCCGCCGACGCCAAGCAGCGCTATCCCCACGAATTCTCCGGCGGCCAGCGCCAGAGGATCGGCATCGCCCGCGCTCTCGCGCTCAGTCCCAAATTGATCATTTGCGACGAGCCCGTGTCGGCGCTCGACGTGTCGGTTCGCGCCCAGGTGATCAACCTCCTGGAGGACCTCAAGACGCAGTTCGGCGTCTCCTACCTCTTCATCAGCCATGATCTGTCGGTGGTCGAGCATATCGCCGACCGCGTGGCGGTGATGTATCTTGGCACCATCGTCGAGGCCGGAGGCCGCGACCAGATCTGGCGCAGCCCGCAGCACCCCTACACCAAGGCGCTGCTGGCGGCCGCACCGATTGCCAATCCCAGGGCCGCGCGGGCGCGTCAGCGAACGGTGCTGCAGGGCGAGCTGCCGAGCGCGCTCGATCCGCCAACCGGCTGCCCGTTCCATTCGCGCTGCCCGATCGCGCAGGATCGCTGCAAAATGGACAAGCCGGCGCTACGGCCGGTCGGTGGCGGTGCGCTGGCAGCCTGTCACTTCGTGTGAGGGGTTCGCGCGCAATCTCATGATGCAGCGGCCCGTGACGGTCGCTACGGTGGGGCCGCCTTCTGACGATGTGGAGACGGGTGTTGTCCAAGCGGCTGCTTCTCGGCCTTACCGGCGTTGGTGCGGTTTGCGTGGTGGCTCTCCTGGCGTTGGCGTGGCGGCCGGCCATCGCGCCCATCGATCCGCCTGCACCGTCGTCGTTCGCGCCCGAGCTGGTCGCCAAGGGCGAGATTCTGGCGAGCGCTGGCGATTGCGCCTTCTGCCACACCACGACGCCAACCCGACGCTTTGCCGGCGGCTATTCCGTCATAACGCCATACGGCTATGTATTTTCGACCAACATCACGCCCGATCCTGAAACCGGCATCGGCCGCTGGTCGGAGGCAGCCTTCATGCGGGCGATGCGAGAGGGCGTTCGGCGCGACGGCGCCAACTTGTTTCCGGCGTTCCCGTTCGACCACTTCACCAAGCTCACCGACGACGACATCAAGGCGCTCTATGCCTATCTCATGACCGTGCCAGCGGTTAAGGCGACGCCGACGCCTAGTACCCTGCCGTTCCCGCTCGATGTCCGCGCCCTGCAGGCCGGCTGGAAGATGCTGTTTCTCGATAAGGGCCCTTTCCGGCCCAACCCGGCCAAGAGCGCGGAATGGAACCGCGGCGCGTATCTTGTCGAAGGCATTGCCCATTGCGGTGCCTGTCATACGCGTCGCAACGTGTTCGGCGCCGAACAGGCGGGTCATCCCTATGCCGGTGAATTGATCGAAGGTTGGATCGCCTGGCCGCTCGACGTCAGCCCGTCTCCTGCGCGATGGACCAAGGACGACTATGTCACCTATCTGCGCGGCGGTACGACCGTGCAGGGCCGGGCGACCGGCCCGATGGGCACCGTCGTCCAGGGCCTCGCCAAGCTGCCCGACTCCGATATCCAGGCCATCGCCACGTATTTTGTCGAATTCGACAGACCGGCCCGTCCCAGCGCCGACGCTGCGGTCGCCAAGGCCTTGGCTGCGTCGAAACAGCAGAGCGGCCTCGAACGCGAACGAGGTGCGCGGCTCTATATCGCTGCCTGCGGTTCGTGCCATGACAATGTCGAGCCGGGGCGTGCCGAGTTGGCGTTGAGTTCGGCGCTTTGGTACGACTGGCCGTACAATTTCCTGCGCGCCGTGCTCGACGGGGTCGGCAGCGAACGCGATGCGCCGGGTCCGATGATGCCGCCCTTTCGAGACGTCCTGAACGATTCCGACATCACCGCCATCGGCAATTATCTGCGGCGAACGCGCACCAGCCAGCGGGACTGGCTGGAATCCGAGAATTGGGCGGCGAAGGTACGCGCCAATCCACAGGAGGTGCCATGGGCCCGTTGACGATGCTCGACGGCGTGCCATTTCGCGCGATTTCGTTATAATCGCCGCCATGCCGATATTTGTTTTTCCGTTCATCCTCGCCTTGGTTGTTGCCGCATTCGCCCGACCTGCCGCCGCCCAGACCATGGACTTCGACTGCCCCAACTCGGGCACGGTCTTCACCTACGACAGCGGCACCAAGGTGGTGGCGCGCGGCCGCGACGGCATGGATTGCACAATGGAGGTCCAGGGCGGTAAGCCCTCCAAGGTCCGCGCGCTTCTGATCGACAATCCCTCGGCCGACGGCGGCGACACCTCGGCCTTCATCGCCGCGCTCAGGCCGGAACGCCTGTGGCCGTTGCAGATCGGCAAGAAGATCGAGGCCGACTACAGCGCCGGCGGCCGCAAATGGCATTACGTACTCACGGTCGCCCGCTACGAGAGGCGCACCGGCCCCGGCGACGCCATGATCGACACGTTCGTGATCGAGATGAATGAGCAGGGTGACAAAGGCGAGCGCGCGATCTCACGCTGGTGGATCTCGCCCGCCGACAAGTTCGCCATCCGCTTCGACTACAGCGACGGTGCCGGCCGCGCCAACCGTGCCGTCGTGACGTCCGTCACGCGCTAGAGCGGTTCCGCCGGCGGCGGAATGCGCGTGAACGATTCCGCTTGTCGTGGAATCACCCTAGACGGCGGACGCCGGCTCCGTATTGGCACCACAGATCAGCACTCCGACGCACTCACCCGACGCCGGCCGATAGGCGCCGGCCATCAGCGCGGCAAGGCCGGTGGCGCCGGCCGGCTCGGAGATCAGTCTCAGCTCGTCCCACAGCGCGCGTTGCGCGGCGCGCACGGCGGTGTCGCTCACCAGCACCGATCCGGCCACCAATTTCTGGGCGACCTCGAAATTGGGCGCCCCGATGCGGCTGGCGCCCAGCGCGTCGGCAGCAATGCCGGAAATCTTCACCTCGACCGGCTTGCCTGCGCGGCGTGCTTCGTAAAGTGTCGGCGTGCCTTCGGTCTCGACCGCGACGATCTTTGTCGCCGCACCGATTGCCACCGCACAGCCCGCGATCAGGCCGCCGCCGCCGACTGCGACCAGCAAGGTGTCGAAGGTCGCCTGTTCGGCAAACTCCAACGCCACGCTGCCAGCACCGGCGAACACCACAGGGTCCTCATAGGCAGGGATGGCGAGCGCGCTGGTTTCGCCGGCGCGCTTTTCCGAGGCGGCACGCGCTTCGGCATAGACCGCGCCGACCTGATGTACCGTTGCGCCATAGCTCTTCAGCCGTTCCACCTTGGCCGGAGAGGCGATGGTCGGCACGAAAATTTCGGCCTTGTAGCCCAGCGCGCGGGCGGCATAGGCGACGGCCGCGCCATGATTGCCGCCAGAAGCCGCGATCACGCCGGCCGTCGGCACTTTCGAGGCCAGGAGCTTGTGGAAGGCGCCGCGGCCCTTGAACGAGCCGCTGACCTGCATCTGCTCGAGCTTCAGCGCAAGAGGCGCAGAAACGCCGAAGCTGCCGGCTTTCAGCTCGATGACAGGCGTGCGACGGACATGCGGCCGGATGCGATCCCACGCCGCCTCGACTTGCGGGCGCTCGATCATCGACGGCAAGCGGCGACGTGGCGCAGGAAATGATCGAAGTCGGGGGTCGAGGCGCGAGGGTCCTTCGCCGCCTCGTCATAGCGGCGCAGGCGCACCGCTTCGGCATGCTGCGGATGGCGCCGGAACGTCTCGATCTCGCCGGCCGACATCGGCCCGCCCTGCAATCCAAGGCTTCGGACGGAATCGGGCGAGAGCTTGCTGAAATAGTCCGACTCGACGGCGCAGAGATAGCGCTTGGCCGCGACATGCAGCCGGACCGGCTCGCTGACCTCGGGGCCGAACCGTTCGGCCAGCCACCGTGCGCCCAGTTCCTCGTGCACGTCGTCGATACCGCGGCCCGCCGGATCCTCGCCGAGATCATGAACCATGTGGCCGACATCGTGCAGTAGCGCAGCCAGCACGGTCGCGGGCGGCGCACCGTCGGCTTCGGCCAGCGTGGCCGCTTGCAGGGCATGTTGAAGCTGATTGATCTCGCTCAAGCCATAGCGGCGGGTGGCGCGGCCGACGAAGATGTCCAGAAGTTCCTGGCGCAGAGGTTCGCTCATACGGCCTTTTTAGCACGAACCATTCGCGGGTATCCTGGAATCATGGCGAGGGCCGATTTGAGCGGATCCTGCGCCCACGCGCGTGTCATGAAATCGCCATGCATATCGAGCCCACCGGTCGCCACGAACGCCATCGTACCGGGAGTCAACGAAGCGGGCAGCTTGACCGTATAGGGAATGCGCCGTTTGGCGAGCAGCCCCTGCAGCGTGGCATTTTCTTCGCGCGTCGAGTCGGTATAGGCGCTGAACAGAAAGGCGAGCCGGCGACGCGACGCGGCCCAGGCGGCGAACTTGTCTTCGTCGCCATAGAGCGCATCCATCAGGATCACGCCCTTGATGCGATGGGTAGCCCCGCCGCGTTCCAACGCATAGGCCGCCGAGAGATAGCCGCCGCTATAGGCCACGATCACGACCGACGCCGCGTTGAAAGACGGCCCGACCCGGCGATCGCCATAGAGCCGCATCAGCCGTTCCGCCGCCTCGTCGATGTAGGTCGCGAAATGGCCGGGCCGCCAGAAATTCCCGGCGCTCGAGTCGGCGGCATCGAAGGCAAGCTGCGGCGCCACCAGCGCCACGTTCTGGCCGGACTCGGCCACCTGGCGCGTCACCGCCTGGCGCATCAGCACGTCACGCTCGAGCGTGGCACCCTGGCCATGGAGATAGAGCACGATCAGTGCCGGAAGCTGGGGGTTGTATCCGGCCGGCAGGAACAGCAGCGACCGGCGATCGCTGTAGGTCGTATCCTCCCAGCACACGTCGCCGCGCAAGGTGGTGTGGCCGCGCCGTTTGCCGTCGCGGGCGTCGAGGAACGGCTTGTTGATGCCGGGAGTGTTGCCGCGATAGGGAAAGGCCGAGGCGTTGAACGCGATGAGCTGCGTCTTGGCCTCCTTCAGCGGCTGCGGACCGGATGGCGGACGCGGCGGGGCGGGTTTCTTCGCCGCCTGCTTTGTCGTCCGCGCATGTGCAGCCGTCGGCATCAGCAAGGCCCCCAACAGCAGCGCGCGGCGCTTCACGCCGTTGCTGGCCGCTTTCCAGGAAGCGGCATCAGAACGGAGAAGAAAGCGGGCAAGGCGACGAGATAGGCGACCGCGCCCACCAGCACGACTCCCGGTAAGCCGAAGCTGGTGGCCACGATCGGCGCCAGGGCGGCGCCGATCACCGAGAAACAGCCGTTGATGCCCCAGGCCCACAGGAACATGTGGTCCTTGCCCAGCCGTCCGAGCGTGGTCATCGCCGTCGGCATGGGGAAACCCATCAGGAAGGCCGGCGGCATGATCAGGAGCAGGCAGCAGGCGATGCGAACCGCGTAAGGCAGCGTGCCGATCCAATCTAGCGCATAGTCGATCGTGAAGGCATAGAGCGCCAAGATGGCGAAGATCGCGAGAAAGACCCGGGGCATGATGGCGCGGGCGCGGGGGTAGTAGCGCTCCGACACGAAGCTGCCGCAACCCGAGAAGACCAGCATGCCGGTGATCAGCACCGAGGCCGAGACCGTGGCGTTGCTGAGCGCCAGGATGAAGTGGGAGATCATGCCCACCTCGACGATGATGTAGCCCAGGCCCAGGCAAAGGAAATAGACCATCGTGCCCGCCTTGCCGGGATAGCGGCTGAAGATGGTGCGCCAGCCGAAGATCAGCGGGAACAGCACCAGCGTCAGCGCGAACAATGTCGCGATGCCGAGCGTCGCCCACAGCAGCAAGTAGCCCCACTCGTCCTGCACCAGCTCCAGGCGATCGGTGAATTTCAGCAGGTCCTTCACCTTGATGTAGGCGGCAAAGTAGGGCTGGTGGTTGGTCAGCATACGGGTCTCGAAGACGTAGTCTTCCGCCACCTTCTGCCAGCCGCCGTTCACGAGGCGCTGCCAGGCGATGCGGCCGAGCACGGTTGCCGGAATGCGCGGCGGCGGCGGAGCAGCGTCCTTGGCCCCATCGGCGCCGGACGCCGCCGGCGTCATCCCCGGCGGCGGCTTGTCGTTGGGCTCCTTCTCGGAGGGCGCCGTCGGATCGGCCGCCTCGCCCTCGAAGAAGAACTGGTCGCGATAGTCCTGCAGGACCTGGGCAATGTCGGAGTCGTCGACCTTGAAACCCGGATAGTAGATTTCGTCGAACGACATCGCCTTGGTGTGGGTGTTGAGCTTGCCGATCTCCGCCGCCGTGAAGCCGCCGCGCTTGTAGAGCACCGTCGCCGTCGAGAGATAGGACGAGGCGACATAGAACTTGTCGGCGATGTTGCCGCCATCGACGTCGCGCGCCGCCGCAGCCATGGTGGCGTAGAGCTTCAGCACCGACTTGGGCGGCTCTTCCTTGTTCCACAAGGTGACCGACAGGAGGCCGCCGGGCTTGAGCGCGCGCATGTAGGCGCTCATCGCCTCGCGCGTGTAGGAATATTTCTCGACGATGGCGAAGCCGCCGGGGCTCGACAGGCCCGCCGAGTCGGCCAGCGACAGGTCGATGATGTCGTAGCGGTTCCTGGTGTGGGCGAGGTAGAGCCGACCGTCGTAGTCGATGACGCTGACTTTGGAGTTGTGTAGCACGTCACCGGTGAAGGCGCGCAAGCCTGCATCCTCTCGGAATGCCGTCAACAGCGCGGGGTTGCCCTCGGCCACGGTGACGTGGCTCGAGCCCGATTTGAGCGCGACGGCCGTCGAGAGGCCACCGCCGAACTGCACCACGAAGGTCTCGGGGTCGGGCTTCAGCACGTAGGGATAGAACATCGGCAGATAGCGGAAGTACGGCGTCTCCTCGGCCGGCAGGTCCTTGATGATGCCCGACGGGCCTTCCGAATCGATGTAGAGCCCGAGATAGGCGTTGGCCGGCATGTTCTTCAGGTTGAACGCGGCGTTGTCGGACTGGCCCGGCGCGAAATGCAGGTAGGAGCTGGAGTAGACCTCCATGTAGCCGAACGGCGAGGCGCGTTCGTAGGTGCGCTGCGCGTCAGGGAACTTTCGCGCGTAGGACACGCCCTTGTAGTCCGACACCGCGAGCTTGGGGATGCCGAGCACCGGAGGTGCAGCGTAGTGCACGGCGGCGGCGAGTACGGCGACACCCACGATGGTGATGAGGCCGCGGCGGTCGCCGAACGAGACGAACCACAACACGCCGCCCGCAAGCCACAGCAGCAGCGGCGCCATGATGAGGTCGTCGGGGTTGAAGACGTACATGGCGAGCAGAACGGAAAGCCCGCACAAACCGGAACCGACGAGATCGGCAAAGTAGACGCGATTGAAAGTCTTCTGCGCCTTGAGGAACACCACACCGAGATAAAGCGCGCCGGCCAGGAACGGCAGGAAGTAGAGCACGAAGTTGGCGAGCAGCCGCCACTTCTGCATCGGGTCGGAGATCAGGAAGATGGCGTTGAACGGCACCTGCTGGGCGGCGAGATTGCACACCACCATCAGCGGCCCAAAGGCCAGCAGCGCGCCCTTGACCGCGCCCTGCCAGTGGCGCTCGAACCAGCCCTTGCCCACGCACATCACCGCCGACGTAAGCCCAAAGCCAAACATGGCGAGACTGACGACCAGCGAGCCGAAATGCGCCCAGCTGCCGACGGAGAACACGCGCATGATGCCGATTTGCAGCGCGATGATGCTGCCGGCGACCAGCCCGACGGACAGATAGAAGGTGAGCGGCGGGCGATGGTCGAGATCGACCGAGACGGTCAAAGCGTGATTCCTGCTGGAGCGTCCCGGCCTAGCGGTTGTGCGTGCCGACGATCTTGTCGCCGTCGAGCTTGGTGAAGGGCACGAAGGGCACGATCTTGCCGCCGTAGATATCCTCGCGGCTGGTGGTGATCGATCCGTCGGCGCCTTGCGTCTTGGCGACCTTGAGCACGCGCTGCGCGCCGGGAGGCCCGACCGGGATCACCATCAGGCCGCCCGCCTTGAGCTGCTGCAGGAGCGGCGGCGGCACGTGGTCGATGCCGCAGGTCACGATGATCTTGTCGAAGGGGCCCGCTTCTTCCCAGCCGTAGTAACCGTCGGCCACCTTGCTTTTGACGTGCTTGTACTCGGTGTAGCCCTTGTCGATCAGCTTGTCGTAGAGCGCACGCGTGCGGTCGCCCAGCGGCTTGATGATCTCGATCGTGTAGGAATTCTCGGTGAGGTTGGCGATGTAGGCCGACTGCACACCCGAACCGGTGCCGATCTCGAGCACCTTCTCGCCGCGCTTCACATCGATGACGTTGGTCATGCGCGCCTGCAGATGCGGGCCCGACATGGTGACGCCCCAACCGATGTCGAGGAAGGCGTGCTCGTAGGCGCGCTTGTGGATCGCGGGATTGACCGAAGCGAATTCCTCGCGCGGCGTCAGCAGGAAGGAACGGATGGTGGCGGCACCCCAGATATCCTTGTTCTTCAGGAGCGCCTGGAAACGATCCCAGCGCTGGCCGAGAAACACCGGATCCTCGCCGCGCCCCTTGCCCCAGGCGATGAAATTGTCGCGGCTGTCGGTCGGCGGGTTGAGATCCCAGCTATAGGGCTTGATGGTCGCGGCGAAGGCCGGCGGGGTCACACTGGCGGCCGCAAGCGCAGCCGTACCGGAGACGAAAGTGCGTCTCTTCAAGATATTCCTCCTTGGCGCGGACCCCTTTGGGGGGAGGGGAACGGGGCGACCGCACGCCGAATAGATACGGGAAATGTGGCGAATTTGCCAGCGTGGCACGGTCGCGTCAGGCCTTGGGCGATCGAATGTGAACGGGCACTTGAGTAAACGACGACCCCACGCCTGTAGCGCCAAGCGGCTTTCGCCGCCGTCCTCGATCGTCGCGTCGGCCGGCCTGACCGAGGGTAAGTTACTGCCCGGCTGGCCGCCTTCGAGGCCGCCAACAGGCCCGCGCCCGGCCAACGGATAGCCCTGCGGTATCGCCGGTTTCTCACCGCTTTCTCACCTGTTTCTCACCTCGGTGAGAAACATAAAAAGCAGGTGTGGCGGGCTTTTCTGCGATTATTTCTCATATTCCGGGGGTGGCCCTACATGATCTGATTGACCACACCGCCATCGACCCGCATCGCCGCGCCGGACGTTCCCGAGGCAGCCTCGCTGCAGAGATAGACGCCCAGCGCCGCGACCTCGTCGGCCGAGGTGAAGCGGCGGACCAGCGAGGTCGGCCGGAAGTTCACGAAGAAATCGGCCTCGATCTCGGCCACCGACTTGCCCGAGGCCTTGGCCCGCTCGGCGCGCAACTCGTCGGTGGTCTCGGTGTGGGTCGGGCCGGGCAGCAGGGCGTTCACGGTGACGCCCGTGCCGGCCAGTTCCATTGCCATGCCGCGCGAGACCGCGAGCTGGGCGGTCTTGGTCATGCCGTAGTGGATCATTTCCTTGGGGATGTTGAGCGCCGACTCGCTCGACACGAACAGGACGCGGCCCCAGCCGCGCTGGGCCATGCCGGGCGCGTAGTGGCGGGCAAAGCGGATGCCGCTCATGACGTTGGTCTCGAAGAAGCGCTGCCACTCCTCGTCGGTGATCTCGAAGGCAGGCTTGCGGCCGTAGATACCGAGATTGTTCACCAGGATGTCTAGCTCGGGCACGCGGTCGAACACCGCCTTGGCGCCGGCCGCCGTCGCACAGTCGGCGGCGATGGCGGTCACCTTGGCGTCGGGCACGGCATCCTTCAGGCGCTTTAAGGCCGAGGCGACACTGGCCTGCGTACGGGCCGTGATCACGACGCTCGCGCCTTCGGCCAGCAGGCCCTTGGCTAACGCGTAGCCGATGCCGGCGGTCGAGCCGGTCACCAGTGCATGTTTGCCGGCGAGTCCCAGGTCCATCAGGTGTACTTCCGCCCTTATGTATATTTACGAATATCGTCGATCACCTTGCCGTCGTTGGGCAGGCTGCCCAGCTTGGCAAACTCGACCTTGCCGCCGACCTTGCACACGGTGCGGATGGTGGCCTCCAGCGCCTGGGCGAACGCGGGCGTGGTGTCACCACTCTCGGCCTTCAAGGTCATGACGTCGGCCTGGTTGACCCAGTCGATTACCAGGCGCAGGCGACCGAGGCCCGGGTGCTTCTTGGCGATCTCGTCGATTTGCGCGGGATCAACGAACATGCCGCGCACCTTGGTGCGCTGGTCGGCGCGGCCCATCCAGCCCTTGATGCGCATGTTGGTGCGTCCGCACGAACTGGGGCCTGCCAGCACCGCCGACATGTCGCCGGTGCCGAAGCGGACCAGCGGATAGGCTTTGTTGAATGTCGTCACGACCACTTCGCCGACATCGCCCTCGGGCACAGGATCGCCGGTGCCGGGGCGCACGATCTCGACGATGACGCCCTCGTCGATGGTCATGCCCTGAATGGCTTCGGACTCGTAGGCGATGGTGCCGAGATCGGCCGTGCCGTAGCTCTGCAGGCAGGTCATGCCCTTATCGATGAACATCTGGCGCAGCGACGGCGGCAATGCCTCGGCGCCGACGAACGCGTGCTTGATCGACGAGATATCCTTGCCGAGCTCGGCTGCCTTCTCGATCAGGATTTTCAGGAACGACGGCGTGCCGACATAGCCGGTCGGCTTGATGGCAGCGATCGCGTCGAGCTGCAGCTCGGTGTTGCCGACGCCGCCCGGGACCACGGCGCAGCCCAGCGCACGCAGCGCCGATTCCATCATGATACCGGCGGGGGTCAGGTGATAGGAGAAGGTGTTGTAGACCACGTCGCCGGCACGAAAGCCGCCGGCATACATCGCCCGCGCACCGCGGAAATAGTCCGGCTCATCGGTGTCGATCTCGAAGATCGGGCCGGGCGACATGAAGACGTGGCGCGCCTTGCTCATCGGCACGGCGATCAGCCCGCCCATCGGCGGGTTCTTCTTCTGGACCTCGCCCAGCATGGACTTGCGTAGCACCGGCAATTTGGCCAGCGCCGCGCGCGACGTGACCGACGCCGGATCGACGTCCTTCAGCCAATCCTTGAAGAACGGCGCATTGGCCTTGGCGTGAGCGATCTGAAGCGGCAGGGCCTGCATCAGCGCCTTCTCGCGCTCGGCCGGCGAGCGGGTTTCCAGCGTGTCGTAGTGCTTGGACATCGGTGCGTTTCCCAGAGGTTTGCCGGTCCACCGTAGCCCGGGCGGGGCCGCGGTGTCAGCGGCCGCCTAAAGCCAGCGCTTGCGCCGCCGGTAGTGTTTGACGTCACGGAACGAGCGGCGGCCCTCGCCGCCGATGCCGAGGTAGAATTCCTTCACGTCCTCGTTTTCGCGCAAGCTTGCGGCGTCGCCGTCGAGCACGACCCGGCCATTCTCGAGAATGTAGCCGTAGTGGGCGTAGCGCAGCGCCACGTTGGTATTCTGCTCAGCCAGCAGGATCGAGACCTTCTCGCGTTCGTTGAGGCTCTTCACGATCTCGAAGATCTCCTCGACGAGCTGCGGCGCCAGGCCCATCGATGGCTCGTCGAGCAGGATGGTGGTGGGCCGGCTCATCAACGCGCGGCCGATCGCCGTCATCTGCTGCTCGCCGCCCGACGTGTAGCCGGCCTGGCTGGTGCGCCGCTCCTTGAGCCGCGGGAAGTAGTGGTAGACTTTCTCCAGGTCGTCGGCGATCTGGCGTCGCTTGCCGCCCTGGATGAAGGCACCGGTCAGCAGATTCTCCTCGACCGTGAGATGGCCGAAGCAGTGGCGGCCTTCCATCACCTGGATGACGCCACGCCGTACCAGCTCGTTGGGCGTCAGCCCATCGACCCGCTCGCCGCGGCAATTGATCTGGCCCTTGGTGACTTCGCCGCGCTCGGTGCGCAGCAGGTTGGAAATCGCCTTGAGCGTCGTCGACTTGCCGGCGCCATTGGCGCCGAGCAACGCCACGATGGCGCCCGGCGGGACGCTGAGCGACACGCCCTTCAGCACGAGGATGACGTGGTTGTAAATCACCTCGATATTGGCCACGTCGATGACATTGGCGACAGCGGTTGCCGGTGTGGCGCTGGCGACGCTCATCTTCGGTCCTCGATGAAAAAGAAGCCCCTCGTCCGCCTTGTCGGAGGACGAGGGGCGGTTCGTTGAAGGATCAGCTCTCCTTCGAGCAGTCGCGCGCGGTAATCTTCTTCTCCGCCGCATACTTGCCGGCCGTGTCTTTCACCAGCGGTTCGATGATGGCATCGTCGGCGGTGAACCAATCGGAAATCACTTTCCACTGCTTGCCGTCCCATTGATGGACGCGGCTGAGTCGGGCGCCTTCATGGTCGGCACACGAGACCTTGATCGGTCCGATCATGCCCTCGAAGCCGAGTTTCTTGATGCGGTCTGCGGTGAGGTCGAGATGCTCGATGCCCCAGCGCACCTGTTCGCCGGTCATCGGCTTGTTGCCGAACTTGGCCATCGCCGTGCGAATCGCCTCGGTGCCCAGCATCGAGTTGACCAGGCCGCGGTTGTAGAGGACCTGGCCGAACTCGTCGGGCTTGGCGAGCGACTTGCCCTGCGAGATGACATATTTCTCGACGTCGGCGTGGACGCCGAACTTGCCGGCGGGATGCTGCAGCATCAGCGCCTTGTAGCCGGCGGCCTTGTCGCCGGCGGGGATCACATCCGGCTCGGCGCCCGACCACCACACACCGATCATATGATCGCGCGGGTAGTTGACGTTGCCGGCCTCGGTGACGGCAGCGGAATTCATGACGCCCCAGCCCCACAGCAGGACATAATCCGGCTTCTGCTGGCGGATCTGCAACCACTGCGACTTCTGTTCGCTGCCCGGCGCGGGCACCGGGATCTGCAGGAACTCGAAGCCGTATTTCTTGGACATGACGTCGAGTGCCGCGATCGGCTCCTTGCCATAAGGCGAGTCGTGATAGAGCAGCGCGATCTTCTTGCCCTTGAGCTTGTCGAAGCCGCCCATCTCCTTGGCGATGTACTGGATCGCGACACTCGCAGCCGTCCAGTAAGTGCCGAGCAGCGGGAAGTTCCAGGTGAAGACGGCGCCGTCGCGGCTGTCGGCACGGCCGTAGCCCATGGTGATCAGCGGAACCTTGTCGCCCGGCGCCTTTTCGGTGAGCGCGAAGGTGATGCCGGTGCTGAGCGGGCTGAAATAGGCGGCGCCCGTCGGGCCCTTGCCCTTCAGCCGCTCGTAGCATTCCACGCCGCGGTCGGTGGCATAGCCGGTCTCGCATTCCTCGAACGTCAGCTTGACGCCGTTAATGCCGCCGTCGCGGGCGTTCAGCATGGCGATGTAGTCGGCGGCGCCGTCAGCGAACGGAACGCCGTTCGGGGCATAGGCGCCGGTACGGTAGACCAATCCCGGAATGAATTGTTCGTTCTGGGCCTCAGCGGCCGTGGCGGCGATGACGCCGGCCGACACGATCGCCGCGCCTAAAAGCGCTGCTTTGCGAATTCCCATAGTTTCCTCCTCACGGTTCGGCAGATCCTGACGGCCCACCTTTATTGAAACCCTAGTCCGCTCCGGCCGCTTCGGCCACCCCCGACGAAAGTCACGAATCAGTGCGGAAAAGGCCAAAGCCGCAGCTTTTCCTTGGCGACCGACCACAGTCGGGCAAGCCCGTGCGGTTCGACGACCAGGAAAAACACGATCAAGGCGCCGAAGATCATCGATTCGGAATGCGAGACGGTGGCGGTGCTGATGTGCCAACCGAACAGCGCGCCCAAGGGCGGCAGCGCCTGATTGAGGAAGATCGGCAGTAGCACGATGAAGATGGCGCCGAGCACGCTGCCCAGGATCGAACCCAGGCCGCCGATGATGACCATGAACATCAGCTCGAAACTGCGGTTGATGTCGAACGCCGCAGGCTCCCACGAGCCGAGATAGACGAAGGCCCACAGCGCGCCCGACACCCCGATCAGGAACGAGGACACGGCGAAGGCCGTGAGCTTGGCGTACATCGGACGCACCCCGATGATCTCGGCGGCGATGTCCATGTCGCGGATCGCCATCCATTGCCGGCCGACATGGCCGCGCACGATGTTCTTGACGCCGAGTCCCAGCACGCAGGTGAAGGCGAGCGCCACCAGATAGTTCGCCGTGGGCGAGGAGAGGTCGTAGCCGAAGATCTGCAAAGGCGGCGCATTGACCGAGCCCGAGGGCGTGTTGTTGGTCAGCCACTTGATGCGCAGGAACGCCCAGTCGCCGAAGAACTGCGCGGCGAGCGTGGCGACGGCGAGATAGAAGCCCTTGATACGCAGACTCGGAATGCCGAAGGCGATGCCGACCGCCGCCGCGAAGAAGCCGCTCAGCAGGATGCAGACGAAGGGATTGAGGAACGGCAGGCGGATGGCGAGGTTGTAGGCGGCATAAGCGCCGACGCCCATGAAGGCACCGGAACCCAGCGAGACCTGGCCGCAGTAGCCCATCAGCACGTTGAGCCCGATCGCCGCCAGCGCCAGGATCACGGTCGGGATCAGCACGGCGCGATAAACATATTCGCTGGCCACCAGCGGCACGACAAAAAAGGCGACCGCCAGCAGCGCCAGCATGACAACGCGGTCCTGGGCGATCGGGAAGATCGCCTCGTCGGCTTGGTAGCTCACCTTGTATTGGCCGGCCTCGCGGTAGATCACCTGCTGCCCCCTTAGACGCGTTCGATGATGCGTTCGCCGAACAGGCCTTGGGGCCTGACCAGCAGGAACAGCAGCGCCACGACATAGGCAAACCAGATTTCGATGCCGCCGCCCATCGATGGACCCAGGAACACCTCGGCGAGCTTCTCGCCTGCACCGATGATCAGCCCGCCCACGATCGCGCCCGGCACCGAGGTGAAGCCACCAAGTATCAGGACCGGCAGCGCCTTCAATGCGAGCAACGTGAGCGAGAACTGGACGCCGAGCTTGCTGCCCCACACCGCGCCCGCCACCAACGCCACGAGACCAGCGACCAGCCAGACGATGAACCAGATCTGGTTGAGCGGAATGCCGACCGATTGGGCCGCGGCATGGTCGTCTGCCACGGCGCGCAGCGCGCGGCCGATGCGCGTCCTCTGGAAGAACAGCGCCAGCCCCGCCACCAGAAGGCCGGCGATCACCGCGGCCCAGATGTCGAGCTCGTTCACCAGGATGCCGCCGTCGAACAGCGACTCGAGCAGGAAGATCGGCTCCTTGGGCAGGCCAATATTGAGAGGATAGACGTCGGCGCCGAAAACGGTCTGGGCAAAGCCCTCGAGGAAGAACGTGACGCCGATGGTCGCCATGAACAGGATGATGCCTTCCTGGTTGACGAGCTTGCGCAGCACCAGCTTCTCGGCAGCCCACGCCACCAGCGCCATGATGAAGCCGGCAAAGAGGAAGGCGGTGGCAAGGGCCACGCCAAACGGCCAATGCCATTCCTGTTGCAGAAAATCGAGCGCGCGGACCAGCGCCAGTGCCGCCGTCAGCACCATCGCGCCCTGCGCGAAGTTGAACACTCCCGACGCCTTGAAAATCAGCACAAAGCCCAGGGCGACCAGCGAATAAAGTACGCCCGCCAGCAGGCCACCGAACAGAACTTCCAGGAAGAAACCCATGGTCCGTTTCCCTCAGTGGCTGACGCCGAGATAGGCGTCGATCACCGCCCGGTCGTTCCTGACGTCGTTCGGCACGCCGTCGCCGATCTTGCGGCCGTAGTCGAGGACGACGACACGGTCAGAAATATCCATGACCACGCCCATGTCGTGCTCGATCAGGCAGATCGTGGTGCCGAACTCGTCGTTCACGTCGAGGATAAAGCGGCACATGTCCTGCTTCTCCTCGAGATTCATGCCGGCCATCGGCTCGTCGAGCAGCAGGAGTTCGGGTTCGGCGGCGAGCGCACGTCCCAGCTCGACCCGCTTCTGCAGGCCGTAGGGCAGCTGCCCAACCGGCGCCTTGCGAATGTGCTGGATCTCGAGGAAGTCGATGATGCGCTCCACCACCTTGCGGTGCTCGATCTCCTCGCGCGCCGCCGGCCCCAGTCGCAGCGCCTGCCAGAACAGACCGGTCTTCATGCGCAGATTGCGCCCGGTCATGATGTTGTCGAGGGTCGACATACCGCGAAACAGCGCGATGTTCTGGAAGGTCCGGGCAATACCCTGCTCGGCTGCCTCGTGCGGTCGCATCTGGCTGCGCCTGACGCCCTTGTAGGTGATGGCGCCTTGCTGCGGATGGTAGAAGCCGTTGATGCAGTTCAACATCGACGACTTGCCGGCGCCGTTGGGGCCGATGATGGCGCGGATCTCACCCTTGGCAATGTCGAAGCTGATGTCGCTGAGCGCCTTCACGCCGCCGAACGACAGGCTGATCTTCTCGACCGACAGCAGCACGTCGGGAAAGGAGCGAAGCCTGCCGGCCATCGCGTCTCAGCTCGCCTTCTGGAAAGCAGGTGCCGGGTGCGGCGCCAGATCGCGGATCTGCACGGTACCCTCGATGGTGCCCTTGCGGCCATCCTCGAAAGTCATGTCGACCTTGATGTAGATACTCTTCGAGCCATCGTAGAGCGCGTCGACAAGTTGCCCGTAGCGCTCGCCGATGAAGCTGCGGCGCACCTTGTTGGTGCGCGTGAGCTCGCCGTCGTCGGCCTCGAGCGCCTTGTGCAGGATCAGGAAGCGGCGGATCTGGGCGCCCGCCATGCGCGGATCGCCGGCGAGGTCGCGGTTGACCCGCTCGATTTCGCTTTGCACCAGATCGTAGACCTCAGGTCGGCCGGCCAGCTCCTGGTAGCTCGCATAGGCGATGTTGCGCCGCTCGGCCCAGTCACCGACCGCGGTCATGTCGATGTTGACGAGCACGGCGACATAGTCGCGACCATGGCCGAACGCCACTGCCTCGTTGATATGAGGAAAGAACTTCAGCTTGTTCTCGATGAATTTCGGCGCAAACAGCGTGCCGTCGTTCAGCTTGCCGACGTCCTTGGCGCGATCGATGATGCGCAGGTGGCCTCGCTCGTCGAGGTAGCCCGCGTCTCCGGTATGCACCCAGCCGTCGGCGGTCTTGGTGTCGTTGGTCGCCTGCGGGTTCTTGAAATACTCCTTGAACACGCCAGGGCTGCGGTAGAGCACCTCGCCCGACTCGTCGATCCTGAGTTCCACCTTCGACACGGGCTTGCCCACCGTGTCGGGGTAGACCTCGCCGTTGGGATGGATGGTGACGAACACCGAGGCCTCGGTCTGGCCGTAGAGCTGCTTCATGTTGACGCCAAGTGCCCGGTAGAAATTGAAGATCTCCGGTCCTACCGCCTCGCCGGCCGTGTAGGCCACCCGCACCCGGCTCATGCCCAATGTGTTCTTGAGCGGTCCGTAGACCAGCAGGTTGCCCAGCCGATAGAGCAGCCGGTCGAGCAGCGACACCGGCCGGCCGTCGAGCAGCGCCGGACCGGCACGGCGCGCCAGGGTCATGAAATACTGGAAGATCCTGCGCTTGACGAGGCCGGCATCCTCCATGCGGATCGTCACCTGGGTGATCAGGTTCTCGAGCACGCGCGGCGGCGCAAAGTAATAAGTCGGACCGATCTCGCGCAGATCGGTCATCACGGTGGCCGCCGATTCGGGGCAATTGACCACCAGCCCGACGACGTAGCCCTGGGCGTAGGAGAAGATGTGGTCGCCCACCCAGGCCATCGGCAGATAGGACAGCAGCTCGTCGCCGGCCTTGAGCCCGTCGTACTCGGCGCCAGCGGTGGCCGCCCATACGAGGTTGTCGTAGCTCAGCACCGCGCCCTTGGGACGTCCCGTGGTGCCCGAAGTGTAGAGCATGATCGCTTCGTCGCTGCCGCGACCCTTGGCGACTTCGTCCGCCACCATCTGCGGCGCGGCGGCCAGCCGCCCAGCGCCGCGTTCCTGCACCTCGCTGTAGGACAGCAAATTCTCGTAATGCCGCAGGCCGCGCGGATCGTCGTAGATCACGACTTCCAGCGCGCGCACCGTCTTCTGGATCTCGAGCAGCTTGTCGACCTGCTCCTGGTTCTCGGCAATGGCAAAACGCGCGCCGGCATGTTCGACGACGTAGGCCAGCTCCTCGGTCACCGAGTCCTGGTAGACCGGCACCGGCACGCCGCCCAATGACTGCGCCGCACACATCGACCAATAAAGGCGCGGGCGGTTGTCGCCGATCACGATCAGCCGGTCGGCACGGCGGAAACCGAGATCGGCCAAGCCCGCCGCCAACAACCGGACCTGTTCGGCAACATGGCGCCAGTCGTAGGTCTGCCAGATGCCGTATTCCTTTTCCCGATAGGCAGGCGCGGCAGCACGCGTCCGGGCAAGCTCTGCTAGAAGCTTGGGAAAGGTATCCCG
Organism: Rhodospirillales bacterium; assembly: GCA_003153415.1. Taxonomy (GTDB): domain Bacteria; phylum Pseudomonadota; class Alphaproteobacteria; order Reyranellales; family Reyranellaceae; genus Reyranella. The sequence goes on along the minus strand of PLYQ01000117.1, from coordinate 7,332 downwards.
CGTCTGCGTACCGCTGGCTGGTGTTGCCCCGCCCGGCGTCCCTGTCGTCATCCCTGCCTCATACTCCCTCGCGGCCGGTATGCCGGTCCGTCGTTTACCCGTCTTTGTTTCGTAAGGCGGTGCCGAGCGGCACCTAGCCACAGCTAGTTCGGAGCGGTCAAGCCAGCCACTGGTCGCAAGCGTAGCGTGAAGATAGCGCCTCCACCTGGCCGGTTCTCCACGGTGACACTACCGTCGTGGGCCTCGGCAACGCGGGCCACGATGGCAAGGCCGAGGCCCCTGCTGTCGCCTTTGGCACGGTCGCGACGCCAAAAGCGGCGGAAGATCGAGTCACGGTCGGCCTCGGGCACGCCGGGACCGTCGTCGAGCACGCGCACCGTGCCGCCCGCCGACACTTCGACCTCGATCGATACGCCGGGCGGGGTATGGCGAATGGCGTTTTCGATGAGGTTGCGTACGGCGCGGAACAGCGCCTCGGCATGGCCGTACACCCAGACCGGGCCGGCAGCACCGGTCAGCGCGATGGTCTTGCCAAGCTCGACGGCAAGCGGCGCCATGAAGCCTACGGCGTCGGCGCAGACTTCGTGGAGGTCGGCCCTGGCATCGGTACTAACGATGAAGCTTTCCAGTTCGGCGATGTCGAGCACCTGGTTGACCGTCCGCGTCATGCCGACGAGATCGGCCCGCAGCGCGTCGCGGACGGGGCTGGCATCGAGCGAATCGACCCGGGCACGCACGACGGCAAGCGGCGTGCGTAGCTCGTGCGCCATGTCGGCGGTGAAGTCGCGCTGGGCGCGAAAGCCCGCCTCGAGGCGGTCGAGCGCCCGGTTGACGGCATGGACCAGCGGCACGATTTCGCTCGGCATCGACTGCTCGGGCAGTCGCACCTCGGTACGCGTCGGACCAATCGCCGCTGCGGTGGTCGAGGCCTCGCGCACTGGATCGAGGGCGCGCCGGACGATCAGGATGTCGATTAGCAGCAGAAACATCAGGATCGGAAAGGTGATCCAGGCGACGCGCGGGAAGAACGACGCCACCACGTCGTCGATGATCACGTCGCGATGCGAGAGATCTTGGCCGACCTGGATCCAGTACATACGGTCGCCGATCGGGCGCGCCACGTTGACGCCGAACAGCTCCCCGCCGGTGCTGCGGCGGCGTACGAACCAGTCGTTCACCGACTGTTCGTCGGGGGTGAATAGGGCGGTCCCGTCGGGGCGCGAGGTAAACAGCACGCGGCCACCGGTGTCGAGCACGGCATAGGCATAGAGGCCGTAGTCGGCCGAATAGAGTGGCCGCACTTCGTAGGGAATATCCATCGTGAGACCGCCTTCGGGCCGCGGCCGCAGGAAGCTGCTTATGGTAATGGCCTGGCTGCGCAGTGCGTCGCGGTGAACTCTGCTGGCTGCCTGGTCGAGCAACCAGTAAAGGGCCAACGGCATCAGGATGGAGGTGACGCCGATCGCCACCACGTGCAGGACCACGATGCGCGTGATGATCGAGCGGAAGCGGATCGCACGAATCACTCGGCGGCCTTTTCCTCGGCCATCAGATAGCCGACGCCGCGCACCGTGTGGATCTTCACAGTCGCGCCGGCGTCGGTCAGCATCTTGCGCAGGCGATGGACATAGACTTCGACCGCATTCGAGCCGACGTCGCCCGACAGTCCGAACAAGTGATCTTCGAAGAGACGCTTGGGCGCGACGTTGCCGCTGCGACGCAAAAGGATTTCCAGCACGGCGGTCTCGCGCGCCGGGAACGCCCGTGGGGCGCCGGCGACGAACACCTGGCGCCCTTCGGTGTCGAGCGAGACGTTGCCGAAGGTGAGAAGACGGCCGAGCAGGTTGCCAGGTCGACGCAGTAGAGCCTGCAGCCGAGCCACCAACTCCTCCATCGCGAAGGGCTTGGCGAGATAATCGTCGGCGCCTTCGCGCAGGCCGGTGACGCGGTCCATGACGCCGTCACGCGCCGTCAGCACCAGAACCGGCGTCGCATCGCCGCGGCGGCGCATGTCGCGCAGCAACGTGAGGCCATCCTCATCGGGCAGGCCGAGATCGAGCACGATGGCGGCATACTTCATCGTCGCGAGAACGTGAAGGGCGTCGCCGACTGTACCCACCGAATCAGCCGCCAAGCTGCTTTGGGCAAGCCCCCTGATCAGGAGCGCCACAAGTTCTGGGTTGTCTTCGACGAGAAGCACCCGCATTGGTATGCGCCTCCGTCCCTTTCAGCAGTCTTACATCCACTCTAGCACGGTGAGTGAAACCCGGCGCGTCAGGTTATCGTAATAGGAAAAGACTAGTCTGCCTGCTCTTCAACACTAGCACATCGGCCACCGGAACGTCGTTCATATGCCTGTCGATCCCAATCCTTCACTGATCATCCGTCTCCGGCGAAATCGCCTGTGGCTGGCGGGCGGTGGACTCATGGCCATCGCGGTGGCTGTGATCGGCTTTTGGGCGCTCGACAGCGGTCCCGGCAACGCGGTGGCACGGCCCGAGAAGGTCAAAGGCGACGCCGACGGCGCGTTTCGGCCGAGCGAGACCCAGTGGGCGAGCATGAGGCTTGCCGCCGTGCGCCAGGTCGCCTTCCGCGACGAGCGTGCGACCGACGGCAAGATCGCCATCAACGAAGACACCACGACGCCGGTATTCTCGCCCTACTCCGGTCGGGTCACGCGACTGATTGCCAAGCCCGGCGACGTCGTCGAGCGCGGCGCACCGCTGTTTGCCATCGAGGCGAGCGAGTTCGTGCAGGGCCAGAACGACCTCGTCACCGCCGTCGCCGGCGTCGAGAAGGCGCGCTCGCGGCTGGCCCTCGCGCAGACCAGCGAAACGCGCCAGCGCGAGCTGCTGGCGATCCGCGGTGGCACGCTGAAGGATCTCCAGCAAGCCCAGTCCGATCTCGTGGGCGCACAGGGCGACCTGCGCTCGGCGGAAATCGCGCTCGCGGCATCGCGCAACCGGCTACGCATTCTCGGCCGCACCGACGAGGAGATCGACAAGCTCGAGAAGGTCGACCGCATCGGTGCCGAGGTCGTCGTCAACTCGCCGATCGGCGGCACGGTGGTCCAGCGCAAGGTCGGCCTGGGGCAATACATCAATACAGGCGCCACCGACCCGGTGTTCACGGTCGGCAGTCTTACCACTGTGTGGCTGATCGCCAACGTGCGCGAGTCCGACGCCCCCAAGATGAAAGTGGGAGCGCCCGTTGAGGTTTCGGTGCTGGCCTACCCGGGCCGCGTCTTCAACGCCCGCCTTGACTACGTAGCGCCCGCGCTCGATCCCAACACGCGCCGCCTGCCGGCGCGCGCCCAGATCGACAACCCCGACCGCGAGCTCCTGCCCGAGATGTTCGCGAGCTTCCGCATCATTACCGGCGAGACCCGGCTGATGCCGGCGGTGCCGCAGGAGGCCGTGGTCTACGAGGGCGCGCAGGCCCGCGTCTGGGTGGCGCGGCCGGAAACGAAATCCGTCGTCACGCGGACGATCGACGTCGGCGCCACGACCAACGGCCTCGTCGAGGTGCGCAAGGGACTGTCGGTCGGCGAAACCGTCGTGGCCAGCGGCACCTTGTTCATCGACCGTGCAGCCGCGACGCGCGACTGATCCCCGGCGACCGCTTCCCCAGCTCAGCGTTTAGACCATGCATGCTATCGTCGCCGCCGCCCTCAAGCAGCGCATCCTGGTCATTATCCTGAGCGGCGTGATGATCGTCGCCGGCCTGTTCGCCTACAAGACGCTGAACATCGAGGCCTATCCCGACCCGGTGCCGCCGCTGGTCGACATCATCACCCAGAATCCCGGGCAGTCTTCCGAGGAGATCGAACGCTACATCACCGTGCCAATTGAAGTGCAAATGGCGGGCATTCCGCATGTGCAGGCGATCCGTACCATCTCGCTGTTCGGCCTGAGCGACGTAAAGGTCCAGTTCACCTACGACGTGACCTACCAACAGGCCTCGCAGTACGTGATCAACCGCCTGTCGCAATTGCCGCCGCTGCCCAATGGCGTGCAGCCGACGCTGTCGCCGACTAGCCCGATCGGCGAGATCTACCGCTATCGCGTGGTCGGTCCGCCCGGCTACACAGTGCTCGATCTGAAGACCCTCCAGGACTGGGTCCTGCAGCGGCGCTTTAAGGCCGTGCCGGGCGTTATCGATGTCACCGGATGGGGCGGCAAGACCAAGACCTACGACATCACCATCGACCTCGACCGGCTGCTGGCGTACGGCCTGACGCTGAAGCAGGTGCTGGACGGCCTCAACAATGCCAACATCAATGTCGGCGCCAATACGGTCAATATCGGGCCGCAATCGGCGATCGTGCGCTCGGTCGGCCAGATCCGCTCGATGGACGAGATCCGCGGCACCATGCTGTCAGCCCGCGAGGGCGCGCCGGTGCTGGTGTCCGACGTCGCCACCGTAACCGTCGGCAATCAGCCGAGGCTCGGCATCGCCGGACAAAATGACGACGACGACATCGTCCAGGGCATCGTGCTGATGCGGCGCGGCGCGGAGACGCTGCCGACCCTGACCGGCGTGCTGGACGAGGTGGAGAAGATCAATTCGGGCAATGTCCTGCCACCCGGCGTGCACATCGAACGCATCTACGACCGCAGCGCGCTGGTCGACATCACCACCCACACCGTGCTGCACAACATGCTGATGGGCGTGACGCTCATCTTCCTGATCCAGTGGTTGTTCCTCGGCGATCTGCGCAGCGCACTGATCGTGTCGGCGACCATTCCCTTCGCGCTCCTGTTCGCCGTTATTGTCCTGGTGCTGAACGGCGAGTCGGCCAACCTGCTGTCGATGGGCGCCATCGACTTCGGCATCATCGTCGACGCCACCGTGATCATCGTGGAGAACATCTTCCGCCACCTCGCCGAGGCAAGCCGCGGTGTGGCGGTGCGCACCGGCCGGCCGACGCCCGAGGGGCTTACCGGCAAGGTGGCGCTGATCTACCACGCCGCCACGGAGGTCACGCAGGCGATCTTCTTTTCGGCCACCATTATCATCGCGGGCTTCCTGCCGCTCTTTACCCTGTCGGGCGTCGAGGGCCACATCTTCGGACCGATGGCCAAGACCTACGCCTATGCGCTGTCGGGCGGCCTGCTCGCCACTTTCACGATCTCGCCGGCGCTGTCGGCCCTGCTCTTGCCCGAGCAATTGGCGCACGCTGAAACCCGCGCAGTACGGACACTCAGCCGCTTCTATGCGCGCGTACGCGACTTCGTCCTGGCGCGCCGCAGCACCACCCTCGCCGCCGGTATCGGCCTGGCCGGCCTCGCCGTTCTCGCAGGCAGCTCGATCGGGCTCGAATTCCTGCCCAAGCTCGAGGAAGGCAACATGTGGATCCGCGCGGTCATGCCAGCCTCGATCTCGCTGGAGACCGGCTACGACTACGCTAACCGCATGCGCAAGCTGATCAAGGGCTTTCCCGAGGCCGAGACGGTGATCTCGCAGCTCGGCCGGCCGGACGACGGCACCGACTCGACCGGCTTCTTCAACGCCGAGTTCTTCGTGCCGCTGAAGCCGTTCGACAAATGGCGCAAGGGCGTCGACAAGGACTCCCTGATCGCCGAGATCAACGACGCGCTGCAGAAGGCCTTTCCCGGCGTCGAGTTCACCTTCTCGCAGTACATCCAGGACAACGTCCAGGAGGCGGCTTCAGGCGTGAAGGGCGAAAATTCGGTCAAAGTCTCGGGCAACGACCTCGAGGTCCTGGCCAAGGTGGCGGACGACATCAAGAACGCCATCGCGACTGTCCCCGGCATCGAGGATCTCGCCGTTTCAGCCTCGCTCGGCCAGCCGACCATTCGCATCGACATCGACCGCAACAAGGCCGCCCGTTACGGCCTGGCGCCGGGCGATATCAACGCCACGGTGCAGGCGGCGATCGGCGGTCAGGCGGCGGGCGATCTTTACGAGAACGGCAGCGACCGCCATTTTCCGATGGTGGTCCGTCTGGCGCCGCGTTACCGCGAGAACCTCGAAGCCATCAAGCGCATTCCGATCGGCGTCCAGGGCAGCAACAGCGTGACCCAGGTGCCGCTCGCCGAAGTCGCCACGATCGGCCTGGTATCGGGCGCCTTCTATATCTATCGCGAGCAGCAGCAGCGCTACGTGCCGGTAAAGTTCAGCGTGCGCGGCCGCGATCTCGGCAGCGCGGTGCTCGAAGCCCAGCAGCGCGTGGCCGACAAGGTCAAGATTCCGGGCGGCTATAGCGTCGAATGGGTCGGCGAATTTGGCAATCTCAAGAGCGCCCTGCAGCGGCTGGCGGTCGCCGTGCCGGTGGCGATCGCGCTGATCCTGCTGCTGCTCTATGTCAGCTTCGGCTCGTTGCGCGATACCCTGCTGGCGGGCAGCGCCATTCCCATGGCATTGACCGGCGGCCTGTTCGGCCTTTTCATTGCCGGCATGCCCTTCAGCATTTCCGCCGCCATCGGTTTCGTCGCCCTGTTCGGCATCGCCGCCATGAACGGCATCATGGTGCTGAGCTGCTACAACCGGCTGATCGATTCTGGCCTCGAGCGCGAGGCGGCGCTGCGCGAGACCTGCGGGCTGCAGATGCGGCCGGTGCTGATGACCTGCGTGGCGGCCTGCGTCGGCCTGCTGCCCGCCGCCTTTTCGAGCGCGATCGGCAGCCAGGTCCAGCGCCCGCTCGCCATCGTCGTGGTCGGAGGCACCTTGTTGGCGCCTTTTCTTTTCCTCACAGTGCTGCCGGCGGCGATCGGCCTGTTTTCGCGCCGCCGGCCCAGGATACCGGCGCCGCGAGTCGCCACTGCGAAGGCGCCGTAATGGTCAAGCTCCGCCTACTGGCTGTCTCGGCGATGCTTAGTGCGGCCGGCTGTACGCTCGGCCCAGATTTCCTGCGCCCGGATGCGCCCAAGACCGAGGCCTATCTCCCCGACACCAAGACCGACTTCATCGCCGCCGGCATCCCCGGTGGCGAGGCCCAGGCGGTGGTGCAGAGCCTCGATATTCCCGGCCAGTGGTGGGGCGTCTTCCAGTCGGCTCCGCTCAACGGCCTGATCGAGGGTGCCTTGCGCGCCAATCCCGACATCCGCGCCGCGTCGGCTTCGTTGAGGGTCGCGCAGGAAAATGCCCGCGCCCAGCGCGCCACCCTGTTCCCGACCGTGCAGGCCGGCTTCGGGGCATCGCAAAATCAAACGCCGAGCAGCCTGTCATCGCAGACCGCCAGCAACAGTTACACCTTCGGCCTGTTCTCTCTTGGCCTCACGCTCGTCTACAATCTCGATCTGTGGGGTGCCAATCGCCGCCAGATCGAATCGCTCGACGCGCTGGCCGAGGCGCAATGCTTCCAGCTCG
>PLYQ01000245.1:17227-21316 GCA_003153415.1 Rhodospirillales bacterium | reverse complement strand
TTCTGATGCTTGAGGCCGTACCCACCGACCTCGTTTCACCATCAGCCTGAAGCGCAGCACCCAAAACCTCCAACTATCCACAATCGCGCCGGCCGATTACCCCATCTTCGGGTCCGCTATGAGGAGTGGCGGTTTATGAGTTCGCGGCCTAGTCCGAGCGGACCGTCACGGCGTGATTGAGCGGACCGTGGCCGCGGCCGAAGCCGGGCGCGGTCTCGATGGCACGGCGTACATAATTTCGGGCGCGCACGACTGCATCCTTCAGGCTCATCTTCTGGGCGAGCCCTGCTGCAATCGCCGAGGCGAGCGTGCAGCCTGTGCCATGGGTGTTGCGGCTGGCGATGCGCGCATCGTCGAAGCGGTCGATCTGGCCATCGTGGAGCAACAGATCGACCACGCGATCGCCTTCGAGATGGCCGCCTTTCATTAACACTGCCTTGGCGCCGAGCTCGGCGAGCTTCGCGGCCGCGCGCTTCATGTCGGTCTCGACCCGCACCGGAAAACCCACCAGCACCTCGGCTTCGGGCAGGTTGGGCATCAGCAGCGTCGCCATCGGCAGCAGGACGTCGCGCAATGCTGCTTCGGCGTCGCTCAACAGCAACCGGTGGCCGCCCTTGGCGACCATGACCGGATCGACGACCAGCGGCACACCAGGCGCATACTTCTTGAACGAGGCCGCCACCGTGGCGATCACCTCGGCGCTGTGCAGCATGCCGGTCTTGAGTGCATCGGCGCCGATGTCGGTCAGCACGACCTCGATCTGCTGGGCGATGAAAGCGGGCTCGACCGCTACGACGCCGTGTACGCCCTCGGTGTTCTGGGCGGTCAGCGCGGTGATCGCGGTCGCCGCGAACCCGCCCATCGCCGTCACCGCCTTGATGTCGGCCTGAATACCCGCGCCGCCGCCGGAGTCGGAGCCGGCGACGATCAGCACCCGACCTTTCATGCTGCTTGCCGTGGGATCGCCTCGATAATCTGGTCGACGACGGCACGCACGAGGTCCGAATCGTCGCCCTCGGCCATGACCCGGATCAGCGGCTCGGTGCCCGACTTGCGCACCAGGATGCGCCCGCTCTTGCCCAGCCGTTTTTCGGCCGCGGCAATCGCCTTGATCACGGCGGCGGCGTTGAGCGCGGCATTGGCGTCGCCCACCTTCACGTTCTTCAGGAGCTGTGGCACGGGCTCGAAGGCGCGGAAGGTCTCGCTTGCCGGCTTGCCGCTCTTGATCAGCGCCGCCAGCGCCTGCAGTGCCGCCATCAGCCCGTCGCCGGTGGTGGCATGGTCCGTCATGATGATGTGACCCGACTGCTCGCCGCCGAGGTTGAAGCCGTCGGCGCGCATGCGCTCCAGAACGTAGCGGTCGCCGACCTGGGTGCGGACCAGCGACAGGCCGCGCGCGCCGATGTAGCGCTCGAGCCCGAGGTTGGACATCACCGTGGCAACCACGCCGCCGCCGGCCAGCCGGCCGTCGCGCTTCCATTGATCCGCTATGGTCGCCATGAGCTGGTCGCCATCGATCAGCCGGCCCTGCTCGCACACCAGCACGACCCGGTCGGCGTCGCCGTCGAGGGCAATGCCGATGTCGGCCTTGTGCGTCATGACCTGTTCCTGCAGCACTGCAGGATGCGTCGAGCCGCAATTGCCGTTGATGTTGAAGCCGTCGGGCGCCACGCCGATCGCAATCACCTCGGCGCCCAATTCCCACAGCACCGTGGGTGCCACCTTGTAGGCAGCACCATTGGCGCAATCGACGACGATCTTCAGCCCGGTAAGGTCGAGCCCGCGCGGCGCCGAAGCCTTCACCGCCTCGATATATCTGCCTTCGGCGTCGTCCAGCCGCTTGGCCCGGCCGATCGCAGGCGGCGCGGCCAAGCGGATGTTCGAGGGCGCCGCGACCAGCGCTCCGATCTGGGCTTCCACCGCGTCGGAGAGCTTGAAGCCGTCGGGGCCGAACAGCTTGATGCCGTTGTCCTCATAGGGATTGTGCGAGGCCGAGATCATGACGCCGACATCGGCGCGCATGGAGCGCGTCAGGAACCCGACCGCCGGCGTCGGCAGCGGCCCCAGCAGCAGGACGTCGATGCCGACCGACAGGAAGCCCGCCGTCAGGGCCTGCTCGATCATATAGCCCGACAGCCGCGTGTCCTTGCCGACCACGACGCGGTGACGATGGCCGCCGCGGCTGAACACCAGGCCCGCAGCCATGCCGATGCGCATGGCTGTCTCGGCGGTCATGGGCTCTGAATTGGCACGACCGCGCACGCCGTCGGTGCCGAAGAGGGAACGGGGCATTGCGCGCAATTTATCGCATTGCGGCCGAAACAGCGAGAGCCTGACGCGTGGCCGCCACGTCATGGACGCGGACAATAGCCGCCCCCCGCCGAGCTGCCTCGACCGCCAGCCAAACCGACGCCGGGTCGCGCCGCCGGGGTTCCTTGATGCCGGTCAGCTGGCCGATGAAGCCCTTGCGCGAGGAGCCGACAAGCACCGGATAGCCCGCGTCGGCCAAACGGCCTGCCCCGGCGACCAGTGCGAGGTTTTCGGCCACGCTTTTGCCAAAGCCAATTCCCGGGTCGAGGACGATATTGTCATGCGCGACGCCTGCCGCTTCACAGGTCCGCGCGCGTTGCAGGAGGAATTGACGGACGTCTTCGACCACATCGCGGTACGCAGGGCCTTCGTACTTATCCTCCGAGTGGCCGCGCCGATGCATCAGCACGACGGGAACGCCGCGACCGGCAACCAGCGCCAGAAGCTCGGGATCGTCGGCGAGCGCCGACACGTCGTTCACGATCCGCGCCCCGGCATCGAGGCAGGCGCGCGCGACACTGGCGCGACGCGTGTCGATCGAGACCGCAATGTTCTTGGCGGCAAGGCCCGCGACCACAGGCAGGGCGCGGCGCAGTTCTTCGTCGGCAGGCGTCGGGAACGAACCCGGCCGGGTGGACTCGCCGCCAACGTCGACGATATCAGCACCCTCGGAAACGAAACGCAGGCCATCGTCGATGGCCTGCGCTGGTTCGAGGCGTTCGCCGCCGTCAGAAAAAGAGTCGGGCGTTACGTTGACAATCGCCATTATCCTGACGCGATCGAGCGCAACGCCGCCGAACGATACAGTCAAACGCCCGGCTGCGGCTCGGGATTGGCGCCCGGCGCGGGGTCGCTGCTGGTCGGCACGGAGGCACGGCGGCGGCGATCCGGACTGGAGCCGGCACCGCCGGTATCGTCGCGCACGACCTTCTCGCCGCGCAGAACCTGGTCGATCTCGTCCCTGCTCAGCATCTCGTACTCGAGGAGAGCTTTGGCGATCGTATGCAGATCCTCGAGATGATCGGTGAGGATCTGGCGAGCCTGGCCTTCGGCTTCTTCGATGAGACGGCGAACTTCCTGGTCAATGAGCTGCGCCGTCGCCTCCGACACATTCTGTGTCTGGGTCACGGCGTGGCCGAGGAAGAGTTCCTGCTCGTTCGCCTGATAGCGGACCCGGCCCAGCTTTTCGGACATGCCGAAGACGGTGATCATGCCGCGCGCGGTCTGCGTCGCGACCTGAATGTCGCTGGCCGCACCGGTCGTCACGTTGTCCGGCCCGAAAATGATCTCCTCGGCGGTGCGGCCGCCGAACAGGATCGCCAGACGCGACTCGAGGAACTGCTTGGTGTGGCTGAGATGATCGCGCTCCGGGAGCTGCATGGTAACGCCCAGCGCACGACCACGCGGGATGATCGTCACCTTGTGCAGCGGGTCGGACTTGGGCACGTGCATAGCGACCAAGGCGTGGCCCGCCTCATGATAGGCCGTGAGCTTCTTTTCCTCGTCGGTCATCGCCATGGAGCGACGCTCGGTGCCCATCAGCACCTTGTCCTTGGCGTATTCGAAATCTCCCATGGTGACGAGGCGCTTGCCGACACGCGCGGCACGCAACGCCGCCTCGTTGATGAGGTTGGCGAGATCGGCACCGGAGAATCCCGGCGTGCCGCGTGCCAGCACGTGCGGATTGACGTCCGGCGCCAGCGGCACCTTGCGCATATGGACCTTGAGGATCTTCTCACGGCCGCCGATGTCGGGATTGGGCACCACGACCTGGCGGTC
>PLYQ01000245.1:3791-17149 GCA_003153415.1 Rhodospirillales bacterium | reverse complement strand
ACGGCACGTTGGCTTCGCCGGCGATCGCCCGCGCCAGCAAGGTCTTGCCGGTGCCCGGCGGGCCTACCAGCAAGCAACCCTTGGGAATCTTGCCGCCGAGTCGCTGGAATTTCTGCGGATCCTTCAGGAAGTCGACGATCTCCTCGAGCTCGGCCTTGGCCTCATCGATGCCCGCGACGTCCTCGAAGGTGACGCGTCCGTGCTTTTCGGTCAGCAGGCGCGCCTTCGACTTCCCGAATCCCATAGCGCGGCCGGTGCCACTTTGCATCTGGCGCAGGAAGAAGATGTAGACGCCAACCAGCACGAGGACCGGTAGCCAGCTCACGAAGATGCTGCCGAGATTGACGCCCTCTTCCGCCGGACCGGCATCGACCCGGTCGACGTTCTTGATCAGCATCGGCATCAGCTGCTCGTCGGGCGGCGTGCTGGGCGCGTAGGTCGCGAACTTCTGTACCCCGTTGCGCGGCTCGCGGAAGGTGCCGGTGATGGTGTTGCCCTGGATGCGGACGTCCTGGACCTGACGCTGGTCGACCGCTCGGACGAAGTCCGAATAGGAGATCGTGTTGCCGGCCGTCCGGGTCGTTCCGCCCTGGAACACGCTGTAGAGCAGCGCGAGCAGCAGCACGATGACGATCCACAGGGCAGCGTTACGATTAAACGGGTTCACAGGGCTTGTTCCGTGGTGGGGGGTTCAGTCTACATGGGGCGCGGCCGGTCCGCCGCAAGCAAAAAATGCAGCCGGAACGAGGGGCTGCCCCGCTTTGCTGCGGTTTGTCGTGCCATTTTCAGGCCGGACAATCCAGCGCAGCCGGCGGCCGCCCGGGGCCTGGCGCAGCATCAGCCGGCACTCCGATAGCGTGAAATCCTGAAGATTTCCTGATTTTCCACGTCCAATCCCTTGCGAAAGCCGTGCCGCTGCCCGGCCGAGGCGGTCGCGCCGCGGCGGGTGGTCCCGGCTCCCGACGGACTGCACCACCCGGCTGAGCAGCCTCGCTCCAAGGTCAGTACCGAGCCGTTCGAAACCGGTTCGGTCGATCGCGGCGGCATCCTCCAGGTCGAATTCGAGCGTTTCCACGGCCGCCCGAGCCAGCCGCCGCTCGCCGGCGGCGCGACGCTCCTGCTCGTCCGCCGAGGCGGCGGACCCGCCCGATCCTGCGTTGCGCAGCCGGGCCCGTTCGAAACGCGGGTCGGTATTCGACGGGTCGTCGATCCAGCGCACGCCCAACGCCAGCAAGCTGGCCGTCAGCCGGGCGCGCAGCACGGTGAGCAAGGGCCGCAACAGCCGTGCCTCGGGTCGCTCGATCAGGGCGGCCATGCCGGCAAGCCCGTCCGGGCCGCTGCCGCGCGCGGCGCGCATGGTCACGGTTTCGGCCTGGTCTTCGGCGTGGTGGGCCACCAGCAGATGCAGAGCGCCATGCCGCCGGCAGGCCTCGAACAGCAGGCGATAGCGCGCCGAGCGTGCCGCCTCCTGCAGTCCGCTGGCTGGCTTCGGTCCGGTCCAGCGCAGGATCTCGCTCGCGATGCCGTGCTGCGCCAACAGATCGCTTGTCGCCGCCGCCTCGCCGGCCGCTTCGGCGCGCACGCCGTGATCGACGATCAGAGCCACAATCCGCCCTCGCCGCGCCGTCGCCCAGGCATGCGCGAGAAACGCGAGGCAAAGCGAGTCACGGCCGCCCGAGACGCCGACGGCAAGAACGGGCTGGCTTTCGAATGGCCCGAACGGCGCCATCAAGGGCGCAAAGTCGCTGGCCGCGAGTGGCCGCGTATCGGCCTCGTTCACCCGCAGCCGTTCTTCTGGCGCTCCTGATCGATGCGCCGTTTCTGCAGGTCGGTGGCGCGCGGATAGTCCTGGTTGAAGCGGGCAAACACGCTGCAGGCATCCGATTTGCGGCCAAGAGCAGCAAGAGTGATGCCGAGCTTCAGCAGGTTGTCCGGACCCTTCGGGCTTGCCTTGTAGACCTTGAAGCCTTCGGCGAAGGCGGCCATGGCGTTCTGGTAGTCGCGGCGGGCGTAATAGGTCTCGCCCAGCCAATACTGGGCATTGCCGGCCAGAACGTGCTGCGGATTGCGCTGCACGAAGGCCTTGAACCCCTTCTCGGCGCCGGCATAGTCGCCGTCCTGCAGCAACTTGAAAGCGTCGTGATAGAGCTGGTCACCGCCGGCCGCCGCGGCCGCTCCGGCAGGCGGGTGCGCCATCGCCTGTGGCGGCGGAGATGAGGGCGCCGCCGGAACAGCGGGCGCCGCGGGCGGACGCGCTGCACCGCCAGGCCGGCCCTTCTCGAGCTGCTCGAGGCGGAAGTCATAGTCAGTCTGCATCTTCTCCATTTGCTGTTGAAGCTGCTGGTTGCGGTACTGGAGCTGCTCGATCTGACCGGTCAGCAGCGTGATCGCCTGCTGCAACTGGTTGAGCCGATCTTCGACATAGACCGGGTCGGATCGTTGCGCGGCTGCAGCCGATGGCAGAGCGAGCGCGATGAGGACCAGGAGCCGCGAGGGAAGCATCTTCATGACAATCTATAGTCTCGGTTCAAACGCGGCCATTTTCAGGCAGGACCGCCCAGCCACCAAATAAAAACGCCGGTCGCGGGGCGACCGGCGTCAAAAGTCGTTTCAGGCGAACCCCTACTGCAGCGTCGTGACGCCAACGCGGTTGCGCGCCCAGGCGGCCTCGTCGGAACCGACGACCTCCGGCCGCTCCTTGCCGTAGCTGATGGTCTTGATCCGCGCCGCCGGAATGCCCTGTGCGACCAGGTACTGGCGCACGGCATTGGCGCGCCGCTCGCCGAGCGCCAGGTTGTACTCGCGCGTACCGCGCTCGTCGCAATGGCCTTCGATGGTGATGGCATAGTTGGTGTACTTCTTCAGCCACTCAGCCTGCTTGCCGAGCGTGGCCCGGCCATCCTCGCGGATGTTGGACATGTCGGTATCGAAGTAGACCCTATCGCCGACGTTCTGGCGGAAATCGGCAACCGACCCGGGGGTGACGGCTGCACCGGCCGGGGCGACGGGGACCTGTTCGCTGCAAGCGGCCATGAAGATCAATGCGGCAATCGCCGCGACAGCCTTGATGATGCGCATTGTCTTCCTATCCTTTCGCGCGGCGTCTTGACGCCCACGCTTCGCAAAATTCAGAGATCCCCAGAAAAGCTCGACCCGAGCACAAAGTAAGCTCGGGCCGCTGTAATAATCATACTGTTCGCTACTGCGGAATCAAGGGCGACCAGGCCGGGTCCGACGCATCGGTCTGCGTCGGCACCTGGCGCTCGAACCGGCCGGTAATGTCGACGGCACTGAGCGTCACCGAACCGGCCCGCCCGCCCGAGTTGGGCTGCTGGCGGAAGTACATCAGCACGCGGCCGTTGGGCGCCCAGGTCGGGCCTTCGACCAGGAAGCCATTGGCCAGCAAGCGCTCGCCGCTGCCGTCGATCCGCATGACTCCGATCCCGAAGCTTCCGCCCGTGATCTTGGTGAAGGCGATGTAGTCGCCGCGCGGCGACCACACCGGCGTGGCATAGCGGCCGTCGCCGAAGCTGATGCGTTTCTCGGCGCCGCCACTCGCGCTCATGATGTAGAGCTGCTGCGTGCCGCCGCGGTCGGAGTTGAACACGATCTGCGTGCCGTCGTTGGAATACGAAGGCGAGGTGTCGATCGCCGACGTGTTGGTGAGCCGGCGCAAGCCGCGGCCGCGGACGTCCATTTCATAGATATTGGTTCGGCCATCCTGGGCAAGGCTCATCGCCACCTTGGTGCCGTCCGGCGAGAAGCGCGGCGCAAAGCTCATGCCGGGGAAATTGCCCAGCAGCTCTCGCCGGTTGCTCTCGACATTCTGCAGATAGACCCGTGGCGGAGTGCTGCGATCCTCGCCGTAGGCCATGTAGACGATTTCCTGCAGCGTCGGCGAGAAGCGCGGCGTGATCGCGATGGTACGGCCGTCCGTGAGGTAGCGGTTGTTGGCGCCATCCTGATCCATGATCGCAATGCGCTTGACGCGCTGGTTGAGCGGCCCGGTCTCGGAGACGTAGGCCACGCGGGTGTCGAAATAGCCCTCCTCGCCGGTGACGCGCTTGTAGATCGCGTCGGCGATGATGTGCGCCAGGCGACGCCAGTTGGCGGGCTGGCTGTTGAAGGAAAGTCCGGCCGCCTGATTGCCGACGACGACGTCCCACAGGCGGAAGTCGACCTTGATGTTGCCGCCGGCCTGAGTCACCTGGCCGACGACGACGCCGGCCGCACCGATGCCGCGCCAGTCGGCGAAGCGTGGCGGCGCGTTGGGATTGATGTCCCGCTGGATGAAGGCGCTGGGCGGGATCGTCCGGAACAATCCAGAGCTCTGCAAATCGTTACGGATCACGCCGGCGATGTCGGCGCCCACCTTGTCGCCCGCGAAATCGACGATGGCGATCGGCACCGGCTCGAAGCTGGGCTTGGTCATGTCGATGGTGAGCTGCGCGCGGGCGGGTGCCGCCGCTCCGGCGGCAGCGAGCGCAACGCCACCGATGATCGTCCGCCGTCTGGGGAGCATCATGTCGAACCTCTTGTTCATGAGCGGGGGCCTCTATAGCGCGACATCGATCAGTAGTCGCGTGGATCGAAATTGAAAGTGATGGTGCGCCAGGCGTTGAATTTCTCCGACGACAGCGGCCACGGCTGGCAGCGCGGGTTCATGATAGCGCGATGGGCAGCATCGGCAGCGGCACGAAAGGTCGGGTCGTTGTTGTAACGGCCAGTGTCCTTGAGGTCGGCCTTCACCGGCGTACCATCCTGGTTCATCTGAACGATCAGCGTCACGATAAGTTCATTCTGGCCTTTTATGCCAGCCGGGAAATTCCAGCATGGCCGAATCTTCTGGCGCACGCCCTCGACCTCGCTCGCGGTCACGACAGCGGCGAGGTTGGGCGCCGCGGGCGCCTGGCGCGTGACCTGCGGCGGCGGCTTGGGTTGCTGCTCGGGCGTCTGGATCTTCTGCTTGGAATCCTTGTTCTTCAGGATGTCGTCGATCATCGAGTCGACCGTGGGCTTGGGCGCAGGCTTCGGTGGTGCCGGCTTGGGTGGCTCGACCTTCTTCACCTCGGGAGCGGGCTGGGGCTTCGGTGGCTCGGGCGGCTTGTCGATCTTGGGCGGCTCGGGTTCCTTGGGTTTCATCGCCACCACATCCTCGACCGGCTTGGCGGGTTCCGGTTTGGGCTTATCGGTCGGTTGCGGCGGCAGCGGCTTGGCCTCGGCAAGATCGGGCTTGGGCAGCTCGGGCGCCGGCGGCGGGTCGGCCGACTTGGGTGGCGGTGCCTTTGCGGTCTCCGGCGCGATCGGCGCGTCCTTGGGCTGCGGCGGCGGGTTGCCGACGGTGGGCGCCGCAGCCTTCTTGGCGATCGCCTCGAACTCGACCATGATCGGTTCGGGCTCGATCGGCGGCGAACGGCCAAAGAAATCGAGGTTCAGGACCGCTGCCGCCAGCACGAAGACATGCACCATGGCCGACACGATGGCCGGCGTGCGCATCTCGATGCTTGCATTGGAGCGGGCGAACATCGATCGCTGTTTCTCCGGTCGTTTACCGACGCGGCGCGGGTTGCGGACGGGCCGCCGGGGGTGCCCCTGGCGCCGGCGGCGCCGCGGCGCCAGGTTTGGCCGGCGTCGCCTGCTCACCGAGCAGGCCAAGCTGGCGGAAGCCCGAGTCGATCACCACGCCCATCACTTCCATCATGCGGCCGTAGTTGATCGTTTTGTCGCCGCGGATGAAAACGCGCTGGTCCGGCTTCTCCTCATGCACCGCCTTCAGCTTGGTGATGAGCGCGTCGAGCTCGTACTGGGTCTCGCCGAGGAAGACCTCATCCTTGGAGTTGACCGAGACCACCAGCGGCTCGTCCTTGCCCCCGACCTGTTGGGCGCTGGTCTTGGGCAAGTCGACAGGCACACCGACCTGCAGCAACGGCGCGGTGATCATGAAGATCACCAGAAGCACCAGCATGACGTCGACCAGTGGCGTCACGTTGATCTCCGAGATCGGTATGTAGCGCCGGCGCCGGAAACGGCCGCCGGAGCTGCCAGAGGAAACGATTCCGCCGGCCATCAGACCTGCTCCTCGAGCTGGCGCGACAGGATGGTGATGAACTCGCCGGCGAAAGTCTCAAGCTGCTGGGCGTAGCGCATGACCTGACCCGACAGGATGTTGTAGGCGCCGGCCGCGGGAATCGCGGCGACCAGGCCGATCGCGGTGGCGAACAGCGCCTCGGAGATGCCGGGCGCCACCACGGCGAGCGAGGTGTTCTTGGACTGCGCGATATGGCCGAAGCTGTTCATGATGCCCCAGACCGTGCCGAACAGGCCGACGAAGGTCGCGTTGGCGCCGACCGTAGCCAAGAAGCCGAGCCGCTTCTCGATCGCCTCCATCTCGCGCTGGATGGTCACGCTCATCACCTGCTCGATGCGCTGGCGAAGCGCGGCGCGCGCCGTAGCGCTGGCCGCCAGACCCTTGGATACCGAGCGCCGCCATTCGCGCATGGCGGCGGAGAAGATGCTCGACATCGGATCGTCGGGCTTGGTGCCGACCCGGTCGTAGAGATCCTCGAGCGAGACGCCGGACCAGAATGTGTCCTCGAAGGCCTGGGCGCTCTTCTTCAGCGAGCGCAGCCGAAGTATCTTCTCGAAGATGATCGCCCACGACCAAAACGACGCCAGCAGGAGCGCTATCATCACGGCCTTGACGATCCAATCGGCCTGGATGAACAGGCCGTAGATCGACATGTCGATCGGTGGCGTACTGCCGCCAAGAGGGGTTCCGGCGACTTGCGCAAACGCATCCATTGGTAATCTCCGTCGGTTCGAGAGGTTTATATCCGAATATGGCGTGAGCGGGGCGCGTCCGCCCCGATAGCTGGGGTGACAACCTGGGCCAGGGCTGTCCGGACGTGCGGCGGCAAGCGGACCGGCCGGCCGCCTGCGCCCATGCAGGCAACGACCAGCTCGGCGCGGACCAGCGTTTCCGCACCGCGCCGTGCCTGCTGGACCATGTCGAGCGACGCGCCGCGCAATTCGCCGCAACCGGTGACGATTTCGATCGTTTCATTCAGTCGCGCCGGCTTCAGGTAGTCGATGACGCAGCGTCGCACGACCCAATTCACACCTTGCTGGTCGGCCAAAGCGCGGTGCTCCTGGCCGAGCAGCCGCAGGAGTTCCGTGCGGCCGCGCTCGAGAAAGCGCAGCCAGTTGGCGTAGTAGACGATGCCGGCTGCATCGGTATCCTCGTAGTAGATCCGCAACGGCAGCACGTGGGTGCCGTCGACGATTCGGCCCGAGGTCGGATCGTTCGAGGCCGCGGCGCTCACGCCTCCTCCGCCTGTTCGCCGGATGCCAGCAGGTCGAGTTGCTGCTTCTGTCTTTTGGGTACCGCCAGACCGAGATGGCGATAGCCGCCCTCCGACAACAGCCGCCCGCGCGGCGTACGCATCAACAGGCCGAGCTGCATCAGATAGGGCTCGATCACATCCTCGATGACGTCGCGCTGTTCGGACAGCGCTGCCGCCAGGGTCTCGACGCCGACCGGTCCGCCGCCGTAGTTCTCGGCGATGCACCCGAGATAGCGGCGGTCCATGGCGTCGAGCCCGCGGCCGTCGACCTCGAGCCGCGTCAGCGCCGCATCGGCGGCCTTGGCGTCCACCACCCTTTGACCAGCGACCGCCGCGAAGTCGCGCACACGGCGCAGCAAGCGGTTGGCCACGCGTGGCGTGCCGCGCGAGCGTTTGGCGATCTCCGCACCGCCGTCCTTCGCCATGTCCATTTTGAGAACCCGGGCGGCGCGATGAACGATCGTCTCGAGCTCGGCCGGTTCGTAGAACACCAGTCGAAGAGGAATGCCGAAGCGCTCGCGCAATGGCCGTGTCATCAGACCAGAGCGCGTCGTGGCGCCGACAAGCGTGAAAGGCGGCAGTTCGATGCGCACCGAGCGCGCCGCCGGGCCTTCGCCGATCATCAGGTCGAGCTGGAAGTCCTCCATCGCCGGATAAAGGATCTCTTCGATCGCCGGATTGAGACGATGGATCTCGTCGATGAACAGCACGTCTCCCTCGTCGAGATCGTTCACGATTGCGGCAAGATCACCGGCGCGTTCGATCGCCGGTCCCGAGGTTACGCGCAAGTTGACGCCGAGCTCGCGCGCGATGATATGCGCTAGCGAGGTCTTGCCGAGGCCGGGCGGAGCGGAGAACAGAACGTGATCGAGCGGCTCGCCGCGTCGGCGCGCCGCCTCNNTGGTCGAGCGCCTCGCCGCGCGCTTTGGCGGCGGCGATGAAGATCTTCAGATTCTCGCGGACCTGCTTCTGGCCGATGAAGTCGTCGAGCGTCTGCGGCCGGAGTGCCAGTTCGGCGGCGTCTTCCTCGGCGCGCTTGGCCGCCACCAGCCGGTCGCCCTCCAAGCCGTTGGTCGCATCGTTCATCGCGCCAGCTCCTGCAGGCCGGCACGGATCACGGCATCGAGCTTGGCATCGCCGCCCAGCCGCTGCGTCACCCGCGCCACCGCGCCGAACGCCTCGACCCGGCGGTAGCCAAGATTGACCAGAGCCGAGACCGCGTCCTCGTTGATAGAGCCGGGGGGCGCAGATAGCGGTGTCCCTGATGCCGTCGATGTTGCCGGCGCGATGCCAAAAGCTGCGGCCTTGTCCTTAAGTTCGGTGGCAAGACGCGCGGCAAGCTTTGGCCCGACGCCCGCCGGCCGGCTAAGCGTCGCGCGGTCCTGGGCTGCGATGGCTCGGGCAATCTCGTCGGGCGCCAGAGTCGAGAGGATTGACAGCGCCACTCTGGCGCCGACGCCCTGCACCGTGGTCAGGATGCGGAACCAATCGCGCTCGGCGGTTTCGAGGAAGCCATAGAGTGCGATCGCGTCCTCGCGCACGATGGTCTCGACCAGCACCGTCACCGATCCACCGACCACCAGGTCGCGGAGCGTGCGCGCCGAGGCGGAGACCAGATAGCCGACGCCGCCGACATCGATGATGGCGCTGTCGCTGTCGACCTGATCGACGATGCCCTTCAGCTTGGCGATCACAGCGCCGCCTCGATCCGCTTGGCCGTGGCACGGTGATGGGCATGGCAGATCGCGACGGCGAGCGCGTCGGCGGCATCCGCCGTCGCCTCGACGCCGGGCAGCAGGCGGCCGACCATCATGGCGATCTGGCGTTTGTCGGCGTGGCCCGTGCCGGTCACCGACTTCTTCACCAGGTTGGTGGCGTATTCGAACACCGGCAGGCCGGCCCGCGCCGGCGCCAGCATGACCACGCCGCGCGCCTGGCCAAGCTTCAGAGTCGAGGCCGGATTGACGTTCACAAAGGTCTCCTCGACCGCCGCTTCCAGCGGCTGTTGGGCGGCGATCACCACCGCCACGCCCTCGAACAAGTCGCGCAGCCGTTCCGCCAGGCTGCGGTCAGCGGCGACCTTGACCACACCATGCGCCACATGGCGCAGCCGGTTGCCCTCGACATCGATCACGCCCCAGCCGGTCAACCGCAGACCGGGATCGAGGCCGATCAATCTCATGGCATGCCGCGTCAGGCCGCGAACTTCGCCAGAGCGTCGTCCGACACTTCGAAATTGGCGTAGACATTCTGGACGTCGTCGTTGTCCTCCAAGACAGCAATGAGATCGAGCAACGATTGTGCCGTCTCGCCCTCGACCGGCGCCGTGGTCTTGGGCCGCCACATCAGCTTGGCGGACGAGGGCTGACCCAGCGACTTCTCGAGCGCCTCGCGCACCGAATTGAAGCTTTCCTGGGCGCAGTAGATCTCGTGCGTAGCCTCCTCGCCACCCTCGCCGCTCACCACGTCGTCGGCGCCGGCGTCGATTGCCTTCTCCAGAACCTCGTCGGCGGTGCCGGCCTTGAGCGGGAAGCGGAACTCGCCCAGCCGGTCGAACATGAACGACACGCTGTTGGTCTCGCCGAGATTGCCGCCGTATTTGCTGAAGCTCGAGCGGACTTCGCCGGCGGTGCGGTTGCGGTTGTTGGTCAGCGCCTCGACGATCAGGGCCACCCCGCCGGGACCGTAGCCTTCGTAGCGGACCTCGTCGTAATTGGCGTCGGCGTCGCTGCCCGAGCCGCGCTTGATCGCCCGGTCGATGGTGTCGCGCGTCATGTTGTTTTCGCGCGCTGCGATCATCGCCGCCCGAAGCCGCGGATTGGCGCTGGGATCGGCCGCACCCAGCCGCGCCGCCGTGGTGATTTCCCGGATCAGCTTGGTGAAGATCTTGGCCCGCTGGGCGTCCTGGCGCCCTTTGCGGTGCATAATGTTCTTGAATTGGGAATGGCCAGCCATCGCCCGACAACCAGATTGAGTGACGTGATGGGCCGGCTATACCACTTCTCGTGGGTTTTGGGAGTGTCAGAGACCGCGAGACAAGGTCACGGCACAAAAAAAGGCGGGGGCCGAAGCCCCCGCTAAAAAACGTCGGAACCTAGATTCCGACGCCCCCTCTAACCTTGAAGACAGTCCGCCAAGCCGGCGAAAAATCGTTTAACATCAAAAGGATGCCGAATTTTCCCCAGGGCGTCAATCANNCTGAGGGGGCGGATCGACCGGGCCAGCCCGGTCTTGTCGTCGGTTTCGACGATTGCCGCACACAGTGTGCCCTCACCTTCGGCCGGCGACAGCCGCTCGCCCGGCATCTTCTTGATGAAGCGCTGCACGGCCACCTCCTTCTTCATGCCGATCACCGAGTCGTAGTCGCCACACATGCCGGTATCGGTCTGATAGGCGGTGCCGCCCGGCAGCACCCAGGCATCGGCTGTCGGGATATGGCTGTGGGTGCCCAGCACCGCCGAGACGCGGCCGTCGCAGTAATGGCCCATCGACTGCTTCTCGCTGGTCGCCTCGCCATGGACGTCGATCAAGATGAAATGCGCCGAGCGGCCCAGGGAATATTTTGCCAGCTCGGCGTCGACGGCGCGGAACGGATCGTCGAGTGCGTCCATGAACAGCCGGCACATGACGTTCAGCACGACGATCTTGTGGCCGCGCGGCGTCTCGAACTGATTGGCACCCCAGCCTGGCGTGCCGGGCGGGAAATTCACCGGCCGCAGCAGGCGCTTGTCCTGCGCGATATAGGGAATGATCTCGCGCTGGTCCCAGACGTGGTTGCCTGTGGTGATGCAGTCGACGCCCGAATCGTGCAGCTCGGCGCAGATCTTGGCGGTGATGCCGAAGCCCGCCGCGGCGTTCTCGCCGTTGGCCACCACGAAGTCGAGGCCGAGCTCGCGACGCAGTCGGGGCACGTGCTTGGTGACGGCTTCGCGGCCGGAGCGGCCGACGATATCGCCGCAAAATAGAACCTTCATGCCTCAGACAAAGGCGCAAGCGCGGCGGTCGGTCAACAACCAATCCAGGCGCTGATCGCTCGGCCCATGCGGAACCTCGGGCACGAGTTGGGCATCGAAGCCAACGCCGACCGCCGTCACGGCGCGCCGTGCCCGCAGGCCGGTGAGTGTGCGGTCGTAGAAGCCGCCGCCATAGCCCAGCCGCCAGCCCTCTTCATCGCAGGCCAGCAACGGCACGATCAGCGCGTCGGGCTCGAGGGTCTCGCGCTTGGCCGAGGGCTGCAGCGTGCCGAAGACGCCGGCTTCGAGCGGGTCGCCCGGCCGCCAGGCGCGGAACAGCAGGGGCTGGCCCTTCCCTTGCACGACGGGCAGTGCGAGCTGGCAGCCCTGGTTGAACAGCTCGATCATCAGCGGCCGGATGTCGATCTCGTCCTTGATCGGCCAGAAGCCCGAGACCACCGCAGGCGTCTCGATCGGCCGATCGCGGCGCATCGTGGCCAGCAGCCCGTCGGCGGCAGCGCGACGCTCCTCTTCGCGGAGTTCGGCGCGCCAGGCCAGCATGGCGCTGCGCAGGGTGCGCTTGGCGTCGATCGGGTTCATGTCTGGGGATGCAAGGTGGGGCGGCTCCACGATGGGCCGTAGCTCGAAGAACCTCCAAGGCCTGCTAGTGCAGGTGGGCACCGTATGATCGGGACCAAGATCCCAACCAGGAACAGCTCCCGGGAGTTCTTATTGGCCCCGGGGTTTTTAGCGAACTACGCACCGCGCAGAAATCCGCCCCACAGCCAATGTAGGCGCTCGGGTGCCCTGTCGCAATGCGGCCCGGAGGGGCCTTTAGGCCGCTCCGCTCACCTTCTTGGAGATCTTGTCGACCCGCGAAGTGATCAGTTCCTCGAGCGCCGAGGCAAGCGTGTCGGCATTGTCGGTGGCTGACGCGCGCGCGCTTTCCGCCTGTTTGGCGATGCCGCGGGCCTCGCGGCTTTCCTCGGCGAGCAAAAGTGCTGCGAAGACCAGCAGCTTCACTTCCACCGCACCGGGAAGCTGCGCGCGCAGGGCGCTCACTTTTTCGTCGACGTAGGCTGCGAGTTCGTGGACCCGGGCTTCCTCGCCGTCGCCACAGGCGAATTCGTAGGTGCGATTGGCGATCTGAATCGAAACCTGCGGCATTTTCCGCTTCTCCTGTTTATTGCGCCTTATCGGCGTTTGAGGGGGACTTCGACTTTACTCCTTCACGCCTGCTTCGCCATCATTTCTGATCGGCCGCCAAGAGCGAGCGGATATATTCCATCGCCCGCTCCAGCCGGCCTTCGACGTCGGTCGCCACTTTCCTCAGCTCGTCGTGCTGCTTTTCCAGTTTGCCCAGACGCCGGGCGAGTTCCTCGGCACGCGTCGTCTCCGCGCCAAGGCGCTCCTCGACCATCGATTCCAGCCGGCTGAGCGCATCGTCCACGCGGTCTTTCGCACTCGCTGCCTTGGACATTGGTCCCCCGCCGGCGGATCGCAGTTGGCCGCCAGGCTGCGTCTGCTCCATCCGCGAAGGATAAGTGTTGCGCCCGTGAACGGTCAACATCTAGTCGCTGTGGAGCGTCGTCTGCCGCAATATCTTGGCTGCTCCGGAGGTTTTGCGCATTGACGGGCATGGGGCGTGGCCGGCATGTTGCGCGCCGCTCACAAAATCCGTACGGCGCACGCATAAAATGACCGAACAGACCGCCGCCCACCGCGACATGGCGAACGCCATCAGGGCCCTGGCCATGGACGCCGTGCAGCAGGCGGACTCCGGCCATCCCGGCATGCCGATGGGCATGGCCGATGTCGCCACGGTCCTGTTCACCAAGTTCCTGAAGTTCGACCCCTCGACGCCGCATTGGCCCGACCGCGATCGCTTCATTTTGTCGGCCGGCCACGGCTCGATGCTGCTCTATTCGCTGCTTTATCTCACCGGCTACGCCGACATGACGCTCGACGAGCTGAAACACTTCCGCCAGCTCGGCAGCAAGACCGCCGGTCACCCGGAATACGGGCACGCCAGCGGCATCGAGACGACGACCGGCCCGCTCGG
>PLYQ01000245.1:0-3779 GCA_003153415.1 Rhodospirillales bacterium | reverse complement strand
ACGACAACGGCATTTCGATCGACGGGCCGACCTCGCTCTCGACCTCGGAAGACCACAAGAAGCGCTTCGCCGCCGCCGGCTGGCATGTCCTGGCGGTCGACGGCCACGACCCCGAGGCGGTGACGCGGGCGATCCGCAAGGCGCGCAAGGTCACCGACAAGCCTTCGTTGATCGCCTGCAAGACCATCATCGGCTACGGCGCGCCGACCAAGGCGGGCACCGCCGCCACGCACGGCTCGCCGCTCGGCAAGGACGAGGTCGCCGGCGCCCGCCAGAAGCTCGGCTGGAACCATCCGCCGTTCGAGATCCCCGAAGCGGTGTTCAGCGCCTGGCGCAAGGTCGGCGCGCGCGGCAAGTCGGCCCGTCGCAAATGGGCGAAGCGGCACGGCGCCATGACCGAACCCGATCGCGCCGAGTTCGACCGCCGCCAGAGCGGCGACATTCCCGCCGCCGTCGGCGAGGTGATCTCTGCCTTCAAGGCCAAGGTTGCCGGCGAAAAGCCCGCTTGGGCGACGCGCCGGTCGAGCCAGGAAGTGCTCGAGGTCATCAATCCGGTGCTGCCCGACACGGTGGGCGGCTCGGCCGATCTCACCGGTTCGAACAACACCAAGACCGCGTCGCTGAAGCCTGGCACCAAGGCAGAACCTTCCGGCCGCTACATTTATTACGGCATCCGCGAGCATGCCATGGCCGCCGCCATGAACGGCATGGCGCTGCACGGCGGTGTCATCCCCTACGGCGGCACTTTCCTGGTGTTCACCGACTACTGCCGCCCATCGATCCGCCTCGCAGCGCTGATGGGGCTGCGGGTCATCTACGTGATGACCCACGATTCCATCGGCCTGGGCGAAGACGGCCCGACGCATCAGCCGGTCGAGCATTTGGCAGCTCTACGCGCCATCCCGGCCCTGCAGGTGATGCGTCCAGCCGACGCCGTGGAAACGGCGGAATGCTGGCAGATCGCGCTCGAGTCGAAGAAGACGCCGAGCGTCATCGCACTCACACGCCAGAACGTGCCGACGGTGCGGGGCGCGGGTGACGAAAATCTCTGTCGCCGCGGCGCCTACATCCTGGCGGGCGAGGCTTCCGCCGGCGTCCGTCTGATCGCCTCGGGCTCGGAAGTCTCCCTGGCCCTCGGCGCGCGCGATCTCCTGGCCAAGGACGGCGTCGCTGCCGCGGTCGTGTCCATGCCATCGTGGGAGTTGTTCGCTGCACAAGATGACTCCTATCGCCAACAGGTCCTGGGCGGCGACGGCACCGTGCGCGTGGCCTGCGAGGCGGCGACCGGCTTCGGCTGGCAGCGCTGGCTCGGCGCCAAGGGCGCGTTCGTCGGCATGAAGGGCTTTGGCGCCTCGGCCAAGGCGGCCGATCTCTATAAGCATTTCGGTATCACGGCCGAGGCGATCGCCGCAGCGGCGCGCCGGCTGGCGCAATAACGGAGGACGACATGGCAGTTCGGGTGGCAATCAACGGCTTCGGGCGCATCGGCCGCAACATCATGCGCGCTATCATCGAGTCCCGCCGCAAAGACATCGAGGTCGTGGCGATCAACGATCTCGGCCCGGTCGAGACCAACGCCCACCTGTTCCGCTACGATTCGGTGCACGGCCGCTTCAACGGCGAGGTCAAGGTCGACGGCGACACGATCGATGTCGGCCGCGGCAAGGTCAAGGTCACCGCCGAGCGCGATCCCGCCAAGCTGCCGCACCAAGCGATGGGCGTCGACATTGCGCTGGAATGCACCGGCATCTTCACTTCGAAGAAAACTGCTTCCGCGCACCTCACCGCCGGCGCCAAGCGCGTGCTCGTCTCCGCGCCGGCCGACGGCGCCGACCTGACGGTGGTCTTCGGCATCAACGACGACAAGCTCGCCAAGGATCACGTCGTCGTCTCGAACGGTTCGTGCACGACCAACTGCCTGGCGCCGATGGCTCAGATCATGAATCAGTCGTTCGGCATCGAGCACGGCTTCATGACCACGATCCATTCCTACACCGGCGACCAACCGACGCTCGATACCATGCACAAGGATCTCTACCGCGCCCGCGGTGCGGCGCTGAACATCATCCCGACGACGACGGGCGCGGCCAAGGCGATCGGCCTTGTCCTGCCGGAACTCGCGGGCAAGCTCGACGGCGCCGCCATCCGCGTGCCGACGCCCAACGTTTCCTTCATCGATCTCGGTTTCGTGGCCAAGCGCGCCACCACGGTCGACGAGGTCAACAGTGCCATTGTGGCGGCTGCGAAATCGAACCGGCTGGCCAAGATCGTGACCTGGACCAAGGAGCCACTGGTCTCGTCCGATCTCAACCACGATCCGCATTCGGCGACCTTCGGCATCGACCAGACCAAGGTCCTGGGCGGCACCTTCGTGCGCATCGTCGCCTGGTACGACAACGAATGGGCCTTCTCCAACCGCATGGCCGACACCGCCGTGGCCATGGGCAAGCTGGGCTAAGTCTTCCCATCTGCCGGATTGCCGTCTGCCGTTAAACAAACGGAAATAAAACGGCAGCGGGCGTGGGCGCGATGACCGAGGGCCAGAAAATCTAGGCTCTCGCCGGGCAAAGCCGAAGCGCTCACCGGGTGTCCGGCCAGAGCAAACGCGCCGGCTCAAAAAAAGCAGCCTTTCGCGAAATTTCGGGAAATCGCTGACACCCCAATGTTGCCAACGGATTAGACCAAAGCACGTGCGCTGTTCGCGAAGTTTCGCGAATTCGCGAAACTTGCCGGCCGGCCCTTGGCCTGCGCGCAGCGAATTGGGGGTGTGAGAGTCATGGCTGAATCACATTGTTCTATATTGCATTTATAGCAATAAAATGTCAAGATTAAAATTGCATGTTCCGCTCGTCCGCCATGTCCAAATTTGCCTCGAAAAGGCTGCGCGCGCAGAGGACCGTCGGCTCCGAATCGGCGACGCGCTCGCTTTGCTCTTGGCACGCCGCTTGCCTGCCTCCGCCTGCGGGAGGAGGCAGGCGGTGTGCAGTCAACGCTGACGAATAGAGCACCTGCAACAGCCGCCCGACCGGCGGCGCGGACGCTCGACCTCGAGGACCTGACCGTTCGCTACGGCCAGGCGGTGGCCGTCGACGGCGTGACGCTGGCCATCGAGCCGGGCGAGGTCGTGGCGCTGCTCGGTCCCTCGGGTTGCGGCAAGACCACCCTGTTGCGGGTCATTGCGGGTTTCGTCCGCCAGGTCGCCGGTCGCGTGCGGGTCGACGGGTCCGCCATCGACCATCTGCCGGCCAACCAACGCAATGTCGGCATCGTCTTCCAGAACTACGCGCTGTTCCCGCACATGACGGTGACGGAAAACGTAGCCTACGGCCTGCGGGCCCGCGGCGTACACGGGCCGGACATCCAGGCGCGAGTCACGCGCTTCCTCGACATGGTGCAACTCGGCGCCTTCCGCGAGCGCCTGCCGCGCCAGCTCTCCGGCGGCCAGCAGCAGCGCGTCGCCCTCGCGCGCGCGCTCGTGGTCGAACCGTCGATCCTGCTGCTCGACGAGCCGTTCGCCGCGCTCGACCGCAATCTGCGGCTCGACATGCAGATCGAGGTCAAGCGCCTGCAGCGCCAGTTCGGCCTCACCACCATCCTGGTCACCCACGACCAGGACGAAGCGATGAGCGTCGCCGACCGCATCGCCGTGATGAACAAGGGGCAGGTCGAGCAGTTCGATACGCCGGTCGCGATCTACGACCGGCCGCTGACGCTGTTCGTCAACGGCTTCGTCGGCACGACAAATTTGCTGCCTGGCAAGGTGACGGCGCTGGACGGCC
>PLYQ01000063.1 GCA_003153415.1 Rhodospirillales bacterium | reverse complement strand
TCCGGCAAACAGGAATGTGCTCTAGTGCCGCCCGGCCGACGACCAGGCGCTTCGCCCCGATGCTGTGACGGTCAACCGTGGCCGGGTCGAGCGTGGCGACGACCTCCATCGGCCAGCCCGCGATAGGGCGCGACCATGACTTGCTTCCCTGTGCGGCGTGTTGGGTTCCTGTCGCCTGAGACCAGCTGAACCACACCGTGTTGTCCTCGCCGATCAGTTCGATCCGGTCGTCCGTCCTGAAGCCGATGTCCGACCAGATCCGCTCGAGGGCAGGGACGTCGATCATCGCCACCAGAACGCCCATCACCTGGCCGTTGGCATGGCGCACGGTGTGCGTCACGGGAATGACCTCCGTGCTCGGCCAGCCGATCCGCAATGGCCGCCTGATCCGCGTCTGCGGGGCAGACGACCCAAGTTGGCTTCGCAGGTAGTCAACGCCGGACACGTCGAGGTCCAGGTCCTTCTCGCCTGCGCCCATGCCACTGGCAACTATCTGGCCCTGAGGATCGATGAAAAGGAAATGCTTGAGAAGATGGGTCGACACCCGGCCATTCGCCGCAAGCTCGACCAGCTTTTGCGGGCTGTCGAATTCGCGGATTTCCTCGTCGCTGTGACGCATGGTTTGCCGGATACCGACCATCATGGTGTCAAGTTGATAGGTCACGGCGCGGAGCAATTGCTCGACGCGCTCTTCGTTCGACGTGCGCGAGGCTTCGTCGATTTGGTGCACCATCAAGCCGGCGGATCCCGCGATCAATGCCAGGACGATTGCACCTGCCAGGCCGATCAGGCAGCCCTCGCACAGCCGGCGACCCGCGACAAAGCGTGCCGAGAAGGCGGTGGCAATCGACCTTGCCCGATCCGCCAAGCGCAGGTTCCAGGAACCGCGCAACGGAGCGGTCGCAGCAACGGGTTGAATAAACGACATGCTTTGGGTCGATCTGGGAGAAGTCTCGGGACGCCTTTCTCGCGGCGGGGTGCGGCAGTGTTTACCGTGACGGCACGGCCCCAGACATTCGGTCAAACGGCCTATCGCAGCGAAATACGGCCTAAGCCGAAGGGATTAGGGCTCCTTCGATTGCGCTTGCGGCTTCACTTCGGCTCAATCCCGGCGATCTTCATCAGGTCAAGACAGAGTCGCGGCGCGATGATGCGGACGGGTCATTAGGGAAACTGTCGGCGCGCACGACATTGATTGGGGGCAACGCGGCGGCAGCGGTGAGAATCGAGCGGCGGGTGATCGTCCCGCGATAATAGCGCGCTTTGCGCGCTTGGTAGCACGTTTCCGTGCGCCGCCGGCATGCTACTGTACGTGCCGAAAATACGCGGAGGGCAGCGACAGATGAGCGTGCGTGCGGGACGTGAGTTTCTGGCGATTCCGGGGCCGACGACGGTGCCCGACGAGGTGCTGCGGGCGATGCATCGCCCGGCGGTGGACATCTACTCCGGCCCGCTGCTGGCGCTGACCGACAGCCTACTGAAAGACGTCGCCCGCGTGTTCAACACCAAGGGCCGTGCCTACATCTACATCGCCAACGGCCATGGCGCCTGGGAGGCCACGCTCACCAACGTGCTGAGCAAGGGCGACAAGATCCTGGTGCTGGAAAGCGGCCGCTTCGCCATAGGCTGGGGCGAGAATGCCCGCCGCATGGGCGTCGAGGTCGAGGTGCTGAAGGGCGACATGCGGCGCGCCGTGCGGCCGGCCGAAGTCGAAGCGCGCCTCAAGGCCGACAAGGCCGGCACCATCAAGGCCGTGCTGGTGGCGCAGATCGACACGGCTTCAGGCGTGGTGAACGACATCGAGGCGATCGGCAAGGCGATACGCGCGGCCAAGCATGAGGCGTTGCTGATGGTCGATGCGGTGGCCTCGCTCGGCTGCATGCCGTTCGAGATGGATGCCTGGGGCGTCGACGTTGCGATGTCGGGCTCGCAGAAGGGCATGATGACGCCGCCGGGCCTCGGCTTCGTCGCGGCCAACGACCGCGCGCGCGAGGTCCACAAGAAGGCCGGCCTGCGCACGCCCTACTGGGACTGGACCGACCGAGAAGGCGAGCAGCACTACCAGAAATACGCCGGTACGCCGCCCGAGCACCTGCTGTTCGGCCTGCGCGCGGCGCTCGACATGCTGTTCGAGGAGGGGCTCGACAAGGTGCACCGGCGCCACCGCCTGCTGGCCGAAGCGGTGCGCCGCGCCGTCGGCGTGTGGTCGGAAGGCCAGGCGATCGGCTTCAACGTCATCGAGCCAGACGAGCGTTCCGATTCGGTGACCTGCGTGCTGACCAACGGCCACGACCCCGAAGCGCTGCGCGCCTATTGCAACAAGCAGTGCGGCGTCATTCTCGGCCACGGCATCGGCGAGCTAAGCGGCAAGGCCTTCCGCGTCGCGCACATGGGCCATGTCAACGCGCCGATGGTGCTGGGCACGCTGAGCGTGATCGAGATGAGCCTCGGCGCGCTTGGCATCCCGCACGGCAGGGGCGGCGCGCAGGCCGCGATCGACTGGCTCGGCGCCGAGGTGAAGGCGTAGACACGGCCTATCGGTCCGGAGACCGAGGCTAACTAGGACGATTGCATACTTCACATCGCCGGCCACAGGGGAAGGCCACCGACTATTCTCGCTGCGATGAAAAGTAGCGCCAGTCCAATGACGACCAAATACACCCAGTTACGGATGGTCATGGCCAATCGCCCCGGTGGTTCTCGATCGCTACTCTATGGTGCATCGATGGCTTGATTGACGTACCTGGAGCGAACGGGCGACTCTGATATGCCGGGGTTTGCGGCTGGCAAGTCTTCTTCTTCTTCAACCGGATTGAACGTCCGCTCATTACTATCCTCATATGGCGTCCAAGGGCTGACAACACTTGCGAGAGCACCTTTCGACGCGCCCGGTGAGGGGCCACTTCCGTTGGCGTCTTCGTGCTCGTTGTCGCCAAACGATCGGTCGCGAAATTGTTCGCAGTAGAGAGCCTCGTGGTGTCGGTCGATGAGGTGGAGTTGGACATGGTTCATCTCCTTTGCGGCTGCCGCGCCAATCGGATGCTCCGATCGCCCGGCAACATCTCTTGCCGCCGCGATGCACTTTCGCGGCGTTTGCTTATGGCTTCAGTGAGGTTCCGCACACTCTGCGAAAGCCAACCGCCGGGTTGCCCAACAACACAGAATCGTTGGATCCTAATGAGTTATAGCCATAAGTTGATGTTCCACTCTAAGCAAAGGCCACCTTCATGGGGCCGTGCGGCGCCGCAAAGTTGCAAGAAAGCCGTTGACAGCGTTCACTCCACCCGCGGGTTCTATGGTTGGCGACGAAGAAGTGTTCTCGGTGCGCCCCATTCGGTCGGAGTATCCGTTGCCACTGACGCACGTTCCGCGGCTTCGCATCATTTCCCTGTTTGAGGATTTGGCCGACGCCGATCTGAAGCGGATCGCCGAATCTTGTTCGTTTCGAGCGTATGAACGGCAGGCACAGATTATGAGCGAGCAGGATCAAACCGACGACGTATTCTTTATTCTGGACGGGGTTGTCCGCATCAACAGCTACGCGCCAACCGGCCGGGAAGTTGTATTCAGTGAGGTCGGCGCGGGCGGCATGTTCGGCGAGTTTGCGGCGGTAGACGGCCAGCCTCGATCGGCGACGATATTTGCACTTTCAGACTGCTTGCTTGCCCGCATGTCGGGCGCGGCGTTCTCGGATCTCTTGCGCACAAACAGCACGGTTTCCATTCGGCTGATCGAGTTGCTCGTGTCCAAGATCAGACGAATGTCCGAGCGGGTGTTTGAAGTGAGCGCGCTTGCAGTTCGTGAGCGTGTGCGCCGCGAGTTGTTACGCCTCGTCGCCGACGGAAAGTCGACCGGCCAGGAAGTGACAATTCGGCCTGCGCCGACTCACTATGAAATCGCTGCGCGAATCGGAACTCACAGGGAGGCGGTGACCCGCGAGCTCAATCGGCTGGAAGCCGAACGCACCATTGAAGTTAGCAGGCGCGAGATTCGAATCCTCAATTTGAGGCAACTAAAGTGGTCAGGAGCGTTCTGAGTGGTCTGCGCATTCGCGGCAGGCGGTGCGAACAAATTGCACTCATTTCCCTGACAGCATTCCAAAGCTCCGACAATGCGATGTGTCCGGGCGTCGGAGTACCTTCAGCCCGTTGCCCGTTGCCCCGTTGCCCGCCCAACGATGGGCCTCTACGATCCATCCGATGGCCTTCGGGGGACATACTTTTGGCGCGTGAACTGCGCAGACTTGCCGCTATCGTCGCCATAGACGTGGTTGGCTATTCGCGCCTGATGGGCCGGAACGAAAGTGGCACTCACGCTCTCTTCAAGGTGCATCTGGCCGAACGCGTGGAGCCTGCGATCGCACGGCATGGCGGCCGCCTAATCAAATCCACCGGTGATGGCGGGCTCGCCGAGTTCGGCAGCGCCGTCGATGCCCTAAGTGCTGCCATCGAGATCCAGCAGGGCATGGCCGATGCAAACCGCGACCAGGCTGAAGCTGACAGAATTGTCTTTCGTGCCGGCGTCCATCTTGGCGACGTCATCGTCGAGACCCACGATGTTTATGGCGATGCCGTAAATATCGCGGCGCGCCTGGAAGCGGAAGCGCCACCCGGCGGGATCGTCGTGTCCCGGGCCGTTCGCGAGGCGGTCCAGGACCGGCTCAAGGCAAGTCTTCACGCCCTGGGGGAGTTGGACCTCAAGAACATTGCGCGCCGCATGCGGGCCTTCCGGGTCGAATGGAAAGCCGAGGATTGGCCGGCATCCAAGTCGGCCAGGTCGCCGGCGCCGAATGTCCGCCTGCCCGGCATGTCGACCCTGCCGCGACTTTCCATTGTGGTTCTGCCCTTCGCAAACATCGGGGGCGATCCCGAACATGAATATTTCGTCGATGGCGTGACCGAAAGCCTGACCACCGACCTGTCCCGCATGGGCGGCACGCTGGTGATCGCCCGCAACACGGCGTTCACCTACAAGGGCAAGTCCGTCGACGTGATGCAGGTCGGCCGCGAGTTGAACACGCGTTATGCGCTCGAAGGCTCCGTGCAGCGCAGCGGCAGCCGCATGCGCGTCAACGTCCAGCTCATCGAGACCGCGACCGGCAGTCATCTCTGGGCGGAGCGTTTCGACAAGCCCTCGGGCGACCTTTTCGACATGCAGGACGAAATCGTCGCGCGGCTCGCCAGACAATTGGGAACGCAGTTGATCGGCGCCGAGGCGCGGCGCGCGGAACGGGCGCCGAATCCCGATTCCCTGGACCTCTATTTCCAGGGCTTGGCGTTGCTGAACAAGGGCAACACTCCCGACTACCTCGTGCAGGCGCGCGACTTTCTCGACCGCGCCCTGAAGCTCGATCCCGGAAATGTCGAGGCGATGGTGTGGGGGGCGTATGTAGACACCCTCAAGGCTTCGCTGTATGCGGCCGACGATCGGGCCGTGCGATTGGCGGCGGCCGAGGCGGCGCTGGGTGCGGCGCTCTCCCTGGCACCCGATCATGCCGCTGCCCACTTGTTCCTGGGACTGGTGCAAATTCAGACCAACCGCGCAGTGCAGGGCATAGCCGCCTGTGAACGGGCGTTGGCGCTGGACCGAAACCTGGCCCCCGCTCATGCGATGATCGGGCTGGCGAAGTATCGCATCGGTCGCAGCGAGGAAACCGAGGCGCATATCGAAGAGGCGCTCCGACTCAGTCCCCGCGATACGTTCGGCGCTGCATGGCTGTCGATCTCGGGCGATGCCAAGCTCTTCCTCGGCAGCGACGAGGAAGCGGTCGAAAAGCTCCGTGGCGCCCTCGCGCTCAACCGCAACAACCCCTATACGAATTTCCTGCTCGGCGCGGCATTGTCGCATCTCGGCCGCCTGGACGAAGCTCGGGCAGCGGTTCAGGCGGGACTTGCCCTCAATCCCGAATTCACCTTGCGCCGCTACCGCGCCGGCGCAGCGAGCGACAATCCGACGTTTCTGGCACAGCGCGAGCGCGTCGTCGCTGGCCTGCGCAAGGCGGGCGTACCGGAGGGCTAAGCAAAGGTCTCGAGGCGCTTCACATCGATTTCAGGAACTCGATCAGCGCGCGGCGATCGTCGGGGCTCAGCTTAGGCCCGATGCGGCCGGGAGGCCGCTTCGTGGGGTCGGGGTCGTAGGGGTCGGCGAACTCGTGGCCGGTGTTGCTGTTGCCGCGCCGCCAGGTCTCGTACTTGAACCCGCCCGGCAGCTTGTCCCACCGGTATCCCAGGCGCACGGGATCGAGGACGCGCTGGCCCAGCCAGAATTCCTTCGGCCGATCGGCGATCGGTCCCAGCAGCGCCTCGATGTCGGGCACCGAGCCATTGTGCAGGTAGGGCGGCGTGGCCCACACGCCGTCGAGCGGCCGGGCCTTGTACTTCATCTGCGCCCAGACCTCGTTGTCCCGGTAACCGTTCATCTCGTCGCGCTTTTCCTGGGGCACGGGCGGGTTCTGGCTGTCGTACCAGCGGGTGACGGCATTTTCCACGACTTGCTTGAGGGCCAAGGCGAAACCGTCGTTCGCGATGTTCAATTCCGGCGGCAGGCTGACCTTGCGGGCCGCCAGGTCGTCGACATGCGACCTGTCGGTGCCGACTTCCTCGACCGGGATCATGGTGACCTTCAGATAGCGCTCGCCCGCCTTGTTCGGCGCCGTCCAGTACTCGGAATTCCAGAACGCCGCGCTGCGGGTCGCCGGCAGGTGGCAGTGCGCACAGATGGTCTCGTAGAGCTTGGCGCCGCGTTCGACAAGCTGCTGGTCGAGCGCGCCGAGGATTTCCGCCGGCCACCGGGGCGCGACGAGGCCGCTGAATTCTTTCTTATCGGTTGGCGGCTTGCCGGCGAGCATCTGTTCCATCTTGAACAGGGTGCCGACCTGCAGGGTCGACGTGAACGGAGGCGCCGTCAGCGCGGTGCTGCCGGGAGGCGATCCTGCCAGCGCAATAGGTGCTCCCGTCCCCAGGGACTCGCCGGCGTTGCGCACCATCGGCTGCTCGATCGATCCGTTGTATTGCGCCCAGTCGAACCATGGCGTGTCCCAGATGCGGGGATAATGCACCGGCGCCGAGCTGCCGACGTAGTTCTCGAACCTGTCGAGGTCGATCGCAAAGACCTGGTTGCCGATCCGGTTCAACGCGTCGAGCCGGCCAAAGCCCTCTTCCACGCCCTGCGAAAGGGTCTTCTTGTCGAGGCCATGCAGCGTACGGACCCGCTCCACCACGGCATCGAGCTGCTCGCTGAGCGCGGCGCGCGAGGCGTCGGTCGCGTCCGGTCCCAGGAGCCTCAGCGCAAACCGATCGAAGCGGAACGGCAGGATTTTCGTGAATGCCAGCGACAAGGCAATCGCGGTGTTCAGCTTGACGACATCGGTCATCGCCGATCCGCCGTCGATCAGGACCTCGGTGTTGCCGTAGGTCAATCGGCCCGTATGGCAGGCGGCACAGGTGAGACCCACCTTGCTCATGGTCCGTCCGGTCCCCGCATTCCGCCACGGCTTGCCGTCCGGATAAAGCATCGGATCGGTCACCCGATCGCTGCAGGCGAAGCCCACCGGCAGCCGATGCCGCCACGCCAGCAATTCCTTGCCGCTTTCGTAGCCCGTCGCCGTTTCAGGTTCGGCGCAACGCCGCCAGTCGTAGGCGCCGTCCTCCGTAGTCGAGGGTATGTAGCCGAAACGATCGAGATAGTGCTGATCGGCGAGAAGTCCGGCCGCGCCGAGCGATATCGTCGGCTGTTCGAGGGAGATGAACCACTCGTACGGAACGTTGATCATCGGCGGGAACTGGCCGCCCTGACTGGCATGATGGTACCACTCGCGTCCGCCGGGCTGCCAATTCTGGTTGAGCCAGACGTGCTTCTCGACGGCCGGATACTCCGGCAGGGCGACGTAGAGCATCGGACCCCATATTACCGCAGCGGCCGCCACGCCCGCGGCGAGGAGTGCTGCAGCGCCGATCGCCAGGCGCTTCAGGCAGCCGGCCGGTCTCGGGGCAACGGCGCTGGTCGGCTCCTTTTGGCGGGTCAGCCTGACCAGGTGGCGCACGCGGGACGTCGCGGCATAGACGGTGCGGCGGATCTCGTTGATCTGCCCGACCGGCCGGTGTTCCGGCAAGGCATGCCACGGCGTGTACGACAGGGTCTCCGCGAAGCGATCCTGATCGGGCCGGGCGAAGTCCTGCGCCGGAATGGTGATGACGGCAACTTTCTGGACCGGTGTCTTCCATTCAACGGTAGGATTGTCGATGGTCGCCGTCGTTGCATCGGGACCCAGCTGCACGAAGAAGTCGAAGCTCGCCGGCTGCGCCGCCGTCGTGAGCTGGTCGACCATCTCCTGCCGCAGGCAGTCCTTGTCGCGAAACTGCGGGGGAATCGGAGCGATCATGTTTCCGGGGTGGGGGACGACGCTGTAACGGCTGATCGTGTCGTCGCCGAGTCCGAAGGCGTACGGCACCTGGCTCCAGAACGGCCGGTTGAGCGGGCTGTCGGCCACGCGGTTCTGGTAGTTTTGGGCGACCGCGACGTCTGCCGGGTGGGTACGTTTCAGCTCGGCGAGCCACTTCACGGGCTCCGCTCCCTTCGGCCGCGGGGCCAGGTCCTTGAACAGGCGGGCATAGGAGTCCGTGTCACGCACGAAGAACACCGGGCCGTCGATCAGGATGAAGTCATGCGTGCCGGCATCCGCCTGGGCGTCGAGGATCTTGCGGCCCGGCACGCCGATCAGCTTGATGGCCATGCCCTGCGGGCCGGGCTGGCGGTCGTCTTCCTGGGGGCCGTTGGAGAAGCGGATCAGCGCGTCATAGAGGGCGGGCTTGGCGAACAGCCCGACCTTGTAGTGCGTGGGAATGTTGTCGAGAACCTGGAAGGTCGCGCGAACGCAGCCATGTTGCTTGGGATGCTGGCCGCGCCGGCGGATCCCCGAGATCCCCGAATTCACCAGCATCGCCAGGATCGATATCGGCACAATGACGTACCGGATCTGGCCAAGTTTGGACATCTCTTCTCCCCCCTCGTGAGATATCGTGAGATATCTTGATCAGTACGCCGGACGCAGTCCCGCAATCGACGTCCGCACCTTCGCCAGAATGTCCGAGCCGCCGCAGGTGATGTAGGCCGTCCTGCGGTCCGGACCGCCCCAGCACAGGTTCGATGGCATCGGCACGAACTTTCCCGGGATCGCGATTTCGAAGAACTCTAGGATCTCGCCCTGGGCCGAAACAACGGTCACCCCGCCGTTGCAGAACGGCGTCTTCTTCGGAAGGATCGTCACCGCATGGACGTTGCCCTGCTCGTCGACCTTGATGGAATCGAGGTCCCCCGGCATGGCGGCGTTCAGCACATACGAGCCGTCGATGGTGGTGGGGTTGGGCCGGATGCTGCCCGGCCCATCGAGTTCCCAGTAAAGCAGCTGCCGCCGGAACGTCAGCGAGACATAAAGGCGGTCCCCGGCCGGCG
The DNA here is from genome assembly GCA_003153415.1 of Rhodospirillales bacterium. Lineage (GTDB taxonomy): Bacteria > Pseudomonadota > Alphaproteobacteria > Reyranellales > Reyranellaceae > Reyranella. The sequence goes on along the minus strand of PLYQ01000063.1, from coordinate 2,800 downwards.
AGAGCGCAATGCCGTTCGGCCCGTCGAGCGGAAAGATCTTCTCGCGGATGTACGATCCGTCGGTGTGAGCGTAATAGACGCCGGTCGTGTCCTTGTCCCGCGGCCGCGACTTGCCGAAATCGGCGATCCAGAATCCGCCGGCGCCGTCGAACACCAGATCGTCCGGCCCGCGCAGCTCGGATCGCGAGGGAAACTCCTTCGGCGCGCGCGGGCCGAGGCCGGTCATGTCGGTGCTGATCTCGCACTCGGTGTAGATCGTCTCGAGCTTGCCTGTGGCGAGGTCGAGCACCTGCACCGATCCTCCCGTGTAGTCGCGGGCCTGGTGTTCGCCCACCGAGATGACCTGTCCGTTCGGCAACGGAAGTTCGTTCCAGTCGAAGCCGCCGTTGTTGCAAATGTAGATCCTGCCGTCCGGTCCGACGGCGGCGCCGTTCGGCCCGCCGGGCACGTTCGCCACGAGCTGCTGGGATCCATCGGCCAGGACCCGCGTCAGGCATTGCTTCTTGATGTCGACCAGAAGGACCGTCCCGTCGGGCATGGCGACCGGCCCCTCGGAGAATCCGAGACCCTGGCAAACCACTTCCAGCGTAGAGGCATCGAAGACCGGCGATGGGCTGCTCATGCTCGTGCTTTCCTGGGCGGCCGAAGTTCGGGACCGCCGCACAACCTAAGCATGCGACTTATGGGGTGTCCATCCGTCGAAGCGAGCGCGCGCAATGCGGACGGCCCGGCTTGTCTAGGCGCGGCCTTGGCGACGATAATGGCCCGAACAAGCGGCCAACGGCCTGACGTTGGGTTGGCTGAAAAAAACGACCACCGGGAGCGAGGATGGGCGACTGGCCAAACAATGCGGCCGCGGTCGATGCCGAATGGCTCGACGGCGTCCTGCGCCGCAACGGAGTGCTGTCGGGCGCCAAAATCGCGGGCGTGGCGGCCGCCGATCTCGGCTTGGGTGTCGGCATCATGGGCGAGGTTTCGCGGCTCTCGATCGACTACGACAAGGCAGAGGCCGGTGGACCGCCAAGCCTCATCAGCAAGTTTCCGACCGCCGACCCAACCAATCTCGGCGTCGCCCGCGCGCTCTCCTTCTACCCGCGCGAGGTCGCTTTCTATACCAAGCTCGCGCAGTACTCGCCGATCCGCACGCCACGCCTGTTTCACGCCGAGCTGGACATGGCCGACCACAGCTTCGTGCTGTTGCTCGAGGATATGGGCGGCGCGACGATTCTGGGCGATCAGGTCGCGGGCCTGACGCCCGCCCAGGCCGAGGCCGCGATCACGGCGATCGGCCGCCTGCACGGCGCCTGGTGGGGCAAGGTCGACACAGGCGGCATGGACGCGCTGTTCGATTTCGCCAATCCCCAGTACGGCGCGGCCGTCCAGGCCGGCTACCAGGGTTTCCTTGTCCCGGCCTTGAGCAATTTTGCCGACTGCTACAGCGATTATACGAAGAAGACTGCGGAGGGGCTTGCACCCGTGGCGGCCCGCGTGATCAAGGACCTGGCGTCGGGCGCGCGTACCTTCCTGCATGGCGACTATCGCGCCGACAACCTGCTGTTCGGGCCTGGCCTCGGCGACGACGGCATCGCCGCCGTCGACTGGCAGATCTCCGGCCGCGGTGGGCCGCTTTACGATGTCGCCTATCTGATCTGCAACAGCGTCCCGACCGCGTACCGGCAGCAGGCGGAAAAGGTTCTGCTGCGTCGTTACCACGACACCCTGCTTCAGATGGGCGTGGAAGGCTTCACTTACGATGATTGCTGGGAGGCCTACCGTTTCGCCGTCCTGTGCGGCCTGTTCGTTGCCGTCTTCACGACGGGCGGCATGGACCTGGGCAATCAGCGCGGCCTGGAAATGGTGCGTGCTGTGGCCCGCCGTGTCGACGCCGCGGTAACCGAGCTGCAGGTCGGCGATCTGCTTCCGAGGTGACCATGAAGCGACTCGTCTTCTGCTTCGATGGAAGTTGGAACCGCCTGGATGCTCCGTTCTCGACCAATGTCGTCATCACCGCGGAGAGTGTTCTCCCGATCGCCATTGACGGAACGGCGCAAGCGATCTTTTACGATGAAGGAGTTGGGACTCGAAAGGGTGAAAAACTGTCAGGCGGATTGTTTGGTCACGGGATCGTAGAGAACCTCGGCGATGCCTATCGATTTCTGATCTTCAACCATACGCCTGGCGACGAGATCTACGTTTTTGGATTCTCGCGCGGGGCATACACGGCTCGGTCATTCGCCGGTCTGCTGAGCGCGTGCGGCATCCTGCGCCGGGGAGATGCCGCGAAAGTCACCGAGGCGGTTCTGCTTTATCAGCAGCGCAAACCTCGTGACGTGGCGTACGACGCAAGGATGATGTCCTTCCGGCGCCAATACTCTCCCCAAATCTGCGTGTCCGACGATGAGGATCGGTGGCGAAGCCAGAATGTTCCGGGTTATCGAAGCGGATCGGCGCCTCGTCTGCGAATTACCTATCTCGGCGTTTGGGATACCGTCGGTGCGTTGGGGATTCCGACTCGCTACAGATTGCTGAACTTCTTGGACAAGAAATACGAGTTCCACGATACATCCCTCTCGCCTTTCATCAAGAGTGCCCGTCATGCGGTTGCCATAGATGAACGACGCAAGGACTTTGTGCCGACGCTTTGGGACAATGTGCCGGAGATGAACACGGCTCTAGGTGTCGCCGTCGAAGCAGACGACGCTCCCTACCAGCAAAAATGGTTTCCAGGCGTTCATGGGTCGGTCGGCGGCGGTGGGGAGCGCCGGGGTTTGTCCGATCGGACGTTGGACTGGGTCCTAGA
>PLYQ01000339.1:21420-21553 GCA_003153415.1 Rhodospirillales bacterium | reverse complement strand
CGATCTCGCGGTCGCGCTCGACGCCCGACCGGATTTCGGCCTCGACGCGCTTGATCTCGGCCTTGCGTTCGGCCTCGTCAGCGAACTTGGCGGCAATCGCGGGCTCGCTCTGGCGCACCAGCATCTCGACGTT
>PLYQ01000339.1:21164-21349 GCA_003153415.1 Rhodospirillales bacterium | reverse complement strand
TCGATCGACACGGTGCCGACCAGCATCGGCTGCTGGCGGGCGCGACATTCCTCGATCAGCTTGACGATGGCGCGCGTCTTGTCGGTCATCGTGCGGTAGATCTCGTCGTCGGCGTCCTTGCGCACCACGACCACGTTGGTCGGGATCTCGACCACCTCGAGCCGGTAGATCTCGCCAAACTCGGT
>PLYQ01000339.1:17889-21117 GCA_003153415.1 Rhodospirillales bacterium | reverse complement strand
CGTCCTTGACGATGTAGTCGACGTCGCGCGCGAACAGCTTGTGGGCGCGCAGCGCCTGGGTGACGTGATGCAGCACCGATATCATGGTCGGCGCATAGAGGCTGATGCCCTCGGGCAGCAGGCCGTCGCCGCGCAGGATGTCTTCGACCGCCTCGATGCCGGCGTCGGTCAGCACCACGGTGCGGTTCTTTTCGTCCTTTTCGTAGGCCTCGGCCTTGAGCCTGGGGATCACCGTGTCGGCGCGCCGGTAGAGCTCCGAGGAATCCTCGGCCGGGCCCGAGATGATCAGCGGCGTGCGCGCTTCGTCGATGAGGATCGAGTCGACTTCGTCGACGATCGCGTAGTTGAAGGGCCGCTGGACCATGGCGTCGAGGCGGTACTTCATGTTGTCGCGCAGATAATCGAAGCCGATCTCGTTGTTGGTGCCGTAGGTGACGTCGCAGGCATAGGCTTCCTTGCGCTGCTCGTCCGAGAGATCGTGCACGATCACGCCGACGGTGAGGCCAAGGAAGCGGTAGATCTGGCCCATCCATTCGGAGTCGCGGCGGGCCAGGTAGTCGTTCACCGTGACGACGTGGACGCCCTTGCCTTCGAGTGCGTTGAGGTAGGCGGGGAGCGTGGCGACGAGCGTTTTGCCTTCGCCCGTCTTCATCTCGGNNCGCCCTTGAGCTGGACGTCGAAGTGGCGCTGGCCGAGCGTGCGCTTGGCGGCTTCGCGCACGATGGCGAAGGCCTCGACCAACAGGCCATCCAGGGTCTCGCCCTTGGCCAGCCGCTCGCGGAATTCCACGGTCTTGGCGCGCAGCGCGTCGTCCGAGAGCTTGGCGAACTCCGGCTCCAGCGCATTGACCTTCGCCACCGGCTTGTCGAAGCCTTTGACGATGCGGTCATTGGCCGTCCCGAACAAGCTTCGGGCAAGCGACCCCAGCATGAAAACCTCGATATTGTAATGACTTAGGCGGGCACTGCGGCCCGCCATCCCAATCAGAGATAGAGAGCGTCCCCCGGAGTGTCAACGCAAGCTCGGATGACTGCAACCGGTGGCCGCGGCCGACTCACGAAAAAGTGCCGCAATTCATCGTCACGGAGGCCATCGCCGCGGCGTCGGCGCTTGCTTGGGGCGAGCGGCCCTGTGTAAACGAAGGACGCAGCCCGTCTTGTCGTCTTTTCCGGTCCGGAGTTACTCATGAGCCAGAGCTTGCGCCTCCTGCGCGTCGTCATCCTGTGCTGCGCAGCCGCCGCAATCGCGGGCCCTGTGGCCGCCCAGCAGCCGGCCCCGCCGGCGGGCGTACCAAAGCCCGCGCTGCCTGCGCCGGCGCCGGCGAAGCCGGCCCAGGCCCAGCCGCTCAAGGACCCCATTGTGGCCACCGTGAACGGCCAGCCGATACGGCTTTCGGAGCTCGAGGAGGCCCAGAAAGCGCTGCCGCAACAATATCGCAACATGCCGCTGCAGGCCGTCTTCCCGGCGCTGCTCGACCGCATCATCGACAGCAAGCTGGTCGTGGCGGACGGGCGCAAGAACAAGGTCGGCGACGAGGCTGCCTTCAAGAAACGCATGGCCTTCGTCGAGGAGCAGGTTATCCAGGACTACTGGCTGCAACGTGAAATTGCCAAGAAGATCACCGCCGAGAAGCTGCAACAGCGCTACCAGGAGCGCTTGAAGTCGATGCCGACCGAGGAGGAGGTCCACGCGCGCCACATCCTCGTCGCCACCGAGGACGAGGCCAAGGCGCTGATCGCCGATCTGAAGAAGGGCGGGTCCTTCGACAAGCTCGCCCGGGACAAGTCGACCGACAAGGCGTCGGGCGCCGAGGGCGGCGATCTTGGTTGGTTCAAGAAGAGCGACATGGTGAAGGAATTCGCCGACGCAGCGTTTGCGCTGAAGAAGGGCGAGCTCACCGAGATACCGATCAAGACCCAGTTCGGCTACCACGTGATTCTGCTCGAGGACCGCCGCCAGGCGCCGCCGCCGGCCTTCGAGGAACTGGCCGAGCCGCTCAAGGAAGAACTGGCGCGCGAGACCGTGACGGCCCTGCTTGATCAGCTGCGCTCCGCCTCCAAGATCGAGAAATTCACCATGGACGGCAGCAAGCCCGAGCCACCGGCCACGCCGGTCACGCCGGGGACGCCGGCCCGGCCGACCCCCGCGCCGCCCACCCCCGGCAAGTAAAACTCACGATTTCCGGCATTTCTGGTGTAGTCTCCGCGCTTCGGCCGATCCGGGGATGAACCCGGCCGTCCGCATGGGGAGTTCTATGGCCGTCAAGCACGCCGTATCGCCGCTCGCGCCCAAAACGACGCCGACGCTGCCGCGCATCGCGGGCGTCAAGCTCGGGGCCGCGCGTTCGGGCGTGCGTTACGCGGATCGCGACGACGTCATGCTGGCAATCATGCCCGCCGGCGCCACGATCGCGGGCGTCCTCACCCGGTCCAAGACCAGCTCGGCGCCGGTCGACTGGTGCCGTAAGAACCTCGCGCGCGGCAAGGTGCGCGCGATCGTGGTCAATGCCGGCAACGCCAACGCCTTTACCGGCAAGGCCGGCGACAAGGCCGTCGAAGAGAGTACGCGCGCCATCGCCCAAGCGCTCGGCTGTCCGCGCAACGAGGTCTTCATGGCCTCGACCGGCGTGATCGGCCAGCAGCTCGACTGGGAGAAGATCGTCGCGGTCGTGCCGGGGATGATCAAGTCGGCGCGGGAAGACAACTGGTCGGCCGCCGCCGGCGCCATTATGACGACCGATACCTTCCCCAAGCTCGCCACGCGCCAAGCTAAGATCGGCGAGAAAACCGTGACCATCAACGGCTTCCTCAAGGGCTCGGGCATGATCGCGCCCGACATGGCNNTGGCGACCATGCTGGCCTTCGTGTTCACCGACGCCAAGGTGCCGAGCGGTGTGCTGCAGAAACTGCTGACCGACGCCGCCGACAAGTCGCTGAACTGCGTCACGGTCGACGGCGACACCTCGACCAGTGACACGCTGCTGCTGGCCGCCACCGGTGCTGCCCGCCATGCGCCGATCGAGGAAGCCGACGATCCGGTCCTGGTCGACTTCAAGCGCGGGCTCGACGAGGTGCTGATTGAGCTGGCGCAGCTGCTCGCCCGTGACGGCGAGGGCGCCACCAAGTTCGTCACCATCAGCGTGGGCGGCGCCTCGTCGAACGGCGCTGCGCGCAAGATCGGCCTGGCGGTCGCCAACTCGCCGCTGGTCAAGACAGCGATCGCCGGCGA
>PLYQ01000339.1:0-17883 GCA_003153415.1 Rhodospirillales bacterium | reverse complement strand
ATCGGCCGCGGCCGCGCCACGGTCTGGACCTGCGATCTCACGCACGGCTACATCGACATCAACGGCAGCTACCGTTCTTGAGCGCGCCGTCGTTCGATGAGGAATGTCCGGGCAGCCCGCCGCCACTGGGCGAGCGTCCGCTCGTGCTGGTGGCGGCCGTTGCTCTGGTCGATCCTGACGGCCGCGTGCTGATTGCCCAACGCCCGGAAGGCAAGTCGATGGCTGGGCTGTGGGAGTTCCCCGGCGGCAAGGTCGATGCCGGCGAGACACCCGAGCAGGCGCTGGTGCGCGAACTGCACGAGGAGCTCGGCGTCGAGACCGCCGCGAGCTGCCTGGCGCCGATCGCCTTCGCCAGCCACGGCTACGAAAAGTTTCATCTGCTGATGCCGGTCTTCGCCTGCCGCAAATGGCGCGGCACCCCCCAGCCGCGCGAAGGCCAAGCGCTGAAATGGGTCGCGCCCAATGAGCTGTCGCGCTACCCGATGCCGCCGGCCGACGTGCCACTGGTCGGGCTGCTGCGCGACTTGCTCTGACAGACGCACGGGCGTCGATGCAGACAAAATTGTCATCCCGAGCGTAGCGAGGGACCTTTCCGGGACCGATGAGAAGCTATCACGTCTACATCCCCACGAACGTGAGCCGAAACGTGATGTATGTCGGCGTCTCCAACAATCTCAAGCAGCGCGTCGCTGAACATCGTGCCGGGACTGGCGGCGCCTTTACCAAGCGATATCGCGTCAACACACTCGTCTACGCCGAAGAATACGAATGGATCGAAGAGGCAATAGCTCGCGAGAAGCAGATCAAAGGCTGGAGCCGATCTAAGAAGGACGCGCTCGTCGAAACGATCAATCCAACTTGGGCCGATCTGCTCGCGCCAATGGCTTTTAAAGGTCCCTTGCTACGCTCGGGATGACAACGATTTTGGGGTCGGCGGTTAGGCGAGCGGCGCCAGCTGCGTGCCCTCGTGCCAGCCGGTCAGCTTGCGGAAGATGATGGCCAGCGCCGTCGCCACCACGCCGGTGCTGGCGTAGGAAGCGAGGATCGCCACCGTCCAGGCGATCACGACGGCGGCCGTGTCGGCTCCCAGCAGGCCGCGCAGGAGAGACAGCGGCACGAGGAACGCCATCATGGTGGCCACGGCGCCGGCGAAGAAGATCACGAACAGCGCGCCGACGATGATCCAGCCGTTGCCGCGGCTATGACTCCAGGAATGGCGCGGCGAGAACGGCACGTCGACCGCAGTCGCGGCCAGCCCGAAGCTCACCCGCAGCGCCAACAGCGCCGAGACGATGAATCCGACGCCGAGGGGCGCCGCCATCGCCTCGCGGCGGGCCAGCTCGGGATCGACCGGCGGGGTGCCGATGGTGCTGGGATCGATCATCCCCAGCGTCAGCGTGAAGGCCGAGATCAGCACGAAGGTCATNNCCGTTCGACCCGCTGCGGCCCGAGCAGGACGGCCCGCATCCAGGCGACCATGAACATCACGCTCGGCACGGCATCGACGGCCTTTTCCGCCAGCATGACAACGAGCGATTCCTCGGCAAGACCCGCGCCGCCGATGCGTATCACAAGCGAGAAGATCCACGGGATCGTCACCAGATGGAAGAACAGCGGCAGGTGGCCGAAGAAGAAGCCGAAGCTTTCCGACAGGATATCGCTGAACGACAGTTTGACGGCAGGCACGATCTATCCCCGCTGCACTTTCTCGCCGGCGCTTCGTTCGGTGCTGCCCAGCGCCTCGGCCAGGCGGTGCGCCGCCGCGCCGGGCTTGAGCGGCTTTGGCTGCGATTCGTGCGGCGCCCAGCCGTGCAGGAACAGCACCTCGAAGCTGGCGGCAATGCGGCCCGACGGCTGGGCGAACCGCTCGCCGTAGATTTCCGCCGCCCGCAGCAGGGTGGCGCGCCGTGTGAAGCTGCGGCGGCGCTCGGCCACGAGATTGCTTTCGCCCATGGCGCCGAGCTCGCGCATCAGGGCGAGCGCGCTGTCGTACTCGACCTCGATGGTCTCGCCGTCGGCCACCGGCAAAGCGAAGCCCGCGCGCTGCAGCAGGCCCGCGGCATCGCGCAGATCGGCAAACGGCGAGACGCGCGGACTCAAGCCGCCCTCGATCTCGCTTTCCGCCGCCGCCAGCGCCTGGCGCAACTGCCACAGCGTACCGCCGCCCAGCATGGCGCCAAGGAAGAGGCCATCGGGCTTCAGGATACGGGCGATCTGGATCAGGGCGCCCGGCAGGTCGTTGACCCAATGAAGACTCATGGCGCTCAGCACCAGGTCGAAGCGGCCGGCTGCGAAGGGCAGCGCCTCCTCGTCGGCGACCAATGCAGGGCCCTGGGCGCGGCGGGCAAAGCCGAAACCGAGATCGGCGCGCAGCAGGTGGCCGACCGTCTTGCGCTGGCCGAGCGCGGTCGCGATTTCGTCGCCGTGGCAGCCAAGATCGAGCGCCAGGGGGAAGCTCCGCCGCACGTCGTCCAGCCGCTCGACCAGGCGCTCGGCGATCTCGCGCTTGAGGAACGAGCTGCGGTCCCAGTCGCGTGCCGCACGCTCGCGCCGGATGCGCAGCGTGGCGCGGTCGAAGGCCAGCAGGGGGTCGGGAAGGCTCACGAACCGTATGTAGGGCGAAAGCGTGGCGCCGGGTAGGGGAGGCCGCCACCGTCCCGGCATATTTGCCGGGCTCAATGGCCTGATGTGGCGGACGGCAATGAACTTCATCTGGCAAGGCCCGGCGCGACGCGTGCTCGATGCCGTCCTGCCGCCGCTTTGTCTGGGCTGCGGCAAGATTGTCGAGACGGCGGGTGCGCTCTGCGTCGGCTGCTGGCCGGGCTTTTCCTTCATCTCACCACCGCATTGCGCGCAGTGTGGCGTGCCGTTTTCCAGCGACATGGGCGATCAGGCGCTGTGCGTCGATTGCCTGACTCGGCCGCCGCGCTTTCGCCGGGCGCGCGCGGCGATGATCTACGACGATAAGAGCCGCCGGCTGGGGCTGCCGTTCAAGCATGGCGACCGCACCGACATGGCGCGCGCCTGCGGCGGCTGGATGGCGCGGGCCGGTGCGGAGCTTGTGGCCGAAGCCGACCTCGTGGCGCCGGTGCCGCTGCATTGGCGACGGCTGCTGACGCGCCGCTACAACCAGGCGCTCCTGCTGGCCAAGAGCGTCGCGCGCGAGGCGGCCCATCCGAAGCTGGCGCCCGATCTGCTGCGACGGCAACGCTGGACCGGCTCGCAAGCGGGCCTCAAGGCCAAGGAGCGCCGCCGCAATGTCCGCCAGGCCTTCGAAGTCCATCCGCGCTGGATGGCCAGGCTCAAAGGCAAGTCGGTGTTGCTGGTCGACGATGTGCTGACCACGGGGCGACCGTCGAGGCTTGCACGGCGGTACTGGAACGGGGCGGGGCGCGTTCTGTGGACGTGCTGACGCTGGCGCGGGTCGTCCGGCCGGCGTTATAGTCGGTTCAAGGAGTTCGTGATGGCCAAGATCGAGATCTACACCACACCGTGGTGCGGCTACTGCGCCCGGGCCAAGGGCCTGCTTGAGAAGAAGGGTGCGGCCTACCAGGAAATGGACGTGATGGAAGATGAAGCCAAGCGCGCCGAGATGCGCGAGCGGGCCAAGCGTTCGACCGTGCCGCAGATCTTCATCAACGGCCAACATATCGGCGGCTCCGACGAGCTCGCCGCCCTCGAGCAGGCGGGCAAGCTCGATCCGCTGCTCGCCCAGCCGGGCTGAGGCGCCTTGCGATGACCGCCAAATTCAAAGCCGGCCTGATCCAGACCAACGTCAGCAACGAGGTCGCCGAGAATGTAGCGTTCGTGCGCACCCAGGCGCGCCTGGCGCGCGATGCCGGCGCAGACTTCATCATGACGCCGGAAGTGACCAGCATGATCGGCGCCAACCGCGCCGAGACCCTGGCCAAGGCCGAGACCGAGGAGGCCAGCTCGATGCTGGCCGCTTGCCGCGCCATGGCGCGCGAGCTGGGGGCGTGGTTCCTCCTTGGCTCGATCCAGATCCTCGTGCCGGGCGAGGAGCAACTCCGCAACCGTTCGTTCCTGATCGATTCCGACGGCGGCATCGTGGCGAGCTACGACAAGATCCACATGTTCGACGTNNGGCGGCGAGAAGTATCGCGAGTCCTCGACCTTCAAGCCCGGCGACAAGGCCGTGCTGGCCGAGACGCCGTGGGGCGTGCTCGGCATGACCATCTGCTACGACCTGCGCTTTCCCTATCTCTATCGCGAGCTGGCGCATGCCGGCGCCACCATGCTGTCGATCCCTTCTTCCTTCACCGTGCCGACCGGCCAGGCGCACTGGCACACGTTGATGCGCGCGCGCGCCATCGAGACCGGCTGCTTCGTCTTCGCACCGGCCCAGGTCGGCACGCACAAGGGTTCCAACCGCAAGACCTACGGCCATTCGATCGCCGTGGCGCCGTGGGGCGAGGTGCTGGCCGACGCCGGCGGCGAAAAGGCCGGCTTCGTGATGGCCGAGGTCGATCTCGCCAAGACCGCCGAGGCGCGCAAGATGGTGCCGTCGCTGCAGCACGACCGGAAATACGCGCCGCCCGTGCTGCATAAGGCGGCTGTGGCGAAGGCTGCCGAATAAAGTCCTGTCTACGACGATCGTCGCGCCGCGATCCGCTGCACCATTGCCATGCGCGGCTCACTGATCAGGCGCGCCTCGTAGGCGACCACTGAAAATCGATCGTGTACCAGCTCGAGCAGCTCGCCGTCTTTCAGCAGGAAGTCGGGCCGGCTCGGTTTGCCGAAGCGTTCGTTGCCGACCATGAAGGTCTCATAGAGCAGCACGCCACCCGATGCGATCGCCTCGAGCAACGTCGGCATCAACGGACGATGTAGATAGTTGGTGACGACGACGGCTCCGAATTGCCGGCCCGGAAAGGGCCAGGGGCTACCGTCTTCCAGATCGGCCGTGACGATCTCGAGCTTCGCATAGGGCGCGATCGAACTTGTGTCGCGATCGACCGCCGTCACCGTCTGGCCACGCTCGGCAAAGAAGAGCGCATGTCGTCCACGGCCCGCCGCGACGTCCAAGACCGTCGAGGCGGGCGCTATCAGCCCGGCCCACTGGACGATCCAGGGCGATGGCATCCCTCTTGCGTCGGCCACAATCACACCCCATCATCTTGGCACTCGCCCTTCATGAGTGCCAAATACCTGATTTATCAAGATGATTCTGTACCGTCTGCGCTGCCGCAAAGGCCATGAATTCGACAGCTGGTTCAAGGACAGCAAGGCCTATGAGCGTCAGGAAAAGCGCTCCCTGATCGGCTGCCCCGAGTGCGGCGACTTCAAGGTCGCCCGCGCCGTCATGGCGCCGCGCATCGGTAAAGGCGCGTCCAAAGGCATTGTCGAGGCGCCCGCCGAAGCCGCGCCCGCCCCCGCTCCAGTGCCGTCGCCGCAACAGCAGCAGATGGCGGCGCTTGCCAGGCACATGCCCAAGGAAATGCGCGAGGCGTTGCTGAAGGTGCGCGAGCAGGTCGAGAAGAACTGCGAGCACGTCGGGCCGGCTTTTGCCGAGGAAGCGCGCAAGATCCACTACGGCGAGAGCGACAAGCGCGGCATCTATGGCGAGACCAGCGACGAGGAAGCCGAGGCGCTGGCCGATGAGGGCATCGAGTTCGGCCGCCTGCCGTGGGTACCTAGGGGAAATTAGGGCGGCAATTAACGCCGTGTCACGCCGTAAAGCATGTAGTTCACGTCGAGGTCGCCCTTGTTGAGCGACCAGGCGCGACTAAGCGGGCTGTAGACCACACCCACAATTTCCTGGGTCTCGATGCTGCCGGCGCGCAGACCATTCACAACTTCCGACGGCTTCAGGAACTTCTTCCAGTCGTGCGTGCCGCGCGGCAGCCAGCCCAGGATGTATTCGGCGCCGGCGATGGCCAGCGCCCAGGCCTTGGCGGTGCGGTTGATCGTCGACAGGAACAACAAGCCACCGGGTTTGACCAGCCGGCCACAGGATTTCAGGAATAGCTCGACGTCGGCCACATGCTCGACGATCTCCAGCGCCAGCACGATGTCGAACTGCGGCCCTGCGTCGGCCATCGCCTCGGCGGTGTGCTGCTTGTAGTCGATGGCCAGGCCCTGCTTCTCGGCATGCAGGTCCGCGACCACGATGTTGCGCTGGGCGGCATCGATGCCGGTCACCTGGGCGCCCAACCGCGCCATCGGCTCGCTCAAGAGCCCGCCGCCACAGCCGATATCCAGCACCGACAGCCCCTTGAGGGGAGTGCCCGATAGCGCCTCGCGCTGCCATTGGAGGGCGGCGCGGTCGCGGATGTAGCCGATGCGCAGCGGGTTCAGCCGGTGCAGCGGGGCGAACTTGCCCATGGGGTCCCACCATTCCTCGGCGATGCGCGAAAAGCGCTCGATCTCGGCGGGATCGACAGTCGAGCTGTGCGGGATATGCGCGGTTCTGGCCATGGCTACCCTTGACCCATATGGTACCGGCGGTGTCTATACCGCGCTTCCGAGCAGGTCCATGGCGCGCATCGTTCTCAAATTTGGCGGTACTTCGGTCGGCGACATCGACCGCATCAAGAATGCTGCGCGCAAGGTGAAAGCCGAAGTGCTGCGCGGCAACGAGGTTGCCGTCGTGGTCTCGGCCATGTCGGGCGCCACCAACCAGCTCATCAAGTGGGTCAACGAGATCGCGCCCCTGCATGACGCCGGCGAATACGACGTCGTGGTGTCGACCGGCGAGCAGGTGACGATCGGCTTGCTGGCGATGGCGCTGCAGCACGAGGGCGTGAAGGCGCGCTCCTGGGCGTCGTGGCAGATCCCGATTCGCACCGACGCAAGCCACGCCAAGGCGCGCATCCTCGAAATCGAGACCGCCGCGATGGCCAAAGCGATGGCGGCGGGCGAGGTGCCGATCGTGCCCGGCTTCCAGGGCATCTCGCCCGATGGCCGCGTGACGACGCTGGGCCGCGGCGGGTCGGATACCTCGGCGGTGGCACTGGCGGCGGCACTCAAGGCCGAGCGCTGCGACATCTACACCGACGTCGACGGCGTCTACACGACCGACCCGCGGATCGTCGAGAGCGCGCGCAAGATCGATCGGGTAACCTACGAGGAGATGCTCGAGATGGCGTCGCAGGGCTCCAAGGTCCTGCAGACGCGCTCGGTTGAGCTCGCAATGAACCACCACGTGCGCGTGCAGGTGCTGTCGTCGTTCGACGAGGCATTGGGCAGCGACCTGCCCGGCACGCTGGTTGTCGATGAGGACGAAATCATGGCCCAGGGAATCGAGAAGTCCGTCGTGAGCGGCATCGCCTTCGCCAAGGACGAGGCCAAGATCACCGTGACGCGCGTGCCCGACCGGCCGGGCGTGGCGGCGGCGATCTTCGGCCCGCTCGCCGAGGCCAACATCAACGTCGACATGATCGTGCAGAACGTCTCGCTCGACGGCAGCTCGACCGACATCACCTTCACCGTGCCGCGTGCCGACCTCGCCCGCGCCGTCGACCGGCTGGAGAAGGCCAAGGCCCAGCTCAAGTACGCCGAGGTCAAGGCCGACACCAACGTCGCCAAGGTGTCGGTGATCGGCGTCGGCATGCGCAGCCATGCCGGCGTGGCGCTCAAAATGTTCGAGACGCTGGCGGCCAAGGGCATAAACATCCAGGTGATCTCCACCTCAGAGATCAAGGTGAGCGTTCTGGTCGCCGCCGAGTACACCGAGCTCGCGGTCCGCGCCCTGCATACCGCCTATGAGCTCGACGCCGATTGAGCGACGGGGGCGCCCAAGCGCCCCGTCGCGCGAGCGTGGCCTCGCATTAGGTTCGCTCATAGAACTGCGAATTAGCCGGTAGGCAGTTCGGCGCGGGTCTTGCTATAAGCGGGCCATGCCCGCCGAGCCCATCCACATGGCCTGCCAGCACACCCGCCGGACCCCGTCCGCAGCGGCCTGGCGAGCCTGCGCGTGCATCATCGACCGTAGCTTTATTGTCATCCGACTCAAGCATCTAGCGGTCTGACCATGGAGAGATCAGCTCCTTTGGCCGGACCGCGAATGCTCCTCAAGCGGCTCCGGGACACGATGGCGCGTGGCGGTTCCGTCGAGGAAACGCTGGCCGACGTCGTGCGCACGGTCGCCAACGAGATGGTGGCCGAGGTCTGCTCGATCTACCTCTTGCGCGCCGGCGAGGTGCTCGAGCTGTTCGCCACCCAGGGCCTCAACCCCTCGGCGGTGCATCGCACGCGCCTGCGGGTCGGCGAAGGTCTGGTCGGCGACATCGCAGCCCACGGCCGGCCATTGGCGCTCGACGACGCGCAGAGCCATCCGCAATTCGCCTACCGTCCGGAAACCGGCGAGGAAATCTATCACTCGCTGGCCGGCGTGCCGATCCTGCGGGCCGGCCGCGTACTGGGCGTGCTGGTGGTGCAGAACCGCACCCGCCGCCAGTACGACGAGGAGGAGATCGAGACGCTGCAGACCATCGCCATGGTGCTGGCGGAGATGGTCGCGGCTGGCCACATCGTCAGCCCCAACGAGGTCGAGCAGGTCGACGGCCTCGGCCTGCTGCCGCTGCGCATCGACGGCGTGCAGCTGACGCCTGGCGTCGCCATCGGCCGCGCCGTGCTGCACGAGCCGCGCATCGTCATTCAGCGGGTCGTCGCCGAAGACGTCGACCAGGAGCAGACGCGCTTCGAGGAGGCGCTGGTCGCGGTGCGCCATGACGTCGACCGGCTGCTCGAGGCCGACGACATGCAGGATGGCGAACAGCGCGAGATCCTCGAGACCTTTCGCATGTTCGCCGACGATCGCGGCTGGATGGAGCGCGTGCGTGAAGCCATCGCCTCCGGACTCACTGCCGAGGCAGGTGTGCAGCGGTCCTTCGACGACGTGCGCACGCGCCTCGGCCAATCGACCGATCCCTACATCCGCGAGCGGCTGAGCGATCTGCAGGATCTCAGCAACCGCCTGCTGCTGCGGCTGACCGGTCGCGCCGCCGTCGATCCCAGCGCGCTGCCCGACGACATGATTGTGATTGCCCGCGACATGGGGCCGGCCGAGCTGCTCGACTACGACCGCGCGCGGCTTCGCGGCGTCGTACTCGAAGAAGGCTCGGCGCTGAGCCATGTCGCGATCGTGGCGCGCGCGCTCGACATCCCCGTCGTCGGCCGCGCGCCCGACGTGCTGTCGCGGGTCGAGCCGGGCGATGCCATCGTGGTCGACGGCGACAATGCCCAGGTGCTGGTGCGGCCGGCCGAGGACATCCTGCACACTGTTCATGCCGCGATCGACGCGCGCGCCGAGCGCCGGCGCAAGTACGCCGCCCTGCGCGACCTGCCGTCGACGACGCGCGATCAGGCGCGCATCTCGCTGCAGATGAATGCCGGCCTGCTGATCGACATGCAGCATCTCGACGATACCGGCGCCGACGGTATCGGCCTCTACCGGACCGAGATCCCCTTCATGGTGCGATCGGAGTTTCCCGACGTCGACGCCCAGGCGTGGCTCTACAGCCGCGTGCTCGACATCGCCGACGGCCGGCCGGTGACTTTCCGCACGCTCGATGTCGGTGGCGACAAGGTGCTGCCCTATGTCGGCACCTTCGGCGACGAGAACCCCGCCATGGGCTGGCGGGCAATTCGTATCGGGCTCGACCGGCCCGCCATGCTGCGCCGCCAGCTGCGTGCCTTAATTCAGGCCACCAATGGCCGGCCCCTGTCGGTCATGTTCCCGATGATCGCCGAAGTCTCCGAGCTGTTGGGTGCCCGCCGGCTCCTCGACCTAGAGCTGGAGCGCGCCCGCCGCCGCGGCCTGGCCATGCCCGAGCGGCTGCGTGTTGGCGTTATGTTCGAGGTGCCGGCACTGGCCTGGCAGCTCGACAGCCTGCTGCCCCACGTCGACTTCATCTCGGTCGGCACCAACGACCTGTTGCAGTTCCTCTTTGCCGCCGACCGCGGCAACAGCCGTCTGGCCGGCCGCTACGACAGCTTGTCTCCGGCGCTGCTGCGGCTGCTACATTTTGTGGTGGAGAGGGTGCGGCCGTCAGGAGTTGACCTCGCGGTGTGCGGCGAGATGGCCGGGCGCCCGGTCGAGGCGCTCGCCTTGCTGGCGATTGGCGTGCGGACGTTATCGATGTCGCCCGGCGCCATCGGGCCGGTGAAGGCCATGATTCGTTCGCTCGATCTGAACGAAGCGACCGGGTTCGTTACGTCAGCCCTTGCGCAACCGGATCGTCCCCTGCGCGAGACGCTGCGCCTGTTCGCTGCTGACCACGCCATCGAAATTTAGCGGCCGAAGCCCGAATCACTTTTGCCCCGTCGAAAAGCTCTGCTAAAACTCACCCCGCGAGGGGAGTTTTGATGCCGGATCAGGTCGATTGGCGAACGATGGAACGCGAGGCTACACCAGGTCGCGCGGTCGGTCGGTTGCTGCGCGACCAGCGCGAGGCGCGCGGTCTCAGCGTCGTCGACATCGAAAAACGTCTGCGCATTCGCCGCCACTACATCGAGGCGATCGAACAGGGCCGCTTCGATCTGTTGCCCGGCGCCACCTACATTCCCGCCTTCCTGCGCGCCTATGCAAAGCATGTCGGACTCGACCCTGAGAAGGTGCTGACCGCCTACACTCTCTCCGGTCCGGTTCCCATCGAACGTCCGATCGCCTTGCCAGCCGACTTCCCGCTGGTCGAGAAGCGCGCGCCGATTGGCCTCGCTGTGCTCACCGTGCTGCTGGTCATCGGCGCCGGCTATGGCGTGTGGCACTACCTGCCGCGCCAACAGGCAGTCATTGCCGAAAAAGTTCCGCCCGTGCCGGATCGCCTCCTTGCCTCCCGTCCCGCTGCGCCCGCCGTACCCGCGACGACGAGCGAACCCGCGACGGTCGCCGCCGCGCCGCCCAGCGCGACACCAACTCAAGAACTGCGCAGCGCACCCGGCGCATTGCCGCAAGAGATCTGGCCGGCGCCGAGACATGAAGCTGCGAGCGCGCCGCCGCCCGTGGTCGTCGCCGTACCGGTCGCACCGCCGGCGGTCGTGATGTCGGTTGGCATCGGCCAGGCGCAGGCCGCACAGCCGCCGTCCGTCGAGTCCCAGCGCGTCGCTCCGCCGGTTCCGGATGCCCAGGAAGCGGTGGCGCGCGGTACGCCGGTCGATACCGCCGCAACCGCTCCGGCGACGCCGAGCCTGCCAATGAAGAACGACACGCATGTGTTCGTGCGCTCCAACAGCTGGGTCGAGTTGCGCGCGCCCAATGGCGACGTTCTCGCCCAGACCTACGTCCGTGCCGGCGAAAGCTACGTCGTTCCGGCAGGAATCGCCTACCGCATCATCGACGCGCGTTAGGCGCTGGGAAGCGCCGCAAGCGCCGCGGCCAGCGGGCAGCGGGCAAGCAAAAGAGCCCGGCTGGATAAGCCGCCCGCCCGCGGGTACATTGGCCGGCATGAGCATTCGACCCTATCGCGACATCGTGCGCCGCAAATCGCGGCAGATCATGGTCGGATCCGTGGCCGTGGGCGGCGACGCGCCGATCACGGTGCAGACCATGACCAACACGCTGACCGCCGATGCCGAGGCGACTATCGACCAGATCCGGCGGTGCGAGGAGGCCGGCGTCGACATCATCCGTGTGTCCTGCCCGGACGAGGAGTCGACGGCGGCCCTGCACAAGATCGTCAAGGCCTCCAAGGTGCCGATCGTGGCCGACATCCACTTCCACTATAAGCGCGCCATCGAGGCCGCCGACGCGGGCGCCGCCTGCCTGCGCGTCAATCCCGGCAATATCGGCAGCGCCGAGCGCGTCCGCGAAGTGGTGAAGGCTGCCCGCGACCACGGGGTCTCGATGCGCATCGGCGTCAATGCCGGCTCGCTGGAGAAGGATCTGCTCGAGAAATACGGCGAGCCTTGCCCGGAGGCGATGGTCGAATCGGCACTCGATCATGCCCGCATCCTGCAGGACCACGATTTCCACGAGTTCAAGATCAGCGTGAAGGCGTCCGACGTCTTCCTCGCGGTCGCGGCCTATCAGCAACTGGCCGATGTCTGCGACTATCCGCTGCATATCGGCGTCACCGAGGCGGGCGGCTTGCGCACTGGCACGGTGAAGTCCTCGATCGGTCTCGGCGCGCTGTTGTGGGCGGGCATCGGCGACACGGTCCGTGTGTCGCTGTCGGCCGAGCCCGAGGAAGAGGTTCGCGTCGGCTACGAGATGCTGAAGGCGCTGGGCCTGCGTCACCGCGGCGTCAACATCATCTCCTGTCCGTCCTGCGCGCGTCAGCAGTACGACGTGATCCGCACGGTCGAGGCGCTGGAGAAGCGGGTGTTGCACATCACTACGCCGATGACGGTGTCGGTGATCGGTTGCGTCGTGAACGGCCCGGGCGAGGCGCGCGAGACCGACATCGGCTTCACCGGCGGCGGCGCCAACACCCATCAGGTCTATATTGCCGGCGTGCCACACCATCGGCTGAAGGACGCCAATGTCGTCGACCATCTGGTCGAGTTGATCGAGAAGAAGGCGGCCGAGATCGAGGCAGCCAAATCAGCCGAAGCCGAGCGACATCGTACCGCCGCGGAGTAGCGGCGTTCGGTTCCCAGTCGACGATCTTTCAAGGCCTTTTCCCGTGAGCAAATTGCAGCCCGTGCGCGGCACGCACGACCTCCTCCCCGACGAGTACCGGCGCTTCGCCCATGTCGTCGACCAGGCGCGCGACGTGGCGCGTCTGTACGGCTATCGCGAGATGGCCACGCCGATCTTCGAATTCACCGAGTTGTTCGCCCGCGGCATCGGCGAGGCGACCGATGTCGTGTCCAAGGAAATGTATACGTTCAGCGATCGTGGCGGCGAATCGCTGACGCTTCGGCCGGAGTACACCGCCGGCATTTGTCGCGCCTTCATCTCCAACGGCGAACTCAGCCAGCAACTGCCGCTGAAGCTGTTCGCCGCGGGGCCAATGTTCCGCTACGAGCGGCCGCAGAAGGGCCGCCAGCGGCAGTTCCACCAGATCGACATCGAGGTGCTGGGTGCGCACGAGCCGGGGGCCGACGTCGAGGTGATCTCGGTGGCCGCCGATATCCTCGAGCGCCTCGGCGTCCTCGAGCGCTGCGTGCTCAAAATCAATTCGCTGGGCGACCCCGAGTGCCGCGCCGTCTATCGCAAGGTGCTGGTCGACTATTACTCGGGCCACCTCGGCAAGCTTTCGGAGGACTCCAAGGGACGGCTGCAACGCAATCCCCTGCGCATCCTCGACAGCAAGGACGAGGGCGACAAGGCGATCAACGCCCATGCGCCGTCTTTTACCGATCACCTGAACGCGGCAAGCCGCGACTTCTTTTCGACGGTAAAGGACGGACTTGCCGCCGCCGGCATCCCGTTCGAGGTCGATCCCGGGCTGGTGCGCGGGCTCGACTACTACACCCACACCGCTTTCGAGTTCGTGACGACCCATCTTGGTGCACAAGGTACCGTAATCGGCGGTGGCCGCTATGACGGGCTGATCGCCGAGCTGGGCGGCCCGCCGACCGCCGGTATCGGCTGGGCGGGCGGCATCGAGCGGCTGGTGATGCTGGCCAACCAGCCGGCGGACCCGCCGCGGCCGGTGGTGATCGCGCCGCTGGGGACTGCCGCCGAGGCCAAGGCGCTTGGTCTTGCCCGGGCGCTGCGCCGCGCCGGCATCGCCGTCGAGCAGGACTATCGCGGCAACATGAAGCGGCGCATGCAGCGCGCCAACAAGCTCAATGCGCGCGCCGCCATCATCATCGGCGACGACGAGCTGGCCAAGGGCATGGCCCAGCTAAAAGACCTCGACAGCGGCGCCCAGCGCGAAGTGGCGTTCGACAAGCTTGCCGACGCGCTGAAGAGCTGACCGTGTCGCTGCGGCTGAAACTCGACCAGGTGGTGGCGCGCCACGCCGAATTGCAGGCTAGCTTGTCGGGCGGCGCTCTCGATTCACAGAAGTTCGTCGCGGCCTCGAAGGAATATGCCGATCTCGGTCCTCTGGTCGAGGCGGTAAACGAGCTGCGCAAGGCCGAGCACGAACTCAACGACGCCGAGGTGATGGCGGCCGACCCCGACATGAAGGCGATAGCCGAAGAAGAGATAGGAGCGATCAAGAAGCGCCTGCCCGAACTCGAGCAGGTCGTCAAACGCATGCTGCTGCCCAAGGATGCGGCCGACGAAAAGAACGCCATCCTCGAGATCCGCGCCGGCACCGGCGGCGAAGAGGCCGCGCTCTTCGCCGCCGAGCTGTTCCGCATGTACCAACGCTACGCCTCCGAGCACCGTTGGAAGTTCGAGATCATGGAGCTCTCCGACACCGGCATCGGCGGTTACAAGGAGGCGATTGCCACGGTCACGGGCCGCAACGTGTTCGCGCGGCTGAAGTTCGAATCGGGCGTGCACCGCGTGCAGCGCGTGCCGGCAACCGAGGGCTCGGGTCGTATCCATACGTCCGCCGCGACCGTGGCGGTGCTGCCGGAGGCCGAGGAATTTGACATCAAGATTGACGAGAAGGACCTGCGCATCGACGTTTTCCGGTCGTCCGGCCCGGGCGGCCAATCGGTCAACACCACCGACTCGGCGGTCCGCATCACCCATATTCCGACCAACACCGTGGTCAGCCAGCAGGACGAGAAGAGCCAGCACAAGAACAAGGCCAAGGCGATGAAGATCCTGCGCGCCCGCCTCTACGACGCCGAGCGCCAGCGCCGCGACGACGCACGCGCCGCCGACCGCAAGGGCCAGGTCGGCAGCGGCGACCGCTCGGAGCGCATCCGGACCTACAATTTTCCGCAAAGCCGGGTGACCGATCATCGCATCAACCTCACGCTCTACTCGCTCGACCAGGTGATGGAAGGCCGCGGGCTGGACGAGATCATCGATGCGCTAATCGCCGACGACGAGGCCAGTCGTCTGGCGGAGTTGGCGAGCTGACGTCGACCTACGACACGCTGCTGCGCGACGCCGCCGTGGCCCTAACGGCGGCCGGAATCGACAATGCCCGCTTCGAAGCCCGTCTTCTGCTGGCTGAGGCCGCCGGCCTGTCGGTCGCGCAATTGATCGCGCACGGGACCGATGCCGCGCCGCCCGCCGTCGCTGCCACCCTGCGCGGCCTCGCCGCGCGGCGAGTCGGCCGCGAGCCGATGGCCTACATCCTGGGCGAGCGCGAATTCTGGGGGCTGCCGTTCAAGGTCTCGCCCGCCGTGCTGGTGCCACGGCCCGACAGCGAGACCCTCATCGAAGCGGCGCTGGCCCTGCTGGCTGATCGCACCAAGCCGTGGCGCATGGTCGATCTCGGTACGGGTTCGGGCTGCCTGCTGCTGACGCTCCTGCGGGAATTTCCCAATGCGTCGGGTGTCGGCATGGATGCTTCGGCCGACGCGCTGGCCGTGGCGCAGGCCAACGCCGGCGCGCTGGGCGTGGCGGGTCGCGCCGAGCTTGTGTTGGGCGACTGGCGGCAGCCCGGCTGGGCCGAGCGGCTGGGCGGACCGTTCGATCTTGTGGTTTCCAACCCGCCCTACATCGAAGTCGGCGCAATCGATGGACTGATGGCGGAGGTCTCCCGTTTCGAGCCGCGGCTGGCGTTGGATGGCGGTCCGGACGGGCTTGTCGCCTATCGTACGATTGCCGCCGAAGCGGCCAATTTGGTCACCAAGGGCGGCCGCCTGCTTGTCGAAATCGGCCAAGGCCAAATGCCTGAAATTACGAGCATTTTCGCCTCTGCCGGACTGGCTGTGGAGGCGTCTTTCAAGGATCTCGGCGGCATCCCAAGGGTGATGTCGGCCAAGTATTAAAAGGTTGGCAAGTTCGGCGATTGAGACTACGTTCCGATTGCCCCTTTGGAGGGGGCTTCACCCGACTAGGCGGTTTGCCAACGGGTCCGACCCTCTGAATATTTAGCTGCGACGGTGCCCAGGAAGGGCAGGGGGTAGCTAAAAACAACACCCGTCCGGCATGTAACTGGCCCTAGGTAATGAGACCAAATAATCGTCAGCGGTCGCGCGGCGGTCGCAATGGTGGCGGCGGCGGTGGCGGCAACCACAATCAACATAAGCAACAACACAATCACAATCCGAACCGGCCGCCCAATCGAAATCAGATTTTCGATAGCAGCGGACCCGACGTGCGGGTGCGTGGCAATGCCCACCAGGTATTCGACAAATACCAGGCGCTGGCGCGCGAGGCCGCCTCTCAGGGCGACCGCATCGCGGCCGAGGCTTATTGGCAGTACGCCGATCACTACTTCCGCATGATCCAGACGATGGGCGGCTTCGTCCCCCGCAACAATCAGGGTTGGGGCGATGGCGGCGAGGACGGCCAGCAGGCCAACCCTCAGCAGCCAGGCCAACAGGGCCCGCAAGGCCAGCAGGGTCCGCAAGGCCAGCAGGGTCCTCAGGGTCAGCAAGGCCAACAGGGACCTGCGCCCAGCAACGCCAACGGCCATGCGCCGGGCGAGCGCCTGAGCGGTCAGGACGACAACGCCGAGGAGCCGGGACTGGGCGGCGTCGCTTTCCTGCAGAACGGACGCGGCGCGCCGGGCGGCCCCGATCCCGCGGCTGAAGATCAGCCTGAAGTGCCGGAATTCACCCCGGAGCGGACCGGCCGACGCAGCTGAGCGCATTCGAATGCGCGCTGTCTTTCAGAGGTGGATCAGGGTTGGCGCGAAGAAGCCGAGCGCGGTCAATGCCGCGCCGGCCAGGCCCAATCCTCCGGCGATGAACGCCAGGAAAATCACCGACGTCACGACGGCGGCTGATGCCAGCACAATGGCGAGCTGAAACGCCGCCGAGCCGTATTCGAACATGTGATAAGCCGCTCGCGCCTTCTCGCGCTTGGCGCCATGCACCTTGGCGCTGTCGCTCAGTTCCTTGCGCCCCTCCTTGGTTTCCGGCTCGCTGTCGTAGCGGTCGGCCGTCTTCCGCCAGGCCTCGACCTGTGCCTTGACCGCCGCCGGCATGTTGCCGGAATCCTTATACTGCGCCTCGACCTCTTCCGCCGCCGTCCGGATTACCGTTTGGCGGATCGTCTTGGCCTGGAAGAAGCCCCATTGGTTGGTAGCCTCGACATGCTCGGTCAGGACCTCGGTTTGCGAACTCTTGGCGCCCATTTCCGCGATCGCCAGCAGNNCGGTCCGGTCTTGCACAGGCGCCTGGCGACCCCATATCCAGCGCAGGATGCCCGGATAGGGGTCCGCTCTTTCGCCTGCAGCTGGACGGGGCGCGAAAAGAAAGGGTAGAGTGATGAACCAAGAGAAATACACCGAGCGCATGCGCGGTTTCCTGCAAAGCGCCCAGATGCTGGCGCTGCGGGAAGGTCACCAGCGCTTCGTTCCCGACCATCTTCTGAAAGTCCTGCTCGACGATCCCGAAGGCCTCGCGGCCAACCTGATCGCGGCATCTGGCGGCGATTCGCGGGCCGTCCATAACGCAGTCGAAGCCAGCCTCGCCAAGCAACCCAAGGTCGAGGGCCAGGGCGCGGGCCAAGTCTACATGGCGCCGGAAACGGCGCGGATCTTCGACCAGGCCGAAGCCATTTCCGAGAAGGCCGGCGACTCCTTCGTCACCGTCGAGCGCATGCTGATGGCGCTGGCGCTCGCCAAGGGCACCGAGGCCGCCGCAGCACTTGCCAAGGCCGGCCTGAAGCCGCCGGCGCTGGAAAAGGCGATCGCCGAGCTACGCAAGGGCCGCACCGCCGATTCGGCATCGGCCGAAAGCGGCTATGACGCGCTCAAGAAATATGCCCGCGACCTCACCCAGGCGGCGCGCGACGGTAAGCTCGATCCGGTGATCGGCCGCGACGAGGAAATCCGTCGCACCATCCAGGTGCTGAGCCGGCGCACCAAGAACAATCCTGTGCTGATTGGTGAGCCTGGCGTGGGCAAGACGGCCATCGTAGAAGGTTTGGCCCAGCGCATTGCCGAT
>PLYQ01000213.1 GCA_003153415.1 Rhodospirillales bacterium | reverse complement strand
CGCCTCTATTTCGAGCCGCTGACCGCCGAAGACGTGATCGAGCTAGTCGAGGTCGAGCGCCGCAACGGCGAGCTTTTGGGCCTGATCGTGCAGTTCGGCGGCCAGACGCCGCTTAAATTGGCCAAGCCGCTCGAGGCTGCGGGCATTCCGATTCTCGGCACCTCGCCCGAGGCGATCGATCTCGCCGAGGATCGCGATCGCTTCCAGAACCTGATCCAGAAACTGAAGCTCCGCCAGCCGGTGAATGGCACGGCGACCTCCGAGGCCCAGGCGATCAAGATCGCCGAGAAGATCGGCTACCCCGTGGTTATCCGGCCGTCTTACGTGCTGGGCGGGCGCGCCATGCAGATCGTCTACGACCTTGAGGCACTTCAGCGCTACATGCGCGACGCGGTGAAGGTCTCGGGCGCCAATCCCGTGCTGATCGACTCCTACCTGCGCGATGCCATCGAGGTCGATGTCGACGCACTTGCCGACAAGGACCAGAACGTCTTCGTCGCCGGCGTCATGGAACATATCGAGGAGGCGGGCATCCACTCCGGCGATTCGGCCTGCTCGCTGCCGCCGTATTCCCTGCCGGCCAAGATCCTGACCGAGATCGAGCGCCAGACCGAGCTGATGGCCAAGGCGTTGCAGGTCGTCGGGCTGATGAACGTGCAGTACGCGGTCAAGGACGGCGACGTTTATGTGCTCGAGGTCAATCCGCGCGCCAGCCGTACCGTGCCGTTTGTCGCCAAGGCGACGGGGCAGCCGATCGCCAAGTTCGCCGCCCGCCTGATGGTGGGCGAATCGCTCAAGAGCCTCGCCATCCGGAAGAACAAGGGCAAGCACATCGCGGTCAAGGAAGCGGTGTTCCCGTTCGCCCGTTTCCCCGGCGTCGACATCATCCTCGGNNGAGATGCGCTCGACCGGCGAGGTCATGGGGCTCGATTCGAATTTCGGCCGCGCCTTCGCCAAGTCGCAGCTCGGCTCAGGCGGCAAGGTGCCCACCGAAGGCGCCGTCTTCGTTTCGGTCAAGGACTCCGACAAGGCCGCGATGGTGAAGCCGGTGAAGCGGCTGATCGAGCTCGGCTTCAAGGTCGTGGCAACCGGCGGGACCGCCGACTTTCTCGGCAAGCACGGTATCGAGACGCAGCGCATCAACAAGGTGCTGGAAGGCCGGCCGCACATCGTCGACCTGATGAAGGACGGCAAGATCCAGCTCGTCTTCAATACCGTCGACGGCGCCAGCGCCTTCACCGACAGCTTTACGCTCCGGCGTACCGCGCTGATGAACAAGATCGCCTATTACACGACGGTCGCCGGCGCCAAGGCGTCGGTCGAAGGCATCGCGGCGGTGAGCGCGGGGGCACTGGACGTGGCGCCCTTGCAGTCCTACTTCAAGAGCACCTTTTAGGCCCTATTCTGGCGATTCGACCCGAAGCGTCCGCAACCGGACGCATCGTTGGGCGTTGACGCCGTTCGATTCATTAAGGACGATCCAGACCATGGAAAAGGTGCCGATGACGGCCCCGGGGCTCAAAAACCTCGTGGACGAACTGAAACAGCTGAAGAGCGTCGAGCGGCCTGCGATCATCAAGGCGATCGCGGCGGCGCGCGAGCACGGCGATTTGTCGGAAAACGCCGAATATACCGCCGCGCGCGAGAAGCAGAGCTTCATCGAGGGCCGCATCATGGAGGTCGAGGACATCATCTCGCGCGCTGAGGTGATCGACTTCTCGAAGCTCACCGGCAAGGTCGTGAAATTCGGCGCCACCGTCCGCCTTGCCGATGAAGACACCGAAGAGAAGATGAAATACCAGATCGTCGGGCCCTACGAGGCCGACCTCGCCAAGGGCCGCATCTCGGTGACCTCGCCGATTGGCAAGGCGCTGATCGGCAAGACCGTCGGCGACACCGTCGAGGTCCAGACCCCGCGCGGCGCCAAGTCCTACGAAGTGATGGCCGTCGCGTTCAAGTAGCGTCGGCGGCCGACCGCGGTCATCGTGGCGTACTGGATCAGGAACAAGCCGATCTTGCTGGCGATGCCCCAGGCCGACATGGCAGCGGCCCAGATCTTGGGATCGAGACTGAGCGCCAGCGCGATGTTGAGCGCCGCCGAGCCGAACATCAGCCCCGCCCAGACATAGCCGAACAGGGTGCCGATGTCGGCCACCGGCTGGGCGCGCTCCGGCAAATAGCGGTTCATCCAGCCGCGCTTCAGCATGACCACGCCGACCATGACGTAGATGACCGAAGGCTTCAGCATCACGAAGCGCGGATCGTGGGTGAAGAAGGTGGCCGTGCCCGAGGCCAGCACCAGGACCACGCTCAGCCACTGCAGCGTCCCGACCGGCTGCTTGCGGGCGAGCTGCCAGCCGATCTGAGCCACGCCCAGCGCCATGCCAAGGCCCACGGACAGGAACAGATTGTTGGTCAACAGAAAGACGGCGAGGAAGAACAGCGTCGACGCCATGTCGAGCAGCAGGACCCTGCCTGCCTGAAAGAGATTCTTCATGAAACCCTCACAACGGTAACGCTGTGTATTTCCGCGACGCTATCAATACACAGTGTTCCCAGCAACAGCTTTCTAGCACGTCATCGGCGGGGCAGCCGGCGCCGCGCGGCGCCGGCCGATCGCGTTCATGACGAGGTACTGGATCAGGAACAGGCCGACATTGCTGGCAATGCCCCACGCCGACATCGCGGCCCCCCAGGTCTTGGTATCGAGCGTGAGCGCCAGCCCGACATTGAGCGCCGCGGTCAGGAACATCAGCCCCGCCCAGACGAAGCCGAAGATGGTGCCGATGTCGGCCATCGTGGCGACCGCGATCGGCGGCATGTAGCGGTTCATCCAGCCTCGCCGCAGCATGACGACGCCTAGCACGACCGAGATGACCGTGGGCTTCAGCATCATGAAGATCGCGTTGTCGGTGAACAGCGTCGCGGTGCCGGCGGCCAGGACCTGGACCACGCTCAGCCACTGCAGGGCCTCCACAGGCTCGCGCTTGTAGAACTGCCAGGCAATCTGCGCCACGCCGAGAGCCATGCCGAGCGCCGACGACAGGGTGAGATTGTCGGTAATCACCACGACGACGAGGAACAGCACCATCGACGCCATGTCGAGCAGCAGCGCCCGTGCTGCCAGGAAGAGATCTCTCACGGCCGCCTCCGACGGCGACCGTCGTCTATTCGGTGGAAATCGGCACGCCCGGCAGGGCCTTGGCGGTGCGGAAGACCATCATCGATTTGACATGGCTGACGTTGGGCGCCGAGGTCAGCCGCGTCGTCAGGAACTTCTGATATTCGTCCCAGGTCTCGGCCACGATTTTCAGCAGGAAGTCGGCTTCGCCGGCCAGCATGTGACATTCGCGGACCTCGTCCCACTTGGCCACCAGATCCTCGAACGACTTGAGATCGGTTTCGGCCTGGCTGTTGAGCCCCACCAGGGCGAACACCGAGACGCTGTAGCCCAGGGTCTCAGGGCTGAGCTCGGCGTGGTAGCCCTTGATGACGCCGGCGCGTTCGAGTGCCCGGACCCGACGCAGGCAGGGCGGTGCGGAGATGCCGGCACGCTCGGCCAGCTCCACGTTGGTCATGCGGCCGCTGGCTTGCAGGTCGCTCAGGATGCGCCGGTCGATTCGATCGAGCTTTGCGCGGGCCATTCAGGTTT
This sequence comes from Rhodospirillales bacterium, assembly GCA_003153415.1. Lineage (GTDB taxonomy): Bacteria > Pseudomonadota > Alphaproteobacteria > Reyranellales > Reyranellaceae > Reyranella. The sequence continues at coordinate 7,379 of PLYQ01000213.1, read as the reverse complement.
CCTCCATTGGCCGGGGTCTATGCCAGAACCGTGCCATCCACGCAATAAAGTTGCGAGAAATAGGCGATGTGCTGTGAACAATTGCGCCGGCAAACCAGAAGAGCCGTGCAAGGAAGAAGAGGTTTGCATATATGTGACTAGATATGCGGGAAGCGGGATGCGGGACGGTCATGGCAGCAGCTCATCGAGGTAAGGTCGTCATTCTGGGCTCGGGACCGGCCGGCTACACGGCGGCGATCTATGCCGCCCGTGCCAGTCTCAAGCCCATGCTGGTGCAGGGCATCCAGCCCGGCGGCCAGCTCACCATCACGACGGATGTCGAGAACTATCCGGGCTTCGCNNGACGTCATCCAGGGCCCCTGGCTGATGGAGCAGATGCAGAAGCAGGCCGAGCATGTCGGCACCCAGCTGTTCTTCGACACCATCGTCGAGGTCGACCTCAGCCGCCGGCCGTTCGTCTGCATCGGCGATTCCGGCGACCGCTACGAGGCCGACGCATTGATCATTTCGACCGGCGCGACCGCCAAGTGGCTCGGCCTGCCCTCCGAGGAGAGCTTCCGCGGCGGCGGCGTGTCGGCCTGCGCCACCTGCGACGGCTTCTTCTTCCGCAACCGGGAAGTGGTCGTGGTCGGCGGCGGCAACACTGCGGTCGAGGAGGCGCTTTATCTGACGCACCACGCCTCCAAGGTGACGCTGATCCATCGTCGCGACTCCTTCCGCGCCGAGCGAATCCTGCAGGACCGCCTGTTCAAAAACCCCAAGGTCACCGTACTGTGGGACACGACGCTGCAGGAGATCGTGGGCGAGAAGTCTCCGGCGCCACTCGTGAAGGGCGTGCGCGTCAGGAACGTCAAGACTGGCGCGGAGCGCGAGATCGCCACCGACGGCGTGTTCATCGCCATCGGCCACTCGCCCAACACCGAGCTGTTCAAGGGCAAGCTCGCCATGGATTCGGAGGGCTACCTGCTCACCAGGCCCGATTCGACGGCGACCGACATCGAGGGCGTGTACGCCTCGGGCGACGTCCAGGACAAGATCTTCCGCCAGGCTGTTACCGCGGCCGGCACCGGCTGCATGGCCGCGCTGGAAGCGGAGAAATGGTTGGCGCGTCAGGAGGCGCAGGTCGCGCACGCCGCACAATGAATGCCGGCGGCGTCGACAGGGGAGGCAACGGCATGGACTGGGACAAGCTGCGGATCTTTCAGGCCGTGGCCGACGCCGGAAGTTTCACGCACGCGGGCGAGGGGCTGAAGCTCAGCCAGTCGGCGATCTCGCGCCAGATCGGAGCGCTCGAGGAGCAGCTCGGCGTGATGCTGTTCCATCGCCATGCGCGCGGCCTCATCCTGACCGAGCAGGGCGAGCTGCTCTACCGCACCGCGCGCGACATGGCAGCCAAGGTCAACACCGCCGAGGCGCTGCTGCGCGCCAACCAGGACAAGCCGGCCGGCCGGCTGAAGGTCACCACCACGGTGGGCTTCGGCTCGACCTGGCTCACCGCGCAAATGCACGAATTCATCGCCATGTATCCCGACATCGATGTCAGCCTCGTGCTGTCGGACAACGAACTCGATCTCGGCATGCGCGAGGCCGACGTCGCCATCCGCATGGTGATGCCGCGCCAGCCGGGACTGGTGCAGCGCCACCTGCTCACGGTGCGCAGCCACGTCTATGCCTCGCACACCTACATCCAGAAATACGGTCGGCCCACGACGGTCGAGGAGCTCGACCAGCATCGCATGATCATTTTCGGCGAGGACGCCCGCGCCCCGGTGCAGGACGTGAATTGGCTGCTGCACGAAGGCAATGCCGACCACGCGCCGCGCCTGGTCGTGCTGCGGGTCAACAACGTCTACGGCATCTTCCGCGCCGTCGAATCGGGCCTGGGGATTGCTTCGTTGCCCGACTATCTGGCGCGTGAGTCGACCAAGCTCGAAATGGTGCTGCCCGACCTCAATGTCCGCACGACCGATGTGTACTTTACCTACCCCGAGGAACTCAGGCATTCCAAGCGGATCGCCGTGTTCCGCGATTTTCTCCTGCGCAAAGTGGCCGAGACGCGCTTTTAGCCGGTATGAGTCGCAGTATTGCACAGGCAATGAAAGGCATGCGCAGGCCGCATGCCAGTGTTCCGAACTTCGCCCCTAACAATACCCTCGGCGGGGCGTAATTTGTCGCCAGGTCTTCGACACGAAAGGTCTCGGCTGATCGCGTTCGAAACTCGGGATCATCTCGATCCCACGTCTCCCAGACGTGAAGCCTCCCTGTTTGACTCGCCGGGCCTTTGGGCCCGGCTTTTTTTTGCGGCTCGTGAGACGAAGTGCCGCTCAAAGCGGGCTCGCGCGGCGCTATCTACTAATTGATATGCAATGCCGGCGGCCTCACGTATATCAGCAGAGCCAACTCCCAGATGCTTTCCGAAGTTCGCCAAGCCATTTTGCCTTTGGCTCTGCGCCAATTGCAGAGCCGGGGCGATCTTGAGCGCGCGGGCTTGCTGATCGAGTCGCTGGCGCGGCATTGGCGCGACAACAAGCCTTTTCAGCTCCTGATCGTTTCACCCCGGCGCGACGTCCAGCTGCTGCGCACCAGCCTGCCGCGGTTTGCCAATATCGACGTCTCGGTTCGCTCGGAGAGCGACTTCTTCCCGTTCTACAGCCGATTCTACCTGCTGCCCGGCTGGTATCGTCAGCAGGTCGTCAAACTCCATGTCCCGGCGCGGCTGGGCTTCGGCGGCTATTTGACGCTCGATTCGGACGTCGCCTGCGTCGGCGACTTCGACGCCACGACCTTCCTCGACGGAGGTCGGGCGCTATCGCGCTGGGAACCCAAGCGGCACCACGAATGGTGGCCCAACGCGGCCACGGCGGTCGGCGTGCCCTACGATATCAAGGCGCACGGCCTGTCGGTCACGCCCAATATCCTGCATGGCAAGCTCGCGGCCCAGACGCTGGAGCATTTCCGCCTGGGCCCGATCGACCCGATGTCGTCGCTGGGTGCCCTGGTGCTGCGCAAGATCGGCACGATCCAGTGGACGGAATATTCGCTCTACACCAGCGTCGCCGAGCTCGAGGGCAACCTGTTCGACTATCACCACCATTGGGATCCCTGCTACGTCCACCACACGCAGCTCTTCTCCGAGCAGTCCTGTGTCTGGGGTCCCGACGATTTCGAGCGGCTGGTCAAGCTGCCGAACGGCAGCGATCCCGGCGGCAAGTTCATCATCGTGCAAAGTCACGCGCGCATCCCGCTCGAGCAGGTCCGCGAGTATTGCCTGAGCTTCGCGGCCTGATTAGACCTTGCCGTTGTGTTCGCCGATCTTGGGCGCCTTCTGCTGATTCCCGGCGCGCTCGCCGTCGATGCTGAGCGGCAGGCCGTGGAACAGTGCCGGCGAGGCGTCATAGGGCTTGCCGAACATGCCGAGTGCCGCGACCTGCGCGAGCTCCAGCACCTGCGGCACCGAGTTGAGTGGCCCGTGCGGCACGCCCAGCGCGTCGAGCTTGGCCGACCAGTACGCCCGGCTCTCCTTTTTCATGATGTTCGCGATCATGGGCAGGAGGACATCGCGCTCGTTCATGCGGTCGCCGTTGCGCTTGAAGCGCGGCTCGTCCGGCCATTCGGGATGGCCTAGCACTTCGGCGAACTTGCGCCACAGCCGATCGTTGCCCGGACACACCATCAGCAGCCCGTCAGTGCACTGGAACGCCTGATAGGGCGTGAGCGACGGATGCCCACTACCCTGGCGCGCCGGCATCTTGCCCGTCACCGAATAGCCCGCGATGTGGTTGGACGCCCACATCAGCCCCGATTCGAACAGCGACGTGTTGACCAGGCTGCCGTGGCCCGTNNCAGTCCGGCGACCGCCTGGATGATCGGCTCATAGCCCGGCCGCTCCTTCCACGGACCCAGGTGTCCGAAGGCGCCGAGATCGGCATAGATCAGGCGCAGGAAGCGCTTGGTGAGCGTGGCACCATCGATGCCGAATTTGGCGGGCACGTCGGCGCGCAGGTTGTGCACGAAGATGTCGGCGGCGCCGATACGCTCGATCAGGGCGTCGCGCTGGGCCGTGTCGGCAAGATCGCAGGTGATCGATTTCTTGCCGCGGTTGAGCGAAATGAAGCTCAAGGCGTCGCCCTCGACGAACGGCGGGCCCCATTTGCGCGCATCGTCGCCCTCGGGCCGCTCGACCTTCACCACGTCGGCGCCAAGGAAGGACAAGATCTGGCCGCAATAGGGGCCGGCCAAATTCTGGCCGAACTCGACGACCTTGATGCCGGCAAGCGGTCCTTGGCTCATCGCAGATTGCTGCCCAGGATTTCGCGGGCGATCACCATGCGCTGCACTTCGCTCGGGCCTTCGCCGACGCGGCGGATGCGCATCTCACGGTACCAGCGCTCGAGCGGCAGGTCCTTGGTCATGCCCATGCCGCCGTGGATCTGCATCGAGCGGTCGACCACCCGGCCGCCGCCTTCCGAGGCGGTGAGCTTGGCGATCGAGGCTTCGATGCGGAACGGCAGCCCGCGGCGCGCCTTCTCGGCGGCTTCGAGCGTAAAATGCCTGGCGGTGCGGATGTCGATCTCGTTGTCGACCAGCATCCATTGCACGGCCTGGCGGTTGGCGAGCTTCTCGCCGAAGGTCGAACGCATCTTGGCCCATTCGATCGCCATCTCGTGGGCGGCGATGGCCACGCCGATGCAGCCCGCGGCATAGGGAATGCGCTGGCGCGTCAGGCGGGCGTTGGCCACGGCGAAGCCCTTGTTGACCTCGCCCAGCACCTGGTGATCCGACACCCAGCAATCCTTGAACTCGAGCTCGGTGGCGTAGCTCGAGGAGCGCAGCGTGTGCACGACACGCCGCACATGGAAGCCCGGCGTGTCACTGTCGATGATGAAGCAGGTGATGCCGTTGCGTCCCTTGCTTGCGTCGGTGCGGGCAAAGACGATGCCGTACTGTGCGCGGTCGGCGCCGGAGATGAAGAGTTTGGCGCCGTTCAGCACCCAGCCATTGTCCTTGCGCTCGGCCTTGGTCTGGATAGCGCGCGCCGGATCGCTGCCGCCCGATGGTTCGGTCAGGCCGAAGAACGGCTTCTTTTCGCCGCGCAGGGTCGGGTAGAGATAGCGCTCCTTCTGGTCCTCGTTGGCCTCGAAGATCTGGGCCAGCCCGGCGCCACCGAAGGTGCCGTAGCACGGCACGTAGAGCCCGGCGCGGTGCTGGGCCATTTCGATCGCCAGCAGCACGCGCGTCACGATGTCGATGTCGGGCCCGCCGAACTCCTTGGGGATGTCGATGCCGAACAGGCCCATCGCCTTGGTCTTGTCGGTGAGGCGCTTGAAATCCTCGTCCGGCAGCTCCGAGGCGTCGGGATCGAGTTTGGCCTCGAGCGGGATGACCTCCTCGCGCACGAAGCGGCGGACCTGGTCGATCAGCATCTGCTGTTCGGAGTTGGGTTCGAAATCCATCGCGGCCTCTCTCAGGCTGGGCTCAAACGTCCCAGCGGTGGCGGGTTTTTGGCGTTATCGGGCGGCAGGGCGCCGTGGTCGGCCTGGTGGACCATCAAGAGCTCGAACCAGCGCGTGCGGTACTGCATGTTCACTTCGACGCGGAACTGGCAGCCCGGTCCGCGATCCTTCGCCTCGCGCTGCAATTCGCTGCGCAAGCCGAAGGGCGAACGTCCGCCGGCGTGGCCGATATAGAGGACGGTGCCGTTGGCGTCGGCGATCTGATAGACGCCGAGTTGGCCGGGCAGGCGCGTGGCTTGCTCCGGCGTCAGCGGCTGCCACGGCTTGTCGAGGCGAAGGCGGATCGCCACGCTACTTGCCCTGGAATTTGGCGGTGCGCTTTTCCAGGCGGGCCCTCATGCCCTCCTGTGCGTCCTGGCTCTGCATGGCGGCGCGCACGGCCGCATCGACGTCGTCGTGCGGGATGGCGTCGCGAAACTCCATCTGGCGCACCGTCAGCGCCTTCATCGCCTTGAGCGATAGCGGCGCGTTGGCAGCGAGGCGATCGATGACCTTCTTGGCTTCGGCCTCGAGCTCGGCGGCCGGCACGCAGCGTGCGATCAGGCCGAGCGCCAAGAGCTTGGTCGAGGGCAGCGGATCGCCCAGCAGCAGCATCTCGCGCGTCGTTACCGGTCCCAGCACCTCCATCAGCTTCTTGGCGAGGAACCAGTTGGGCGCGAGGCCAACTTGGGCGAGCGACATGCCGAAGCGCGCCTTTTGGCTCGCCACCACGATGTCGCAATGCAGCGCCAGCTCGTTGCAGCCGGCGATCGCGTCGCCCTGCACCACGCCCACCACGGGCAGTGGGCAGAGTTCGATGGCGCGCAGCATGACCTCGATGCCGCTCGGCTTGCCGGCGCCGGCCGACTTGCTGCGCTCGGCCATGTCGAGGCCGGCGCAGAACACGTCTCCCTTGCCGCGGATTACCAGCACGCGATCTTCCGCCGCCACCGGCGCACCCAACGCGGCGATCATCTCGTTGATAAGTTCGCTGTCGAGTGCGTTGCGCTTCTCCGGCCGGTTCATCCACACGGTTTTCACCGGCCCGTTCTTCTCGATGATGACTTTGTTCATCGCTTCACTCCGGCGCCATTATTCAGGTTCAATGCCCGCATCCTTGATCGCCTTGGACCACCACTCGGTCTCGGTCTTGACGTAGGCGGCGAAGTCGTCGGGGCCGAGCGGAGAGATCTCCATGCGGCCTTGGGTCATGGCCTTGCCCGTCGCCGGGTCCTTCAACGCCTCGGCGATGGCATCATAGAGCTTCTGCTGAATGGGCTTGGGCGTTGCCGCCGGCGCGAACACCGCCAGCCAATAGACCAGCGAGTAGCCTTTCACGATCTCGGCGATCGCCGGCAGGTCGGGTGCCACGGTGGTGCGTTGCAAACCGGTCGTGCCCAGTCCGCGTACCTTGCCGGCCTCGATCTGCACCAGGGCCTGTGGCAGGTCGGGGAACATGACCTGGACCTGTCCGGAGACCACGTCGCCCAGCGCCTGCGGACTGGACTTATAGGGCACGCGCTCGATCTTGACCTCGGCCAACGAATTGAACATCTCGGCGGACAGGCGCTGCGAGGCGCTTGCTTCGGCGTAGTTGAGCTTGCCAGGGTTCTGGCGAGCGTAGGCAATCAGCTCGGAGATCGTCGTGATCGGCAACGCTGGATTGACCACCAACGCATTGACGCCGGTGACGCAGCGCGCAATCGGCGCGAAATCCTTTTCGGGATCGTAGGAGAGCTTCTTGAATAACGCAACGTTGGCGGCGTTAGAGCAGATTCCGGTCAATTGTGTGTATATCCGGCATGCCTGAAGTAGTTGCTGGCGTGGCGAGGGTCGAGGCTGACGGCCCAGACCGGGCAGCGTTCGCTCGGCGAGTTTGCGCAGACG
>PLYQ01000283.1 GCA_003153415.1 Rhodospirillales bacterium | reverse complement strand
TGACCCATCTCGGCGTCAGCGCCATTCACTTTGCCGGCAACTTTATTCACTGGCTGAACGAGCTGCAGGTCGAGTTGGCTCAGCGCAAGAGAACGGACATAGACACCGTCCCCGGCCATACCACCATCAACGTCGGCATCGTCAAAGGCGGCACCGCCGGCAACATCCTGGCGCGCGAATGCGTCCTGAACTGGGGCTACCGCACCCTGCCGGGCGATGACGCCTGGGAAGTCCAGCGCCGCGCCGAGCAGTATGTCGCCGAACTGCTGCTGCCCAAGATGCGCGCCAAGCATCCTGACGCCAACATCACGCTGAAGCGCCGCTCCTTCGTGCCCGGCCTCAAGCCCGAGGAGAACGAGGATGCCGCCAAGCTGGCGCTGCAATGGACCGGCGGCAACCGCACCTATGCCGTGCCCTACGGCACCGAGGCCGGCATCTTCCGCGGCCACGGCATCCCGACCGTGATCTGCGGCCCCGGCGACATCGCCCAGGCGCACCAGCCCAACGAGTTCGTCGCCCGTTCGCAGATGGACGCCTGCGACACCTTCATCGGCAAGATGATCAAATGGGCCGAGCGCTGATGCTCCAAGCGCTGATCAATCGCCGACGGTTTTTCGAGTTCCTCGCCGCAAGCCCCTTGCTGGCAGGCGGCGATGCACTGGCCCAGGTCGAGCGCCTGCCCGACCCGTCGGTCTGGGGGCCGCGCACCCTCGACAAGCTGATCGCCTCGCCGCGCGAGGCACTCGACGTCTTCGATTTCGAGCCGGTCATGCACAAGAACGTGCCGCCGGCGCATTTCGGCTACATGGCCTCGGGCGTCGACGACAATGCGACTCTACGGGCCAACCGCGAGGGCTTTCAGAAGTTCCAGCTCAAGCCGCGGCGCCTGGTCGATGTCAGCGTGCTCGACACACGGCTCGACCTGTTCGGCCAAACCTACGCGAGCCCAATCGTGATCGCGCCGACCGGATCAAACCGTGCTTTCCACGAGGACGGCGAGCTTGCCGTCGCGCGCGCCGCCAAGGCCGGCAACTATCTGCAGATGCTCTCGACCGTGGCCACCACCTCGATCGAGGATGCGATCGCGGCACGCGGCCGGCCGGTGTGGTTCCAGCTCTATCCCACGGACAAGTGGGAAGTGGCCGAAGCGCTGGCCCGGCGCGCCGAGAAGGCCGGCGCCGAGACCATCGTCGTCACGGTCGACGTGCTGGCACGGCAGAACTGGGAGACCTTTTACCGGCTGGCGCGCACCGACACGCGCGACTGCGGAGCGTGCCACGGACGCGACATGAAAAGCTTCGTGCAGCGCAAGCCCAACTTCGACGGCGTCGACCTGAGCGGCGTCACCACTACCGGTGCCACGACGCTCACCTGGGAGTTTCTCAAGCGCCTGCGCGGCACCGTGAAGACCAGGCTTCTGATCAAAGGCATCATGACGGCCGAAGACGCGCACGTCGCCGTCGACAACGGACTCGACGGCATCGTCGTGTCGAACCACGGTGGCAGGGTCGACGACAGTGGACGCTCGACCATCGACGCCCTGCCCGAGATCCTCGCGGCGGTCGGCGGCCGCCTTCCTGTGCTGGTCGATTCGGGCTTCCGGCGCGGCACTGATATCGCCAAGGCGCTGGCCATGGGCGCGCGCGCAGTATGCGTCGGCCGACCTTATCTCTGGGGTCTCGGCGCTTTCGGCCAAGCCGGCGTCGAGCGAGCGCTGGGAATCCTGCACGGCGAACTACGTGCCGTGATGATGCAGGTCGGCGCACCCTCCCTGAAGCAGCTCGTGCCGGCGATGGTGCGACCGATCTGAGGTGGGTCAATATTAATGGAAATCAGCCGGACCGAGCTGTTCCTCGGCTTCGCCAAGATCGGCCTGCTAGGCTTCGGCGGCGTAGCGCCGTGGGCGCGACATGTCATCGTGGCGGAGCGGCGGTGGTTCAGTGAACGCGATTACGCATCGGTGCTCGGCATCGGCCAGGTGCTGCCCGGCGCCAACACCGTCAATTCGGCGATCATCATCGGCGACCGCTTCCAGGGCTCCGCAGGTGCTGCGATCGCCGTGCTGGCGCTGCTCTGTATACCGATCACAGTGCTGATCGGCATTGCCGTGATCTATGACCGTATCTCGAGCATGCCGAGCGTCGGCGCAGCCATCACGGCCGGCGCGGCGGCGGCGGCCGGCCTTGTGATCGGCACCGCGCTCAAGATGGCGTGGAAGATCAAGCCCAACGCCCGGGCCGTCGTCGTAGGGCTTGCCGCTTTCGTGTCGGTCGGCCTGCTGAAGGTGCCGATGGCGCTCGCCATCGCGATCCTCGGGCCCATCAGCATCGCGGCCGTATGGTGGGAGCGGCGGCAATGAACGAAATGCTGCGCGAACTCGCGACCACCTTCTCCTGGCTGTCGCTGTTGCAGTTCGGCGGCACTAACGCCGTAATACCCGAGATGCATCGTCAAGCCGTCGACGTCTGGCACTGGATGGATGCAGCGACTTTCGTCAACCTCTTCGCACTGGCCCAGCTCGCGCCCGGCCCCAACGTGATGATCGTGAGCCTGATCGGCTGGCAGGTCGCGGGCCTTGCCGGCCTGGTGGTGGCGACGCTGGCCATGACCGTGCCGCCCTGCCTGCTCGCCTTCACGGCGAGCCGCCTGATGCGGCGCGCCGGCCAGTCGCCCTGGCTCGCCATCGTCAAGGAGGGGCTGGTGCCGCTTGCCATCGGCATGATTCTGGCCAGCGGCGCGGTGATGGCGGGCTCGCTCAACACCACTGTGTTGAGCGTTGCCATCACGGTGGGCGCAACGCTTTTCGTCGTCGTTACCGAACGCAATCCACTGTGGGCGCTGGGCTCGGCGATCGCACTGGGATTATTCGCGCAGCAAGTCGGCTAGACGCCGGCGCACACGGAGTGCTCGGTGCGGAAGACGCCGTGCTGGCCGTAACGCTTGTTGTAGGCATCGACCACCGCCTGGACCTTCGGCAGATGGGCCGGCGCATCGAACACAACGACGACCAGAAGCTTGGTCTTCTCGCGCGCCATGCGGCCAGAGGATTCGCGCGACTGGCCGGCGACGTCGATCACGCTCAGCCCATCGGGAAAGCGCGGCGTCACCTCGTCGGCCAGGAACTTCACCCACTCCACCTCGCTCACCTGCCTGCCGTCGGCGGTCTCGCGGCCGAAATAGAGGTTGAACTGCAGGGCTGACTTGAGCAGCGCAGGACAGGCCGCCGCCATTTGCGGCGGCGGCGGCGGAGCACAGGCGGAGAGCGCGAACGCAAGCGCCGTCGCCAGGACAAGCTTCTTCATGCGCTAGTTCAGATACGGAACGGCCATGCCCTTAGTCACCGCCGGGCGGGCGTTGATGATGTCGAACCAGCGTTTGACGTTGGGGAAGTCGGCCAGGTTGACGGTGTGCCATTCGTGGCGCGCCGCCCAGGGAAAGATCGCCATGTCGGCGATGGTGTAGTCGGCGCCTGAGGTGAAGGCATTAGAGGCAAGCTGTTTGTCGAGCACGCCGTAGAGCCGCTTGGCCTCGTCGACATAGCGCTTGATGCCATATTCGATCTTGGCCGGGGCAGCACGGAGGAAGTGGTGCGCCTGGCCGAACATCGGGCCGACACCGCCCATCTGCCACATCAGCCATTCGAGGGTCTTGTACTTCTGGACAGGCTCCTTCGACAGGAATTTGCCGGTCTTGTCGGCGAGATAGATCAGGATCGCGCCCGATTCGAACAGGCTGATCGGCCTGCCGCCCGGACCGTCGGGATCGACGATCGCCGGAATGCGGTTGTTCGGGCTGATCTTGAGGAACTCGGGCTTGAACTGCTCACCCTTGGAAATGTCGATCTTGTGCACGCTGTAGGGCAGGCCGCATTCCTCGAGCATGACGGAGACCTTGCGGCCGTTCGGTGTGCCCCACGTATGAAGTTCGATCATTGTGCGTTTCGTCCCCTCGCGAAAAATTACACGTCTTCCGAATCGAAGCCGCCTGAGCCGGAATCGTCGGACGCCACATCGTAGTCATCGGCTGCGCCGTCGTCCTGGGCGAGATCGGCCGGACGCAGGCGGTCGGGATCGGACGACGTCGATGGCGGCGGCACGGGATCGAGTATCGCCTGCGAGCCGCCGAGCGGTCCGGCGCTATGGCCGCCCATCATGCTGCGGATGCCCTCGAACAGCAGCGCGCCGCCGGCGACGCCGGCCGCGGTGGTCAGCGCCTGACGCATGAAACCGCCGCCCGCCGGAGCGGCTGGCGGCGCAGCGGCCGGGGCCGACGCAACGGCCGCCTGCAGCGGCGAACGTGTCGGCGAAGCCGCCGGTGCCGAGCCCCAGGGCGAAATCTTGGGCGCGCTCGACAGGAAGCCCGAGGCCGGCGCAAGCGCCGCGCCCGCCCTGGCTTCGAGCTCGGCGATGCGCTCCTGCGCGGCCTTCAAGGCCTGCTCCTGCACCAGCACGGTTTGCACCAGCAGGTAGCCTGCGGCAGGCTGGGCGGAGCCGAGCGTGCCGATCAGCCGTTCCGCCTCAGGGTCGCGCGGCTGGTCTTCGAAGGCTTTTAGACGGCCGAATAGGCCGGCGATCAGGTCGCGTTCTTCTGGCTGCATGACAGTGCCTCCCGCTCCACATGAGCCCCGTCAACGTGGTTGTCCGTCGCCTGAGCGTCAAGGGCGGTCCGGAAGCACCAGATTATATCGGTGCAATGTGCTGCATCCCCCCGTCTTCGGACGAAGAGGTTCTAACGGACGACAGACGCCGTCTGGCCGAACAGGATCTTGCGCTGTTCCTCGGTATTGATGCCCGGCGTCTTGCGCAGCTCGGCGCCAGCCGCCTTGCCCTTCACCACCGCCGGCCGCTTGCCAACCGCCTCCTCGAACCACTTCTGGAGAACCGGGAAATCCTCAAGCTTCTGCCCGAAGTTCTTGAAGCCCACGACCCACGGCCAGATCATCATGTCGGCGATGGAATAGTCGCCGGCCACGAACGGCCGGTCGGCCAGCCGCTTGTTGAGCACGCCGAACAGGCGATTGACCTCGTTGCTGTAGCGCGCCTGGCCGTAGGTGAGAGCTTCGGGTGGATTGAACTGCGGGGCGTACATGTTGAAGTGGTTGGCCTGTCCCGCCATCGGGCCGAGGCCACCCATCTGCCAGTTGACCCACTGCAGCACCTCGTACTTGCCGCGCAGGTCCTTGGGCAGGAACTTGCCGGTCTTTTCGGCAAGGTACTGCAGGATCGCGCCCGACTCGAACACCGCGATCGGCGCACCGCCGCCCGGCGGATCGTGATCGACGATCGCCGGCATGCGGTTGTTCGGGCTGATCTTGAGGAACTCGGGCTTGAACTGCTCGCCCGTGCCGATGTTGACCGGCACCAGCTTGTAGGGCAGCCCGCATTCTTCGAGCATGATGGAGATCTTCCAGCCATTCGGGGTCGGCCAGTAGTGAAGGTCGATCATGAGGTGACTCCTGGGAGGATATGAATTGGCGCAGAGACTAGACTAGAATGGTCCAAACGGGGAGGCACGAACCATGGCTGTTTCACTTTACGATCTGAGCGTCGTCAATTTCCTGCAGACCTTGGGCGGCGTGGAGGGCTTCCTGGCCCGCGGCCTCGCTCACCTCAAGGAAAAGAACATCGATCCCAATGAGATCGTCGAGACGCGCCTGTTTCCCGACATGCTGCCGTTCCGCTTCCAGGTGCTGGCAGTCACGGCTCATTCCATTGGCGCCATGCGCGGCGTGAAAGCCGGTCTGTTCGCACCGCCCGCCCAGTTGCCGCCACTCGACTATGTCGGCCTCCAGAAGGCCGTGACGGATGCGCGCGAGGCCCTGCAGCAGCTCACGCCCGCCGAGGTGAACGGGTTCGAAGGCAAGGACATGGTCTTCCAGATCCGCGACACCAAGATGCCGTTCACGGCCGAGAGCTTCCTTCAATCGTTCTCGCTGCCGAATTTCTATTTTCACGCGACGACGGCGTACGACATCCTGCGTACCAAGGGCGTGCCGCTCGGCAAGCGTGACTTTCTCGGCAAGCTGCGGCTGAAGCGCTAGTTCACCAGCGCCTGGTAGACGAGATCGCGCATCAGGTAGCGGTACGGCAGGCGCGCGGTCTGCGACTGCATCATGAAGACGACGTACAGGCGCTCGCGTGGGTCGTGCCAGAAATACGTGCCGTAGGCACCGCCCCAATAATAGTCGTTCGGTGAGCCGGGCAGCGGATTGCGGCCCTGATCGTTGCGCACGGCGAAGCCCAGCCCGAAGCCCTGGCCCATGCGGGCACTGGGCTCGAGCGCCTCGAAGCGCCACATGTCGGCGCCCATCTTGATGTCGGGCGGCAGGTGATCGGCCGTCATCAGGTCGATGGTCTTGCGCGAGATCAGCCGCACGCCGTCGAGCTGCCCGCCGTTGGCGAACATCTGCAGGAAGCGCGCATAGTCGGCCGCCGTCGACACCATGCCGCCGCCGCCCGATTTCCAGGTCGACTTGAAGGTGACGTCGGGAATCAATGGCGTCTCATTCTTCGGTCCTTCCTTCTGTGGGTGAGCGCCGCGGTCCTTCTTGTCGGCCGCGACCTCGAAGCCGGTGTCGCCCATCTTCAGAGGCTTGGTGATTCGTTCCTCGATAAACTTGTCGAGGGTCATGCCCGAGGCAACTTCGACGACGCGGCCCAGCACGTCGGTCGACATGGAATATTCCCAGGTCGTGCCCGGCTGGTAGAGTAGCGCCAGCTTGGAAAGCTTCTCCACCATCTGGGCGTTGGTCTGGTCGGGCACCATGACCTTCATGTCGCGGTAAGATTGCTTGACCTTGTTGAGGCCGGCCGCGCCGTAGGTCAGGCCCGAGGTGTGGCGCATCAGGTCCTGGACGGTCATCGGCCGGGCCTGCGGCTCCTGACCCAGCTCGACCGTGCCGTCGGCGTTCTTGCGCTCGACCGCGACCTGGGTCTCGGCGAACGCCGGAATGTATTTCGACACCGGGTCGGCGAGCGAGAGCTTGCCCTCCTCCATCAGCATCATGGCGGCGACCGAGACGATCGGCTTGGTCATCGAGGCGATGCGGAAGATCGTGTCGTTGGTCATCGGCGCCTTGGCTTCCTTGTCACGGAAGCCGAACGACTCGAACATCACGATCTTGCCGTTGCGCGCGATCAGCACGACCGCGCCTGGCAGTTCGTTGTTCTTCACGCCCTCGTTGATGCGGTCGGAAAGCCTCTTCAGCCGAGCCGACAGGAAACCAACCTCCTCCGGCGACTGCGCCTTGGGAATCCCTTGCGCGGCAGCCGGCAGCGCTATCGCGAGCGCCAGCGCACCAAGAGCCGCGGAACGGAACTTCGTCATGTCTCCTCCTCGTTCGTTGATCGCATCAAAGCAAAACGCAACCGCCCGCGCGAGGCGTTTCGGCTATTCCGGGTCGGCGTATCCGACCGGCCAGACCAGCGTGAAACGCTCGAACACGGCGGGCATCGAATCGTCGAAGGTGAAGCCTTCCGTCCTGGCGCGGCGCTCGAAGTATCGCTTGTGTCCGGTGAGCCAATCCTCGCGCGTGCGCTCGCCCTCGCCTTCATCCCAGGCGAACCCGTCATCGACTTGGTTGAGTGGCTTCACGTCCACCGTCTTCGTCCGCCATACGGCGCGTGGCCGGTCCCGGCCATCGAGCACCACGACATGGCCGCCGACACGCCCCAGCATCTCGCCACCCTGCTCGACATCACGCAGCAGGCAAGCCGCGGCGCGCTTGGGTCCGGCGAGGATCAGTGCCAGCAACTCGTCGGCAATCTCAGGACCGTCGCCCATGCGACAGACGTCGTAGTCCTGCTCGGGCACGCCGCGGACGCGGCGGAACTCCTGCCAAAAGGCGGCAACGGCAGGCGTCTTGGGCTTGTCCATGAAACGACCGCGTCCGAAAACCGCCAGCCCCTCGCCGGCGGGACGGACTAGATGACCCACCCAATCAAGGAGTGCAACCGATCGCAACGCTACGTCGTGAGATTCCCCTGGAGGCACCGGCCGAAAAAGTCTGGCCCGCGATCCGCGAGTTCGGCCAGGTCCACGTCCGCATGGCGCCGGGCTTCCTGACTTCACTCGAAATGGACAAGGGCGACCGCATCGTCACCTTCTTCAACGGCCTGGTGGCGCGCGAGCGGCTGGTCACGACCGACGATGAGAGCTACCGGCTGGTCTATTCCGTCGTCGAAGGCCGCGCCTCGCACTACAACGCGGTCGTACAGATCGTGCCCGAGGGCAAGGA
The DNA here is from genome assembly GCA_003153415.1 of Rhodospirillales bacterium. GTDB lineage: Bacteria > Pseudomonadota > Alphaproteobacteria > Reyranellales > Reyranellaceae > Reyranella. The sequence continues at coordinate 4,258 of PLYQ01000283.1, read as the reverse complement.
CAGGAGCCGCCTCGTCTGGACGATCGATCTCCTGCCCGACGAGTTGGCGCCGGCGATCGGCGGCATGATGGATCAGGCGACCGGCATCATGAAAAAGACGCTGGAAGCCTGATCCCTCCGAGGCGCTAGGCGGCGTCCTGCTTGGGCAGGACATCCTCGTACTTCTTGAAGCCCGGCAGCTTCTCGACCCGCCCCATCCACGCCTTGACGTTCGGGTAGGGTCCGAGATCGATGGCTGCTTCGTCGGCATAGGCGACGTCGCCGTAGACCGCGACGTCGGCCATGGTGACCTCGTTGCCGACCAGGAAGTGCGACTTGGCGAGCGCCCCGTCGAGCACCTTCAGGGCGTCGTTCGCCATGGTGCTGTGCATCGTATAGACGCTGTCCTCGGCCTTCAGGAAGCCGCGCTTGATGGCGCGCGGGCGGTAGACGTTGGACGCCAGCTTGTCGAACTCCCAGAACAGCCATTCGCGGACCCGCGCCTTCTCCTCGGCCGTCTTGCCGCCCATTTTGCCAAACTTGTCGGCGAGATAGAGCAGGATCGCGCCCGACTGGCAGAGCTTGAGGTCGCCGTCTTCGAGCGCCGGCACCTGGCCGTAGCGATTCACCGCAAGATATGCCGGCTGCTTGTGCGCGCCGGCCCGCAAATCGACATGCTTGTAGGCGAAAGGCTGACCGAGCAGGGACAAAGCGAGCCCTGCCTTGTAGGTCGGGCCGCTCAGCCAAATGCCGTGAAGTGTCATCTTGGACATGCATTCCTCCCAAAGAGACCGTGGATGGCGGGCAATTAGCACGCCGCCGGCGCCAAAGCATCGCACTTGAGCGTGAGGCGGTTAAGCCTGTATGACCGGACATGAAAATTTCGGCCCGCGACATCGACCACGTCTCCGCCACCCTGGGAGACCTTTCCGACACGGCGACCAAACTGGGGCAGCTCGGCTTCAACCTGACGCCCGAAGGTGTCGAGCCGCGCTGCATCTGCTTCCAGCCCGGCAGCGACGACATCCCCAACTACATCGAGCTGCTGGAGGGCGAAGCCACCCGCATGTCGCTGGCGCTCAACGTCGCCGAACTCGAGGGCGAGGAACGCACCCACGCCTGGGAAACCGAAGACGGCTTCGAGGTCGATGCCGGCGTCGTGATTGGCGAGGCGAGCGGCGGCCCGGTGCCGTGGTTTCCCGTTCGGCACGAGACGCCCGACGCCTTCATGGAACCCGAATGGATCGTCCATCCCAACGGCGCGCTCGCCTTGCTCTGCGTCCATGTCATCGCCGACGAACCCAAATCGACGGCCAAGGCCTTGAAGGAGGCGTGGGGTGCCACGACCGAGGAGATTTTCGACGGCTGCGTGCTGGTCAAAACAGGCGCGGTCGAAACGCTGATCTGGTCACCGCTCGCCTACCAGCTCGAATACAAGGCGATCGAGGCCATGGCACCGGAAGACAAGCCGGCAGTGGTCGGTATCGCCGTGGCCGTCGAGCGCTCGCGGCCCCTGCAGGGGCTGCTGCGGGCCAACAACGTGGCGTTCGCCCTCACCGAAGGCGACCGCGTCCTGGTCGCCCCCGAGCAGTCGGGCGGGCTTATGATCGAGTTCATGCCGCAGAACTAGAACAAGGGCTAGAAAAGCGGCTGTGGCCCCTGCGGCACGCTCTTCCAGAACTCCGGGTCGTGACCGAAGATCAGCTTGGCGCCGCCCTTCTCCAGGGCTTCGAGCCGATCGAGTGATGCCAGCATCTGCTCGCGGTCGAACACGCGTGACGGCAGGCGGCGTTCCTTCAGGGTGCGGCAGAAGTAACAGGCGTCGCCGGTCAGCACGATCTCGCCCTGCTCGGTGCGCACCTTGAGCGACTGATGTCCGGGCGTGTGGCCGTAGGTCGGAATGCAGACGACGCTACCGTCGCCGAACACGTCGTGCTCGCCGTCGACCTGCTTCACCTTGTGACCCTTGTCGTAGTCGGCCTTGTAGAAGCCGAACTTGGCTTCGCTCTCCGGCGCCATGCCGACTTCCCATTCGCGGCGCTGCACAATCACCGTGGCGTTGGGCACGAACTCGTTGCCGCCGGCATGGTCGAAATGCAGGTGCGAGGAGATGATGAAATCGATCTTGCCCGGATCGCGATCGATTGATTCCAGCTTCGACTTGATGTCGTCCTTCGGTCCGAACCGGGAGAAGTCGAACATGCGGATCAGCCGCTCGCTCAGCCGTCCCTTGGCGTTGGTGCGCAGCTCCGGATGCATGCCAGTATCGTAGAGCGCACGGCCCTTGGGGTGCTCGATCAGGAACGACGGAATGGGCAGGTCGATCCGCCCTTCGCCGCCTTCCATCAGAGCGTCGAACGGTCCGTTCACGTAGCCACAGGTCATGGCGAATAATTTGGCCGTCATGCGCGCTCCCGCTTCAATACCGCGAGACTAGCACATATGATCGGGTGATGATCCGCATTGGCCTTGTCTTGGTGCTTCTGGCGGCGAGCGCAACGGCTGGAGCCCAGCCGGCGCCGCGCGTCACCCGAGATGTCGACCTCACACCGGTCGACGGCTTTGGCTTGAACGGCGATGCCCCGCCCGGCCGGCTGGCGGTCGATAGTGCGGGCACGCACTATATCGTCCTGCACGAATACAAGCCTGCGGGCGATCCGTTCCAGCCCGCCGCCGCGGCGCGAATCTCGCTCGTGGCCCTCAATCCCGACGGCGCGGTGAAGTTCAAGACCGTCCTGCCCGTGCGACGAACGATCGGCCCCAACGGGTTCGACGTCGCGGCGATGGGCGTCGCGCCGATCCGGTCGGGCGACATCGCAGTGTTCATCAGCGGCGGCAACCTTCCGGCACCGCCGGCGACCGGACCGAACGCTGCCGCCACGCTGTTCCGTCTGGCGCCCGGCGGCCAGCTCAAAAAGGAAGCCGCCGTCGGACCGCCCCGACCACCGAGCGCCGATCCGAACGCACCGCCGTCCCACTACGAGCTCGAGGCCTATCTGCCGACGCCCGACAACGCGCTGCTGCTGGCCGGCGGCTTCGGATCCGGTCCTTACGGCTGGTGGCTCGGCAAGTTGAGTCTCGACGGCGTGCGCCTTTGGCAAGCCGGACCCGGCCGCGGCTTTCCCGAGCGGGTCGGCGCCGTCGCCGTGCGGCCCGACGGCACGACGATAGCCTTGGTCCAGGAGATGCGGCCCGGCGACGTCGGACCGCTCGATTGGTACATCCACCACTATGCCGCCGATGGCAGCGCGGCTTCCCGCATGCGCCTGCCCGAGAGGTACGGATATGCCGTCACGGTTCTGCGCAACGGCAGCCTGTTCGTTTTCGTTGACGACGCGCCCAAGCCGCGCGCCTCGCTCGTCCATCTCGACGATGTCGGCCACGTCGTCAGCCGCGCTGCGTGGCCATTCGCCTGGACGCGACGGATGATCCCGGACGGCGACGGCTTCGTGGCGATCGTTGCCCAGAGATACGACGCCGACGCGCCGCAGTTCGTCGTTCGGGCCGACGCCAAAGGCGTCATCCGCTGGAAGAGCGCAGCCGTCGAAGTGAGCGAAATCGCGCTGGCGCCGGACGGTCAAGTCGCCGCGCTGGTGTGGTCGGCCACGCAAGGCACCTTGCACCTGCTGCACTACGCCGATCCCTAGGGATCAGTTGATCAGGCGTCGAGCATCTTCTTGAGCGCGTCGTTGACCGCCTTGGGGTTGGCCTTGCCGCCGGTCGACTTCATGACCTGGCCGACGAACCAGCCGAATAGCGTGGGCTTGGCCTTGTAGGCCGCAACCTTGTCGGGGTTGGCCTCGATCACCGCCTTGATCGCCGCTTCGATGGCCCCGGTATCGGTGACCTGCTTCAGTCCGCGCTCTTCCACCAGCACGGCCGGGTCCTTGCCGGTCTCTTCCATGGCGACGAACAGATCCTTGGCGATGCGGCCGGAGATCGTGCCGTCGGCCTGCAGGTCCAGGAGCCTTCCGAGGTTCGCCGCGCTGATCGGCGAGTCCGAGATCGTGGCGCCGCGGCGGTTGAGCATGGCGAAGAAATCGCCGGTCACCAGGTTGACGGCCTGCTTGGCGTCGCGGCCCTTGGCGACGGTCTCGAAGAACAGCGCCGTCTCCTGCTCGGCCACCAGCACGCCCGCGTCGTAGGGCGACAGGCCATACTCCCTGATGAAGCGCGCCTTCTTGGCGTCGGGCAGTTCGGGCAGGCTGGCCTTGATCCTGTCGACGTCGGCCTGCTTCAGCACTAGCGGCAAGAGGTCGGGATCGGGGAAATAGCGGTA
>PLYQ01000193.1 GCA_003153415.1 Rhodospirillales bacterium | reverse complement strand
TCCAGGCGATCCGCAAGGCGGGCGCGCGCGACTGCGTGATGATGCTCGACGAGATCGACAAGATGGGTACCGGTATCCACGGCGATCCGTCGTCGGCCATGCTCGAAGTGCTCGACCCCGAGCAGAACGGCACCTTCCGCGACAACTATCTCGACGTGCCGTTTGACCTCAGCCGCGTCGTCTTCATCACGACGGCCAACATGCTCGACACCGTGCCGGGCCCGCTGCGCGACCGCATGGAGATCATCGCGCTCTCGGGCTACACTGCGGGCGAGAAGCTCGAGATCTCCCGGCGCTACCTGGTGCGCCGCCAGCTCGAGGCCAATGGGCTGAAGCCCGAGCAGGTCGAGATCGAGGATGCAGCGCTCCGGCGCATCATCGAGGGCTATACGCGCGAGGCCGGCGTGCGCAGCCTCGAGCGCGAGATCGGCCGGACGCTGCGCCATGTCGCCGTGCAGGTGGCCGAGGGCTCGGCGACGAAAGTCACAATCGATTCGGCGGAAGTGGAGAAGATCCTGGGCGCGCCGCGCTTCGAGAGCGAGGTGGCGCAACGCACCAGCGTGCCCGGCGTGGCGACGGGGCTCGCCTGGACGCCGGTCGGCGGCGACATCCTGTTCATCGAGGCGGCGCTGAGCCCGGGCGGCGGCAAGCTGATCCTGACCGGCCAGCTCGGCGAGGTCATGCGCGAGAGCGTGCAGGCGGCGCTGAGCCTGATCAAGGGCGACCTGGCGGCGCTCGGCATCGAGCCGGGCTCGATCGAGAAGAGCGACATCCACGTCCATGTGCCGGCCGGGGCGACGCCCAAGGACGGGCCGAGTGCCGGCGTCGCCATGTACATGGCGCTGGCCTCGCTGCTGACGGGCCGCACGGTCCGCAACGACACCGCCATGACCGGCGAGATCAGCCTGCGCGGCCTGGTCCTGCCGGTGGGCGGCATCAAGGAGAAGGTCGTGGCCGCCGCCGCCGCCGGCATCACGCGGGTGATGCTGCCGGCGCGCAACAAGCGCGACTACGACGAGATTCCCGAGGAGGTGCGCAAGGCGCTGGAGTTCATCTGGCTCGACAGGGTCGAGGACGCCGTGGCGCAGGCGCTGTGTCCGCCGAGCCCGTGACGTCAGGGGAGATGGCGTCGCCGCGCTATTCCTGATCCAACTTTGAGTAGCAGGAGTTATCTCCTGCGTCAGTCGTGAAGGTGTTCGCGTAGCGTGCGGCCTGTGTAGTCGGTGCGGAACACCCCACGCTTCTGCAGCTCCGGCACGACGCTGCGCGCAAATTGCTCCCAGGTGCCGGGGAAGACGGTCGGCGTCAGGATGAAACCGTCGCAGGCCCGCGATTCGAAATAGTCCTGAAGCTGGTCGGCTACCGACTTGGGTGTGCCGACGATCTGCGGCGCCAGCTCGCTGGTGGCAAATCGCTTGGCCGCCTCGCCGAGCGTCAGGCCATGAGCTTTCGTGCCCTGCAGGATGACCTCGAACGAGCCACGAGCGCCCTGCTCGATCTCGATGTTCTGCAATGGCTGGTCGAGGGGATATTTCGACAGATCGACGCCGATATGCGTCGAGACGAGCGCCAGCGCCACCTCGGTATCGACCAATTCGTTGATATAGGCCTGCTTCTCGCGGGCGATCGACTCGGTCTCGCCGATGATCGGGTCGACCGAGGGCAGCACGGAGCAATCCTCAAGCGGCCGGCCGAACTTCGCCACCCGTCCCTTGATGTCGGCGTAGAAGGTCTGCATGTCGGCCTTGGAATGCTGCAGCGTGAAGATCATTTCCGACCAGCGCGCGGCAAAGTCGCGGCCGCGATCCGACGCGCCGGCCTGCATGATGACGGGATGGCCCTGCGGACTGCGCGGCACGGTGAGCGGCCCGCGCGTCTTGATCCATTTGCCCACGTAATCGACGTAATGCACCTTGGAAGGATCGGCGAAGACGCCGCTTTCCTTGTCGACGATCAGCGCGTCGGGCTCCCAGCTTTCCCAGAGCTTGAAGCAGGCCTCCATCACCTCGTCGGCGCGGTCATAGCGCACGTTGCGCGGTGGCAGCTCGTCCTGGCCGAAGTTGCGCGCCTCGAGGTTGCTGATCGAGGACACGACATTCCACGCCATGCGGCCTTTGCTCAGCACGTCGAGCGTGCCCAGCGTGCGGGCGATCTGGTAGGGATTGTGAAAGGTCGTCGACATGGTGGCGCCGAGGCCGATGTGCTGGGTGACGCGCGACATCACGGCCAGCACCGGCAGCGGATCGAGAAACCCCATCTGGCCGCCGCCGCGCAGAATGGCGTCGAAGTTGCCACGGTAGTTGTCGAAGAGGCCGAGAGTGTCGGCGAAGAACAGGCAATCGAATCTGCCCTTCTCCAGCACCCGCGCGACATGCTCGTACCAGGCAGGGTCGAGGAAATCGTTGTCGGTCTCGGGATGCCGCCACATGCCGTGGTGGTGGGCAGTCGGCCCGGTCTTGAGGAACGCCACCAGGCGCATCTTGAACGTCTTGCCCATTGCACCCCCCGACACTCTTCGTACCGGGAATGTAGCAGGTTTTTGCTGGCGGCCCTCGCCCGCCTCAGGCCGTCTTGGCCTTGAGCTCATCGAGCTGCATCCGCGCGCCGGCGACCATGCACGACAGATCGGACGTCAGCATCACCATATCGAAGCCGCGCTTCACCGCGCCCGCCGCGAACGCAGCACCTGCGCAGTGCATGACGCACTTGATGCCGGCCTTGTGCGCCGCCGCCAGGATCTTGTCGCAGGTGGCGAGATGGAGCGGATCCGGGTTATCGCCGCGCGGGGCCAGCCCCAAGGCGAACGACAGGTCGGCCGGCCCGATGTAGACGGCGTCGAGGCCGGGCGTGGCGCAGATGGCTTCGAGGTTGGCGAGGCCCTCCTTCGTCTCGATCATGGCCATGACGACGATCTCGTCGTTGGCATGGGCCACGTAGTCGGCGCCGCCGTAGTGCACGGCGCGCACGGGCCCGGACGAGCGCATGCCGACAGGCGGATAGCGGCACGCCGCCACCGCCATCGCGGCTTCCTTGGCGGTATTCACCAGCGGCACGATGATGCCGTAGGCGCCGAGGTCGAGGGCCTTCATGATGGTCGCCGGCTCGTTCCAGGCGACGCGCACGACCGGGACCGTGTCGGTCTGCGAAATCGCCTGCAGCATCGGCGCGACGTCCTTCATTTCGGCAGTGCCGTGCTGCAGGTCGACGCACAGGGCATCGAAGCCCTGACGCGCCATGACCTCTGCGGTGAAGCCGTGGGAGACGGAGAGCCAGCCCAGCGATACGCATTGCCCGGCGCGCCACTTCTGCTTGATTTTGTTCGGTCGCATGGTTGTCCCTCCAGTGTTGTTCATCGATCCCACGAACGGATTGTTCTCTATCAAACTCAAGTGGCCCTTTGAATCAAGGGTGCCAGGGCCATCAGAACATCTCCGGCGTGATGACGTTCTGCGGCCGCGATTCGACCAGCGCCGCGCGCATGGTTTCCGCCGACTTGAGCCTGATGTCGTCCCAGGCCTCGGGCGTGAAGAAGGCGGAGTGCGGCGTGATGATCAGACGCCCCTCGCACCACGGTTCGCGCGCGCGGTAGGCGCGCAGGAGCTCGGGAATGGGTTCGACCGGCGGCTCTACGGGAAGCACGTCGAGCCCGACGCCGGCGAGATGCCCGCGTTTCAAGAGGTCGGCGAGCGCATCGACATCGACGATCGGCCCGCGCGCCGTGCTGATCACCACGCCTCCCTTCGGCATGCGCTCCAGCATGGGTCGCGAGATCATGCCGCGTGTCTCCGGCGTCAGCGGCGCATGGATCGACAGCGTGTCGGTCTGCTCCATCAGTGCCTCGAGCGAGCGCACGCGCTCGACGCCGACGCCGAGTTCGGTGCCGTTCGGCATGTACGGGTCGTAGGCGACGACGCGGAACTGAAAAGCCTTGGCCCTGAGCGCCGCCGCCGTGCCGATGCGGCCCAAGCCGACGATGCCGAAGGTCTGCACGCCGTTGCGCCGGAGCAGCGGGTCGCGCGCATAGCTCCACGGTGCGGGCTGCGGCCGCCGCTGCGCCTCGAGGTGGAGCGCGATGCCGCGGCGGAGCGACAAGGCAAGCGCCAACGCGTGGTCGGCCACCTCGGTGGTGCCGTAGTCCGGCACATTGCACACCATCACCTTGCGCGCGGCGGCGGCCTTGCGATCGATCTTGTCGTAGCCGACACCCATGCGCACGACGCAGGCGAGTTTGGGGAACTTGGCGAGGTGTTCGGCGGTCACCGCGTGCCGCAGCACCATCAGGCCGTCAATCTCGGCGCAGTCGCGCTCCTCGAGCTGCGACAGGTTGCCGACGTTGCGCCACACGACGCGCACGTCGGGTCCGAACACGTCGCGCTCGACCTTATCGTTGTCGTACAGCTTCTCCGCGTATAGCACCGTCTTTACCATGGCTTGGGCATCTCCCGTGACACGGCGCATCCTAGCAGGCGTCCGCTACCTGAGGCGACCCTGGCACCTGGATCATCGACGCCACGCGACCATTGAGGTCGACGCGGCGACGCGCTACGGCGCGACGCCCCGCCAACTGACGGGCATGTTCGGCTGGGAAGGGTCTCGCTCACCACCCTGTGATCCCCGCCAGTCATCCGCCACCCCGGGTGCTACAGTACAACCTCCATGCGCCGCACCTGGACTTGGCACTTCAATCTCCCGCCCGAGCGGCTGTGGCCCGTGCTGGCCGACACCAATCGCTTCAACGAGGCGATGGGCCTGCCGCCCTATGCGCTGGAGGAGACGCCGCAGGCCAACGGCACCGTTCTGCGTCGCGGCCACGGCAAGGCAGCGGGCTTCACGCTCGCCTGGGAGGAGAAGCCCTACGAGTGGATCCACGGCCGCCACTTCCGCCAGTCGCGCGTCTTCACCAAGGGGCCGTTCCGCCGCTTCGGGCCGGTGTTCGACATCGAGCCCGAGGGTGACGGCAGTAAGGTGAGCTACGCGCTGGAATGGGAGCCGCTCACCTTCGTCGGCCGCCTGTTCGGCAAGCGGCTGGCCGAGCAGGCGGGCGGCGCGGTGGGCAAACGCGTGCTCGAGGCGGTGGCCTTCGTCAAAGGCGAGCGGCCGACGGTGTTCGACTTGCCGCCGCCCGAATTGCCCGAGGGGGGGCGCGCGCGCGCAGCCGCACTTGCCGAGGCGATCGACCGTAGCCCCTACGGCAACGGGCTCGGCCGGCGGTTGACCGACTATGTGCTGACCGGCATGGCGGCCGATCTGGCGCATCTCAAACCCAAGTTGTTGGCGCGGGAATTCGGCGTCGAGCAGCGGCCGGCGGTCGAGGCCTGTCTCGCCGGCGTCCGCGCGGGCCTGCTCACCATGAAGTGGGACCTGCTGTGCACCAACTGTCGTGGCGCCAAGCTCACCACCTCGGCGTTGAGCGAACTGCCGCGCGGCGCGCATTGTCCGTCGTGCAACATCGACTACGACCGCGACTTCGAGCGCAACGTCGAGCTCGCCTTCGCGCCGGCGCCGGCGATCCGGCCGCTGATGGCGGGCGGCTTTTGCCTGAGCGGCCCGATGGCCACGCCTCATGTGCCGGTGCAGCTCCTGCTGGAGCCGGGCGAGCGTCGCACCGTCTCGCTCGACTTGCCGGCGGGCCACTACCGCCTGCGCACGCTTCATCCCGGCGCCTCTGTCGACGTTGAACATGATGGCGGCGGCTTCCCCGGGTTGCGGATCACCGCCGCGGGCGTCGAGGCGCTGTCGGCCGGTGCGGCGGGCACGATCGAGTTCGTCAACGAGGCGAGCTTCGAATTGGCGGCGCTGGTCGAGGATCGCACCTGGACACGCGATGCGCTGACGGCACCGGAGGTGATCTCGCTACAAGTCTTTCGCGACCTGTTCGCCGAGGCGACGCTCCGACCGGGCGATGAAGCCGCGGTCGGCCAGGTGGCGCTGCTGTTCTCCGACCTGCGCGGCTCGACGGCGCTCTACGAACGCGTCGGCGATGCCGTGGCCTACAACATCGTGCGCGAACACTTCGCTTTCCTGGCCGGCATTGTGCGCGACCACGACGGCGCGGTGGTCAAGACCATCGGCGATGCCGTCATGGCCTCGTTCGGCGATCCCGCTCACGCCGTGAAGGCAGCCCTTGCCACGCAGGCGCGCATCGCCGACTTCAACCGCACCCATGGCGGCGAGGGCACCGACCGCCATCTCGCCATCAAGCTCGGCGTCCATTGCGGCGCCAGCGTCATGGTCAACCTCAACGACCGGCTCGATTATTTCGGCTCGACCGTGAACATGGCCGCCCGCCTGCAGGGCGAGAGCGAGGGCGGCGACATCGTGCTGAGCCGCGCCGTGGCCGACGATCCGGCGGTGAAGCCGCTGCTGGCCGGTGTGCCTTCCCGCGAAGAAACGGTCGCGCTCAAGGGCTTTGCCGCCCCCATCGGCTTCGTCCGGCTGCGGCCTTAGGGCGTCCAGCGGCTTGAAACTTTGTTGCGTTGGGGGTGTGGCGGGATTCTGGACGATTCGCCTAAAACCCTTGTGCCATTGGCATCGGAGGCGTCCAAACCGGTTTGGACACTTTGGACGTTTTCGTTAGGTCCCAAACTGCGCCGCCAGGACGGCGGCCGCCTCGTCGTTTGCCTTCAGCCCCTGGCGCAGGAAGCGGGTGAGCGAAAAGAAGCCGTGGATGGTGCCGGGGTAGTTCACATAGGTCGTCTTGATGCCGGCATCGATCAGGCGATTGACGTAAGCGCGGCCTTCGTCGCGCAGCGGGTCGTAGCCGGCGGTCAGCACGAAGGCAGGCGGCAGTCCGGCCAAATCCTTGGCCAGCAGCGGCGACAGGCGGAGGTCGGCCAGGTCGACGCCGGCCGGCACGTAGGCCTTCGAGAACCAGTCCATCAACTCCTTGGTGAGGAAGTAGCCGTCGGCGAATTCCTTGCGCGAGCCGCTCTCCCGGCTCGAGTCGGTCGCGGGGTAGATCAGCATCTGGAAGGCCGGCGTCTTCTCTCCCTTGTCGCGGCACGCCTGGCAGACCACCGCCGCGATGTTGCCGCCCGCCGAATCGCCGCCCACGGCGATGCGCGCGGCATCGACCTCGAACGACGAAGCGTTGTCGCGGATGTGACGGAAGGCGGCGACGCCATCGTCGGTCGCGGCCGGGAAGGGATGTTCGGGCGCCAGCCGATAGTCGATCGAGATCACCTGGCAGCGGCTCTTGTTGGCCAGCCGCCGGCAGGTCGAATCGTGCGTTTCGATGCTGCCGATCACGAAGCCGCCGCCGTGATAGTAGATCAGCGTCGCCAACGGTCCGGCGGCGCTGCCGAGCGGACGGTAGCAGCGGAAGCGGATCTCGCCGCCGGGGCCGGCGAAAGCGCCGTCGGCCACGTCGCCGACTTCGGGCGGCTCGGCCTCGCTGTCCTCCGACATCTTGTCAACCGCCTGCCGGCCGACCTTATGAGGCAGCGAACTCAGCTTCGGCCGCCCGTCCTGGACGGCCTTGTCCATCAGATCGAGCAGCAGGCGGGCTTCTGAGTCGAGCATTTTCTATCCTCTCACAGCAGGAAGGCGCGAGCATGGCCCGCGATGTCGGTTGCGCGCTCCCAGGTCATGCAGAAGCGGCCGTTGGCGATGATCTCGACGCGAGCCTGCGGGCACTTCGATTGCAGCAGCGCGCGGTGCTTGCCGTAGATGAAGCGCTCGCCATAGACCATCAGCACGGGACACTCGAGCGCTGCCAGGCCGCCCAACGTGTCGAATTTCGCCAGCGCGCCCATCGCCTGCCAGCGGTCGCGGCCGATCTCGAATTGCGCGGTGTTGATGCGGTCCATCCAGGATTGGCTGGGCTGCATCGGCGCATGCTCGGGATCGTTCTTGAGCAGGAACTCGATGCTGCGTGGCGCGGGGAAACCTGAGGCGTCGCTCGGCCGGACCTTGGCGATGTCGGCGATGTCGGTGCGCGCCGTCTCGGCGTCGCTGAAATAGGGCGTGTTGATTGCCACGACCTTGTCGATGCGCTGCGGCCAGCGCGATCCCAGCGCGATCGATACCGCGGCACCCACGGCTTCGCCCATGGCGAAGGCACGCTCGACCTTGAGTGTGTCCATCACTTCGACCACGCAGCGCGCATAGTCCTCGATGGCGGGCTGCCAGTCGATATGGTCGGAATTTCCGTGGCTCGGATAATCGGTGGCGACAGCGCGGAAGTGCGTGCCGAGCGCCTGCAGGAGCTCGATCATCAGCGCCGAGCTTTGTTGGTTGATGTGGCTGATCATGACGGCCGGACCTTGACCGCAGGCCCGCCAATGGATGTGCCCGGCGAAGGTCTTCGCCAGGCCGCGCTCGATCGGTAGGGACATTTGCTACTCGAGCTTGACGTTGGCGAACTTGACGACCTCGGCCCACTTGGCACTCTCGCCGCGCAGGAAGGTGGCGAGCTCCTCGGGCGTGTTGCCGACAGCAACGCCGCCCACGGCGGCATAGGCGTCGACGATTTCCTTGCTGCGCAGCGTCGCCACAGCGGCTTCGTAGATCTTCTGGCGCGCGGCCAGCAGCGCCGCGCCGGGCGAGATCAGCGCATACCAATTGTCGGAATTGACCTTGGGCAGACCCAACTCGCGCATGGTCGGTACGTCAGGAAGGAGGGGCGAGCGCGTGTCGGATGTCACGGCCAACGCCTTCAGGGAACCCGCGCGGATATGCGCCAGCGAAACCGCAACGTCGAGCAGCGTCGAGTCGACCGTACCGGCGAGCAGATCGTTGGTCGCGGGCGCGGCACCGCGATAGGGCACGTGCAGGATGTCGATGTTGGCCTCGTGCTTCAAAAGCTCGATGGCGAGGTGCGTGATGCTGCCGGTGCCGGCCGAGCCGCAGGTCAGCTTGCCGGGCCTGGCTTTGGCCGCGGCGACGAAGCCCTTGAAGTCGTCGATGCCGAGCTTGCTGTTGACCACCAGAATTTCCTGCACGCGGACCATCAGGGTGATGGGCGCGATGTCCTTGGCGGGGTCGTAGGGCATCTTGGGCATCAGGTGCTGCATGATGGCGCCGGCCGATGTGCTCATCATGCCCATGACGTGAGCGTCGCTGCCCGACTTGGCGACGAAGTCGACGCCCGTGACGCCCGCGGCGCCGCTCTTGTTCTCGACGACCACCGACTGGCCGAGACGGCTCGCCATGCCCTGCGCCAGATGGCGGCCGAACACGTCGGACGGACCGCCGGCGGGAAAGGGGATGACCAAGGTCATCGACTTGGTGGGAAAGGCCGCTTGGGCGTGCGCCTGCCCCCTTGCGAAGAGGGGCGGCAAGGCCGCGATGCCGCCAAGCACGGCGCGTCGGTTGATGGTCACTGTTTCCTCCGGTTCGTTGACCGGAGTCTGCCGTGTCTAGAACTCGACGTCGAGTTCCTCGACTTCCTCGGGCTCGGATTTCGCCGCCGCCGTCCATTCGAGCAGCGCTGGAAAGCGCAGCATCAAATCTCGATAGGCGGCCGAGACCGGATCGAGCTTCACGTCATAGGTGGCAAAGCGCGTGCACACCGGCGCATACATCGCATCGGCGACCGTCGCCGTCTTGCCGAAGAGATAAGGACCGCCATAGCGCTTCAGGCACTCGCGCCAGATCGTCGTGACGCGATCGATGTCGGCCTGGGCGCCGGCCCACACTTTGAAGCCGTCGTGACGCGCCTTGAGATTCATCGGCAACGCCGAGCGCAGATTGGCGAAGCCAGAGTGCATCTCGCCGCAAACTGCCCGGCAATGGGCGCGCGCCGCGGCGTCGGCCGGCAGCAGGCCTGCCTCGGGCTTGATCTCGGCCAGATATTCACCGATCGCCAGGGTATCCCACACCTTGACCGGGCCGTGCTCCAGGCAGGGCGTCAGAAAAGAGGGCGACAGCAGCAAAAGCTCGGCCCGCGTCGCCGGATCGTCGATCGGCGCCACCTGCTCGGCGAAATCCAGCCCGGCCATTTTGCACAGCAACCAGCCGCGCAGCGACCAAGAGGAATAGTTCTTGCTACTGACGGTGAGCGAAGCCTCGGCCATGGATGCCAACCCCTCCCCATTCGGCGGATTTTGTCTATGTTGTCGAGCTTTTCATTGAGATGCAATTTCCGAGCCGGTCACCCTTGATGCTGTATTCGCTCTACCAGACCGCCACCGACCTGACGCTGCCCATGCGGGCCTGGGCCACGGTTGCGGGTCAGGCGTTGATGGCGGGTGGCGGGGCGAGTGCGGAAAGATGGCGGGCGGCGAGCGCGCTTTGCGAAATGATGACCCGCGCCACGCTCAGCCACCGCCGGCCTTCCTTCGGCATAGACGAAATCAAGAGCGGCAACCGGATCGTGCCGGTGCATGAGGAAGAAGTGCTGGCGACGCCCTTCGGCACCTTGTTGCGCTTCGCCAAGGAGCGCGCGCCGCCGCAACCGCGCGTGCTCCTGGTGGCACCGCTTAGCGGCCACTTCGCCACGCTGCTGCGCGACACGGTGCGCGTCCTGCTGCCCGAGCACGATGTTTACATCACCGACTGGGCCAATGCGCGCGACGTCGGCCTGTGGAGCGGCCGCTTCGGCTTCGACGAATATGTCGAGCACCTGATCACCTTCCTCGAGAAGATGGGTCCGGGCGCGCATATCGTGGCCGTGTGCCAGCCGTGCGTGCAGGCGCTGGCGGCAGCGGCGATCATGGCCGAGGACGACAACCCGGCCTATCCGCTCAGCATGACCCTGATGGCGGGACCGATCGACACGCGCGTGCAACCCACCAAGGTGAACGAGCTCGCGACGGGTCGGCCGATCAGTTGGTTCGAGCAGAACCTGATCACCCGCGTGCCACTGCGCTATCCCGGCGCCATGCGCCGCGTCTATCCCGGCTTCCTGCAGCTCACGGCCTTCATGAGCATGAACGCCGAACGCCACATCAAGGCGCAGATGGACCTCTACAAGGCGCTGTCGAAGGGCGAGACCGAGCAGGCCGCCACCATCAAGGCGTTCTACGACGAATATTTCGCCGTGCTCGACATGACCGCCGAGTTCTACCTCGAGACCGTGCAGTGGGTGTTTCAGGAACACCGCCTGGCCAAGGGCGAACTCGACTGGAAGGGCAGGCGGGTCAATCCCAAGGCGATCCGCCGCACCGCGCTGTTCACCGTCGAAGGCGAGCGCGACGACATCTGCTCTATCGGCCAGACCGTGGCGGCGCACGATCTCTGTTCCAGCCTCAGACCCTACCGCAAGAAGCACTATATGCAGGCCGGCGTCGGTCACTACGGCGTGTTCAGCGGCAGACGCTGGGCCGGCCAGATCTATCCCTTGGTGCGAAACACGATCCTGGCTAACGAATAGCGGCTTTTCTGGCCGAAAATCCGCAGTACATTGTGGTTATGGCTGATTTTCCGAAGAAGACCCTGGCCGACTGGGAAAAGCTCGCCGCCAAGGAGCTGCGCGACAAACCTGTGTCGTCGCTCGACTGGCTGACGCCCGAGGGCATCGTCGTGAAGCCGCTTTACACCGCGGCCGATCTTGAGAATCTCGAGACCGTGGGCTCGCTGCCGGGCTATCCGCCTTTTACGCGCGGCCCCAAAGCGACCATGTATGCCGGCCGCCCGTGGACGGTGCGCCAGTACGCCGGCTTCTCGACGGCCGAGGAGAGCAACAAGTTCTATCGCGCCAATCTCGCAGCGGGCCAGATGGGGCTCTCCGTGGCGTTCGATCTGGCCACCCACCGCGGCTACGATTCCGATCACCCGCGCGTCGTGGGCGACGTCGGCAAGGCAGGCGTAGCTATCGATTCCGTCGAGGACATGAAGATCCTGTTCGACGGCATCCCGCTCGACAAGATGACTGTCTCGATGACCATGAACGGCGCCGTGCTGCCGGTGCTGGCGGGCTACATCGTGGCGGCCGAGGAGCAGGGCGTTCCGCAGGAAAAGCTCGGCGGCACGATCCAGAACGACATCCTCAAGGAGTTCATGGTCCGCAACACCTACATCTACCCGCCCGGACCTTCGATGCGCATCGTGGCCGACATCATCGAGCACACCGCGCATCACATGCCCAAGTTCAATTCGATCTCGATCTCCGGTTACCACATGCAGGAGGCGGGTGCGACGCTCGTCCAGGAACTGGCGTTCACTCTCGCCGATGGGCTGGAATATGTCCGCGCCGCCAAGGCCAAGGGCCTCGACATCGACGCCTTCGCGCCGCGCCTGTCGTTCTTCTTCTGCATCGGCATGAATTTCTTCATGGAGGCAGCCAAGCTGCGCGCCGCGCGCTTCCTGTGGGCCGAGTTGATCAAGCCCTTCGAACCCAAGAAGGCCGATTCACTGTCGCTGCGCACGCACTGCCAGACCTCGGGCGTGTCGCTCACTGAGCAGGACCCCTACAACAACATCATCCGCACCGCCTACGAGGCGCTGGCCGCGGTGCTGGGCGGCACCCAGTCGCTGCATACCAATTCGTTCGACGAGGCGATCGCGCTGCCGACGCCGACATCGTCGCGCGTGGCGCGCAACACCCAGCTCATCCTGCAACATGAGACCGGTGTCACCAAGGTCGTCGATCCGCTGGCCGGCAGCTATTACGTCGAAGCCCTGACGGCCAGCCTGGTCGCCGAGGCGCGCAAGCTGATCGGCGAGGTCGAGGCGCTGGGCGGCATGACCAAGGCGGTCGAGGCCGGTATGCCCAAGATGCGCATCGAGGAGGCCTCGGCCCGCCGCCAGGCCCGCGTCGATCGCGGCGAGGAAGTGATCGTGGGCGTGAACAAGTTCCAGCCCAAGGAAACGACCACGTTCGAAATTCTCGACATCGACAACGACGTCGTGCGCGAGGGCCAGGTCAAGCGCCTGGACAAGATCCGCAAGAGCCGTGACGAAGCCAAGTGCGTGGCGTCGCTGAAGGCGCTGGGTGAGGCGGCGCGCAACGGCACGGGCAACCTGCTGGCGCTCAGCATCGAGGCGACGCGCGCGCGCGCCACCGTGGGCGAGATCTCGTCGGCTCTGGAAGGCGTCTATGGCCGCTATCAGGCGACCATCCGTTCGATCTCCGGCGTCTACGCCGGCGAGTGGGAAGGCGATCAGGGGCTCGATCGCATCCGCACCGACATCGCAGCCTTCGCCGAGGAGGAGGGCCGCCGGCCGCGTCTGATGGTCGTGAAAATGGGCCAGGACGGCCACGACCGCGGCGCCAAGGTAATCGCCACCGCCTTCGCCGATCTGGGTTTCGACGTCGACATCGGTCCGCTGTTTCAGACGCCGCAGGAAGCCGCGCGGGCGGCGGTCGAGAACGACGTCCATGTGATCGGCGTGTCGAGCCAGGCGGCGGGCCACAAGACGCTGGTGCCGCAGCTGATCGACGAGCTCACCAAGCAGGGCGGCTCGGAAGTGCTGGTCGTGGTAGGCGGCGTGATCCCCGCGCAGGACTACGAATTCCTGAAGAAGGCGGGGGTGGCTGCGATCTACGGTCCCGGCACCAACATCCCGGCGGCGGCGGCCGAGATTCTCGGTATCCTGCGCCAGCGCAGTCACAAGCGAGCGGCCTAGCGATTTTTCCCCCACCCTTGCGCACGCAAGGGCGGGGGAAAACGCTAGCGGCGCATCGCGATCTTTTCCTGGTCGGTGAGCGGGCGTTCGCGGAAATAGAGAAGCTTGCCGCGGATGGTGCCGAAGCCGGTCTGGGCTTCGAGCTTGGCCGGGTAACGGAACGGTGTCTGATCGAACCGCGCGAGCCATATCTTCATCGGCTCCTCGCGCTTGGTTTCCGCTTCCTTGGGCGCGTCATCGAATTCGCCGGCGACCCGCTTGGTATAGAGCTCGCACACCAGCAGATCGCCCTGCGCATTGGGTATACCGGCCTGGGCGGGGGACTCGGTGCCGATCTTGCGGAACAATATGTCGATGCGCCGCTTGCCGTCGTTGGACGGCACGGTCTTGTCGCAGGCAGCGTCGCCCGCCATGCCGACGGTCATTGCCGCGGACAGCGGATCGAGCGAGCCCAACCGCTTGTCGTCGGGAATCACCTGCTCCGGTGCCGGCTTCCATTCCGGATTGAATGTCTCCTGCAGGGTGCCGCCGGCGCCATACTGGGCGAGCCAGCTGCGCGTCTTGTCGCTGACCACGATCGACAGCGACCCGCCGGCGGGCCGGGCGCCCTGAGGAGCGAAGCCGCCCCACGCCCGATTGCGGCCGTCATAATGCATGGTCACGGCGCGCAGCACGCCTTCCTTGAAAGCGTGGCTTTCGACGTCGTAGTTGGCGCCGTCGAAGTGCGCCTTGAAGTCGACGCGAAAGCCGGTGAAGCCTGCAAAGTTGATTTCGTAGCCAGCCTCGACCTGGCGCGCGTCCTGGGCCAGCACTGCGGCAGGTGCGGCGGCAGACAAAGCAAAAGCAAACAAGGCCCTACGAAAACTCATGAAATGCCTTTCCCAGGGGACTTACTTCGGCCTCGCAGGCAAGATAGAAGGCCCACGCGCCCTACGCCACTGAACTCACGCGCCAAAACCGGCCNNGGCATCCTTGCCCGGCATTTGTGGCCAAAGGGCGAATTCGGCCTGCGCAGCCGCGTGGTCGTGGCCATGGTGCTGTTGGTCCTGGCCAAGGTCGCCAACGTCTATGTCCCGCTGCTCTACAAATACGCCGTGGATGCACTGGGCGAACCCAAAGCCCAGATGGTGGCGGTGCCGATCGCCCTGATCCTGGCCTATGGCGGCGCCCGCGTACTGGCCCAGGCCTTCGGCGAAGTCCGCGATGCCATCTTCGCACCGGTCTCCCAGCGTGCCATCCGAAACCTCGCCCTCGAGGTCTTCGGTCACCTCCATGCACTGTCGCTGAGATTCCACCTCGAGCGCCAGACCGGCGGGCTGAGCCGCGTCATCGAGCGCGGCACGCAGGGCATGGAGTTCCTGATCCGCTTCACCACGTTCAACATCCTGCCGACCTTGTTCGAGATCGTCCTGGTGAGCGCCATCCTGTGGCGCCTCTACGACTGGCGCTTCATGGTGGTGACCCTGGGCGTCATCGCCGGCTACATCCTGTTCTCGGTCACCTTGTCGGAATGGCGCATCAAGTTCGTGCGCCGCATGAACGATGCCGATACCGAGGCCAACGCCAAGGCGATCGACAGTCTGCTGAACTACGAGACCGTCAAATATTTCGGCAACGAACCGCACGAGATGCGCCGCTTCGATGTCGGGCGCCGGCGCTACGAGATCGCCGCCATCCGCTCCAGCCGCACCTTGTCGCTGCTCAATATCGGCCAGGGCGCCATCATCGCGGTCGGACTCTCCTCGGTCATGGTGATGGCGGGCGGCGGCGTCATGCAGGGCACCATGACGGTGGGCGACTTCGTGGCCGTCAACGCCTTCCTGCTGCAGCTCTACGTTCCGCTCAACATGCTGGGTTTCGCCTACCGCGAGATCAGGAGCGCCATCGTCAACATGGAAAAGATGTTCGGCCTGCTCGAGGTCGACGCCGAGATCGCCGACAGGCCGGGCGCGCCGCCGCTCGCCGTGACCGGCGGCGAGATCGTGTTCGATCATGTCGATTTTCATTACGATAAGGCGCGGCCGATCCTGCACGACGTCAGCTTCCGCGTGGCGCCGGGCCACACCGTGGCCATCGTCGGATCGAGCGGCGCCGGCAAGTCGACGGTGTCGCGCATCCTGTTCCGCTTCTATGACGTCGCCTCAGGCCACGTGCGGATCGACGGCCAGGATATCCGCGAGGTCACGCAGCACAGCTTGCGCGCCGCGATCGGCGTGGTGCCGCAGGACACCGTGCTGTTCAACGACACCATCTATTACAACATCGCCTACGGCCGGCCGGAGGCCAGTCGCGAGGAGGTCGAGCAGGCCGCCCGCCTGGCGCGCATCCACGACTTCATCGCGGCCCTACCGCAGGGCTACCAGGCGCCGGTCGGCGAGCGCGGCCTGAAGCTTTCGGGTGGCGAGAAGCAGCGCGTGGCGATCGCCCGCACCATCCTCAAGAACCCGCGCATCCTCCTGTTCGACGAGGCGACTAGTGCGCTCGACACGCGTACCGAGCAGGAGATCCAGCGTTCGCTCGAGGAAGTCAGCCGCGGCCGCACCACCGTGGTGATCGCTCATCGCCTGTCGACCATCATCAATGCCGACGAGATCATCGTGCTCGACCGTGGCCGGGTGGTCGAGCGCGGCCGCCATGCCGAGCTGCTGGCCAGGAACGGCCTCTATGCCGACATGTGGAGCCGCCAGCAGGAGGCTGCAGCCGAGGCCGAGCGCCTCGTCCACGACGAGGAGCCGCCGTCCTTCCGCGCCGAAGGCCATTTGCGTGTCGCCGAGTAGCGCCGCAGCCTCCAGCCCCTGGCGAGCGCTTCTTCCCGTCTTCGCCGCCTGCGCCGCCATCGGCCTGCAGATAGGCGTTGCCCTGCCCTTGGTGCCACTAGCGCTCGAACGACAAGGGTCAGATCACCTGACCATTGGCATCGTCTCCGCCGCTTGGGGGGTCGGCATGCTGGCCTTTGGCACCCGCATCCCGCAGCTGGCGGCGCGCTTCGGTGCTGCGCCCAGTATCATCGTCGCCGTCGTCGCGGGCTCCCTGATCACGGTGGCCTACACGGTGACCTCCGGCCCGCTCGCCTGGTTCGTGCTGTCCTTCCTGCACGGCGTCGTGGGTGGCGTGCCCTGGGTGGTGAGCGAGATCTGGATGAACGTCGTCGTCGAGGAGAAGCGCCGCGGCCGCGTTATGGCGGTCTATGGCACGATGGTGGCGCTCGGCATGGCGCTCGGACCCTTCGTGCTGCAGGTCACCGGCGTCTATGGACCCGTGCCGTTCCTCACCTGCGCGGCCCTTGCTCTGTTGGTGGCGGTACCGCTGCTGCCCTATTGGAAGAGCTCGCCCGAGATCGTCCATTCGAGCGACAGCGGCTTCGGCATCGTTCTGCTCGCAGCACCGCTGGCCCTGTTCGCGGCCTTTGCCTGCGGGCTGGGCGAGCAGGTCGCTTTCAGCTTCCTGCCGGTCTACGCCGTTGGCAACGGCGTGTCGGCCGAGACCGCCGCGCTGTGGCTGTCGGCCTTCGTGATGGGCAATGTCGTGCTGCAATGGCCGATCGGCTGGGCGGCGGACCATGCGGATCGCCGTGCCGTGCTGGCGGGTTGCACGGCGGCGAGCGCTATCCTGGTGGTGGCGTTGCCGCTGGTGTCGGCGCAGTCGTTCGGCGTGATCGGCGTGGTGATGCTGTGGGGCGGCATTTCCTTCGCGATCTATCCGGTGGCCCTCGCCCTGCTCGGCCAGCGCTTCAAGGGCGGCGACATCGCCCGCGCCAACACGGCTTTCAGCATGCTCTACATCGTGGGTGGCCTGATCGGCCGGCCGCTCACTGGTGCTGCGATGGACGCGCTGGGCGATCCCGGTCTGGGCTGGACGCTCGCGATCTTCTATGTCGCGGCCACCATCGCGGCCTTGCTGGCAATGCGCCGCCGCGCCTGATAAGTCTGGCAGAGATGAGCGATCCCCTGCTCAAGCCGCTGCTGGGCGGCGACCGTCGCGCCCTTGCGCGGGCCATCACCCTGATCGAATCGACGCGCAGCGACCATCGCGAACGCGCTGACGCATTGCTAGCGGAAGTGCTGCCGCACTCCGGTAAGTCGGTGCGGCTTGGCATCACCGGCGTGCCGGGCGTCGGCAAATCGACGCTGATCGAGCGCTTTGGCCTTGGCTTGATCGACAAGGGCCGATCGCTCGCGGTGCTGGCGATCGATCCGTCGTCCAAGCGCAGCGGCGGCTCGATCCTGGGCGACAAGACGCGCATGGAGGAGCTGTCGCGGCGCGAGGCGGCCTACATCCGTCCGTCTCCGGCCGGCGCGACGCTGGGTGGTGTGGCGCGGCGCACGCGCGAGGCGATGCTGCTGGTCGAGGCGGTGGGCTTCGATACGGTGATCGTCGAGACGGTGGGCGTCGGCCAGTCCGAAACGGCGGTGGCCGATATGGTCGACATGTTCATCGTCCTGCTGCTGCCGGCGGGTGGCGACGACCTGCAGGGCATCAAGCGCGGTGTGATCGAGCTGGCCGATCTCATCGCGGTCAACAAGGCCGACGGCGACCTCAAGGCGGCCGCCCAGCGCGCGGCTGCCGACTACCAGCATGCGCTCCGCATGTTGCGCTCGCCGACCGCCGGCTGGACGCCCGAGGTCACGACCTGCTCGGCGCAAACCGGCGAGGGCGTGCTCGAGATCTGGCAAACCGTCGAACGCTTCTTCAAGGCCGTGGGTGACAAGGGCGTCGGCCGCCGCCGCGCCGAGCAGGCGCGCGCCTGGATGTGGAACGAGGTGGGCGAGACCCTGCTCGGCGAGCTGCGCAAGCATCCCGACGTGAAGCGCCTGGTGGCGGGCCTGGAGCGCGAGGTCGAGGCCGGCCGATCAACCCCTGCAGCCGCGGCACGCCGTATGCTAGAAGTCTTCCATGGCCGCTAAGTCCTTCGTCNNTGTGCTGCGTCAACAAGCTCGAATACGAGGGCACCGGCGAGCTCGCCCAGACCGACACCTGCTGCAGGCTGCTCGACCCCAAGACGGCGCGCTGCAAGGACTACAAAAACCGCAAGAAGATTGTCCCGGACTGCATCCAGCTCACCCCAAAGATTGTGGCCGAGATGGACTGGCTGCCCAAGACCTGTGGGTACCGGCTGGTCCATTTCGGCGAGGATCTCTACTGGTGGCACCCCCTGATCTCCGGCGACCCGGAAACCGTGCACCAGGCCGGTATTTCAGCCCGGGGAAGGGTGATTCCGGAGGATCAGGTCGAGGATATCAGCACCCGGGTGGTAGATTGGTTCGCGTAAACGCGAACTGGTTTGCTTGACGGACCCCCGTCCGATCCGTAAAAAGCCGGCCTTCCCGCCCCTTCGGCGGGATCGTCATTTTTAGCGGATATCGCCATGCCTCGTCGTTGCGCCCTGTCGGGCAAGTCCGTCCAGTACGGCAACAATGTGAGCCACGCTAACAACAAAACCAAGCGTCGGTTCATGTCCAATCTGCAGGTCGCCTCGGTCCTGTCCGACGTGCTCGGCCACACCGTGCGCCTGCGGCTGACCCCGCGCGGCATCAAGACCATCGAGCACAATGGCGGCATCGACGCCTATCTGCTCAGCACCAACAACAGCAAGCTCACGCCTGAGATGACGGTGTTGAAGCGACGTGTCGTTTCGGCCAAGGCCAAGAAGGACGCGAAAAAGGCGGCGTAAGCCGCCTTTATTTTGCCAGTTCGAACAGCAGCAGGATGTTGCGCTGAAGCGGATTGAAGTTGTCGTCCGAGATCAGCCACAACAGCGTCTCGCCGCGCACGCCTCTGGTCGCGGCCAAACCTTCGAGATTGTCGACCGCATAGGGCGAGGCAAGCCGCGCTAGTTCGACGGCATGCACGGTGCCGCCGGGTTGCAGTTGGCCGCTGGCGAAATTCATGACGCGCACGCGCACGCCCCGCACCATGTCGAAGGCGCGCTCGAGGGTGGCGAATGAGCCGTCGGGCAGCAGGGTGATGGCGGTCGGCTTGAAATCCGGAATCGTGGCGTAGTCGAAGTGGCTCCAGGCGTAATGCCCGCCCGGCGCCGGCGTGCCGATCCAGCCGACATTGGCGCCGGCGCGCAGGGTGTATTCCTCGCTGATCGCGATGATGCGGCCGTCCGCCAGGGCCGTCAGGGTTTCGACGCCGCCATTGTTTGGCTGTTTGCCGAAATCCTCCGGCAGGTCGATCGCCGTCGGCGTGCCGTCGAGCGTCGGGTAGCGCCAGATGCGGTGATGGCGCTCGAAGGAAACGATCCAGGAGCCATCGGGCATCAACGCCATGCCCTCTGAATCGGCCCATTGCTTGTCGACGAGCGGCTTGCCGTCGAGCCCGCGCAACGAGCCGATCTGTCGGCCGGTGAGGCCTGCCAGGTTGTTATTCTCGTCGTAGTCGATCGTCGCGGTGAACCAACTTCCTTCGTCGGAGATGGAGATCAGGGTCCGCCCGTCCGGGGTCACGTGCAGGTCGGACCAGCCGCCGAAATTGCGCGAATTGGCCGTCATGGTGATGCCACCGCGCCACACCAGCTTGCCGACCCGGCGCGCCTGCGGATCGTCTAGTTTGAGCGGCAGGGAATTGGCGCGGATCTCGAGCGGCAGGTTTTGCGCACCGACCGGGCCCAGCGGCGGTACGCCGGCGCACGCCGCGGCGACGAGCAGGCCGAAACCGACGAGAGAGCGGATTGCGTAGCGCATATCGCGCCCTTTTAGCACAGTCGACCGTCCGTCAGGCTGCGCGTTTGCCCCCGGCCTTGCCGGCCTTGGCGGTCTTGGCGGCGGCCGCCCGGCTGCCGCGCTTTCCGTCGCGGGCCGCCCGCAGATCCTTGGCATCGTCCTCGTCGAACAGGGAGGCGAGCTGCTCCATCATCGTGCCGCCGAGCTGGTCGGCGTCGACGATGGTGA
>PLYQ01000364.1 GCA_003153415.1 Rhodospirillales bacterium | reverse complement strand
GCGCTGACCTGTGAGACGCGGATCACTTCGGTCAGCAGGCGGAGCGCCTGCTTGTAGTCCGCCGTCGCAGCTTTCTGGTCGCCATCGTTGGAGAGAGCCGCTGCTCTGCTGTAGTACACCAGGGCAAGGCCGACGCCCTTGATCGTGCCCGACTGGATGGCATCGGAGCAGACCTTGATTTTCTGCGCCGGCGTCAGCCCATAGGACGCGTAACAGGCATCCATCAAGGACTGCTGCGGCGCCGGCGTCGCGGCCTGCGCCGGGCCTGCCTTCGACTGGGCCGCGGCGGGCGCGATGGCTGCCAAGCCGATCAGGCACGACGCACCCGCGCCAAATGTGAGCCGTCGAATGGATCCA
The DNA here is from genome assembly GCA_003153415.1 of Rhodospirillales bacterium. Taxonomy (GTDB): domain Bacteria; phylum Pseudomonadota; class Alphaproteobacteria; order Reyranellales; family Reyranellaceae; genus Reyranella. The sequence continues at coordinate 36,319 of PLYQ01000364.1, read as the reverse complement.
TACATGCTGCGTCGCATGGCCCTTCCCTCATGGCACTGCTGGCCGGCTCCTCAGAACCGCCGGCAGACCGTCCCAACACGCCAAAATTCAATATATTTCAAGCTACTATGAGTAGACGTGAAACACGCATTAAAATCCAGCAACGTGCGGAGCCCCAGACCCCGCAGATCGCCGCAGACACCCTGCGCATCTCATAGCACAACGGGGACTCGTGGATAACTATTTCCACCGCCAGTGCGACAATCTGCGGCCTGTGGAAATCTGCCTGGCGAGGGACGCGCACCGACTGAGGCTCGACGCTCCGGACGGCCTTTGGCAGGCTCCGGCCGCCAAAAACCGGGAGGANNCCGCACCGTTCGCTACATCAACCCCTACCCGGCGGGCGGACCTACCGACACGCTCTCGCGTCTGTTCTGCGCCAAGATGATCGAACTCACCGGGCAGCAGTGGATCGTCGAGAATCGCGGCGGCGCGGGCGGCAATGTCGGCATGGACGCACTCGCCAAGTCGGATGCCGACGGCTACACGCTGGGTCTGGGCGGCATCGCAGCCCACGCCATCGCGCCGACGCTCTATGCCAAGCTGCCGTTCAACGCGCGTGCCGACTTCACGTTCGTTTCCACCATGTGGTGGTTGCCCAATCTGCTCGCGGTCAATTTGAATGTTCCTGCCACCAACACGGCAGAACTGATCGAGCTCTTGAAGAAGAACCCCGGCAAGTATTCCTACGGTTCGGCCGGCGCGGGCACCACGCTGCATCTATCGGGCGAGTTGTTCAAGATGCTGGGCAAGGTCGATATTCTGCATGTGCCCTACCGTGGCTCGGCGCCGGCCACGCAGGATCTGCTGGCAGGCCAGATTCACATGATGTTCGACAACATTCCGGGCACGCTGGTGCAGTCCCGCGCCGGCAAGGTCCGCCCGATCGCCGTTACGTCGGCGAAGCGGACAACCGTGGCGCCGGAAATTCCGACAATTGCCGAGACGCTGCCGGGCTTCGACATCGTGTCGTGGACCACGCTCACCGGCCCGGCGAAGTTGCCACCGGACGTGACGGCGCGCCTCTCCGAACTGTCCAGGAAGGCGCTGGAAAGCGACGACCTCAAGGCCAAATACGCCGATCTGGGCGCCACGGCCTGGTGGCAAACTCCCGCCGACACCCTTGCGTACCGCGATTCGGAAGAAGCGCGCCTCGCCCCCATTATCCGCGCGTCGGGAGCGAGTGTAGACTAAGGGGATGCAAACCCTCGCCACCGCCACTCTTTCGACAGCTCAGGCCGTCGTGTCGATGCTGGAGTTGAACGGCATCGACACGATCTTCTGCCTGCCCGGCGTCCAGAACGATCCGTTCTTCGACGCCCTCTACGACCGCACCAACGCCATTCGTCCGATCCATGCCCGGCACGAACAGGCCTGTGCCTACATGGCGCTGGGCTACGCCATGGCCAGCGGCAAACCGTCAGCCTATGTCGTGGTGCCCGGCCCCGGCTTTCTCAACACCACGGCGGCGCTGTCGACAGCCTATGCCGTCAATGCGCCCGTACTGGCCCTGACCGGCCAAATCCTGCAATCGATGATCGGCCGCAATGTCGGCCTGCTGCACGAACTGCCCGATCAGCTGTCGATCATGCGCGGCCTCACCAAATGGGCTGACCGCATCACGGCGCCGGCCGAAGCGCCGGGGCTGATGAACGAGGCGTTCCGCCGCCTGCTCTCGGGCCGGCGCCGTCCCGTGGCGCTCGAGTGCGCGATGGACACATGGGCACGCAAGGCGCCGGTGGAATTGCCCGGCGTGGCGGCAAAAGCCGATCCCTGCCCGGTCGACGAAGACGGCGTCGAACGCGCNNGTGATCGACGGCCGCCACAAGCTCTCGGTGACGGCGCCCGCAGGTTACCGTTTCTGGGGCGAAGCCGACGTCGTGTTGGCCGTCGGCACGCGGATGCAGCCGCAGCAGCAGAACTGGGGCATGGACGACCAGCTCAAGATCATCCGCATCGACATCGACAGCGAAGAACTCGACCGTCAGAAGAAGCCGGAGATCGGCATCGTGGGCGACGCGGTGGCGACCTTGAAGGCGCTCGCCGACAAGCTCGGCAAGCATACAGCCAAGCACAATGGCCGCGCCGATGCCGTCGCCGAGATCAAGGCGTCGTCGTTGAAGAAGATCCGCGAGACGTTGGCGCCGCAGATCGCCTATCTCGAAGCCATCCGCGCAGCACTGCCCGAGGACGGCATCCTGGTCGATGAGCTGACCCAGATGGGCTACGCGGCCCGTCTCGCCTACCCGACCTACCGGTCGCGGACGTTCCTGTCGCCGGGCTACCAAGGCACGCTGGGTTGGGGCTACGCCACGTCGCTCGGCGCCAAGGTCGCCAAGCCCGACACGCCGGTCGTGTCGATCAGCGGCGACGGCGGCTTCCTCTTCACCGCGATGGAGATGGCGACGGCGGCGCAAAACGGCATCGGCGTGGTCGCCGTAGTGTTCAGCGACGGCGCCTACGGCAATGTGAAGCGCATCCAGCAGCAGATGTTCAACAACCGCACCATCGCCAGCGACCTGCACAATCCCGACTTCGTAAAGCTGGGCGAAAGCTTCGGTATCGCCTCGGAGCGCGTGAAGTCGCCGGCCGAACTCGGAGCGGCGATTTCGCGCGGCATCGCCAAGGGCGGACCGATGCTGATCGATTGCCCGGTCGGCCCGCTGCCCGACCCGTGGCCGCTCGTCCAGGTGCCGAGGATCAGGCCGCGTAAGTCTTGAGCACCTCCGGATCGGGATCGCAGCCGAGCCCAGGTGCGGTCGGAACGATGAAGGCGCCGTTCACTGGATAGACCAACTTGCCGTAGAGGCTCGCCTCGAGATCCATGTGGTAGCGCTCGATCATGCCGTCCGGCTGGCCGCGCGCCGCCATGAGCTGCAGCGTGGCGAGGAAGCCCGGCCCGAAATAGGGCGAGTGTGGCATCAGCGCGACGCCTGCCGCGTCGGCGAGCACCGCGACCTTCTGGAATTCCGTGACGCCACCCACCTTGGTAACACTGGGCTGGGCATAATCGACGGCATTGGCCGCGAACATGTCGCGGAACTGCACGGCGGTGCAGTTGTTCTCGCCCGCTGCCATGGGCACGCCCGTGCCCGCGCGCAATTTGGCGATCGCCTGGAAGTCCTCGGGCGGAAAGATTGGCTCTTCCAACCAGTGAAGATCGTAGGCTTTGAGCTTCATCGTCATGTGGCGCGCTTGCTCGGGCGTCCACGGACAGTTGGTGTCGACCATGATCGCCACATCATGGCCCGCCGCGTTGCGCGCCGCCTTCACTTCCGCCTCTTCGGTCTCGTGAAGCTTGATGTGGCGGTAACCCTCCTGGACCGCGAGTTTCGTCCGCGCCGCGACACGCTCGGGATCTTTGTACTTCAGGAGGCTGGCATAGGCCGGCAGCGACACCTGTCCTGCCCCCCCAAGCAAGCGGTGCAGCGGAAGTTTCGCGGCCTTCCCGGCAATGTCCCACAGCGCAATGTCGAGGCCCGATAGCGCGAAGATCGTAATGCCGTAGCGGCCGAACAGATGCAGCTCCTGCTGCAGGTCGCGCGACAGCTTGGCGATGTCGCGGGCGTCGCGCCCAATCGCCAGCGGTGCGATCATTGAATGGAGTGCGCCCTTCACTGCGTCCGTGCAGTTGTAGCAGAAGGCCTCGCCCCAGCCGGTGATGCCGGTGTCGGTCTCGACTTTGATCAGCAGGATATTGTTGGTCGTCCAGCGCTTGAAGCCGCCCGGCGCCCCGCCGAAAGTGAACGGCACTTTTATGGAGACGCTGTCGATTTTGGCGATCTTCATACCGCTTGGCCCTTCTTTCGGATATCGGCCAGCAGCCGTTCGGCGTGCTGGCGGCCTGCGAGACGCTTGGAGGTGAAAGCCGGATCGTTTCTGGGCGCCAGCAACAGCACGTGGGGCGCCAGGATCGCCGGTGGCAGCGGCGGCGTCGTGTCGGCCTCCGGCATCTCGACTTCGGCCATCGCGAAATAGGTCTTGCCGTCGTTGCTCTTGAAGAAATCGACGTCCCACCGGAAATGGCCGTTCGGCCAGGAATAGCGCGCCTTCTGCAGCGTCTCGCGGCGCAGCGTCCATAGGCGCTCGAAATCGAGTTTGGATATTTCGGTTTCGATCTCGACCACTTGGTCTTCGACGGTACGTTTATAGCCGAAGATATGCCGCGTGCGGTCGGCGGCCTCGATGGCGCGGATGCGCAGTCCCGGCGCTTCGAGATAGGCTTGCCGCAAATAGGTGCGCGTCACGCCGGGTGTTTCGGCGAGGCGCGCCTCGAGCGCGCCGCTCAAATCGTCGAGGACGTATTTACGTTCGTTCTCGATCGGCAATTTGACCGTCCTCACGATGCCGGAAACAATGCGCCATGGCCACACAGACGATCGACGACCTGCCGACGCCCGCCCTCATTCTCGACCGCGCCATCCTGCGCCGCAACCTCAAGCGCATGAGCGAACGGCTGAGCAAGGCCGGCGTGATGCTGCGTCCGCATCTCAAAACCGCGAAATCGGTGCAGATCGGCCGCATGGCGGTCGAAGGCCACGACGGCCGCATCACGGTTTCGACTCTGGCCGAGGCGCGCTATTTCGCCGAGGGCGGCTTCACGGACATCCTCTATGGCGTGAGTGTCGTGCCTTCGAAACTCGCTGCCGTCACCGAGATACGCCGCAAGGGCGTCAACCTGCGGGTCGTCACGGACAATCTTGACGTCGCCCGCGCCATCGCCGCGGCTGCCAAGGATGGCGACACATTCTCGGTGCTGATCGAGATCGACAGCGGCGCTGGCCGGGCCGGTCTGCCCTGGCCCGCACTGCCCGGCCTGCTCGATATCGCCCGCGTCCTGCACCAGGCGCCGGGCGTCGACCTGGCCGGCCTCATGACGCATGCCGGCCAGTCGTATCACCAGAACACGCCTGATGGGATCGCGGCTGTCGCCGAGCAGGAGCGACTGGCCATCACGGGCGCGGCCGAAAAGTTGCGCGCCGCCGGCATCCCCTGCCCGATCGTCAGCGCCGGCTCGACGCCCACGGCAATGCATTCGAAGAATTTTTCAGGCATCACCGAGATGCGGCCCGGCGTCTATGTCTTCAACGACCTCGACCAGGAGCTGATCGGCTCTTGCGGCGCGGGCGACCTTGCGCTGTCGGTGCTGGCCTCGGTGATCGGCCACTACCCGCACCGCAATCAGATGCTGATAGATGCCGGAGCGCTGGCGCTCTCCAAGGACATCAGCGCCCAGGAATTCCAGCCCAAGGTCGGCTACGGCACGATCGTCGATGCGCCTGCGAAGGACATGGCGGTGGTCGCCTGTTCTCAGGAGCACGGCTTCGTCGGCTCCGACGATCCCATTCCCTACGGCACCATGCCCGTCGGCACGCGGGTGCGGGTGCTGCCCAATCACGCCTGCATCACCGCATCGGCCTACGACCGCTACTATGTGGTCGACAGCGATCTCGACGGCGGAAAATCCGTCGTCGACGTCTATGACCGAATCAACGGCTGGTGAGCCCTTACAGCGAATTCACCGTGTGGCCGCCGTCAACGGTGACGATGCTGCCTGTCATGAATTCGCCGGCCTGCGAGGCGAGCAACAACAACGCGCCGTCGAGATGCTCGGGCTGGCCGATGCGGCGCTGCGGCACGCGGTCGATCAGCTTCTGCCCCGCCGGTGTCTTCCAGAACGGGCTGTTCATTTCGGTTTCGATATAGCCGGGGCAGATCGCGTTGACGCGGATGTTGTGGCGCGCCCATTCCATGGCGAGCGCGCGCGTCAAGTGAAGCAGCCCGGCCTTCGAGGCGTTGTACGGGGCCACCTGGCCGATCGTGCGCAGGCCCAGGATCGAGGCGATGTTGACGATGCAGCCCGGCTGCTTGTTCGCAACCCAGCGCTTGGCTGCTCCCTGCGCCACCAGCCAGGCGCCGCGCAGGTTGGTCTCGACCACCGCATCCCAGTCATCCTCGGTCATATCGAGCGCGGGCTTCACGATCGAGATGCCGGCGTTGTTGACCACGATGTCGAGTGGCCCGGCCGCTTCCAGCGCCGCCGCGATCGACATGCCCGACTGCACGTCGAGATCGACGGTGGTCGCCTTGATGTTTTTCCCGGACAGTTCCGCCTGTAGAGAGGCAAGCCGATCGGCGCGGCGCGCGGCCAGCACGACGGACGCGCCCGCAGCCCCGAGACAATGGGCGAAATGCGCACCCAGTCCCGACGAGGCTCCCGTGACGAGCGCCGCTTTGCCGCTAAGGTCGAATAGCTTGGACATCGTCGCCGCTCCCGAGTTTCATGCCCGCCTTATAGAGCACTCGAGCGGAGGAAACATGGACCTGGGTCTCAAGGGCAAGCGCGTACTGGTCACCGGCGGCACCAAAAGCATCGGCCGCGCCATCGTCGATGCCTTCGTGGCGGAAGGCGCCGTCGTCGGCTTCTGCGCCCGCGACGCCAAGCTGGTGAAGCAGCGCGAGGCCGAATGGCGGGGCAAGCAGGCACGCGTTCACGGCGCGGCGCTCGATGTCACCGACGACCCCGCCCTCAAGAAATGGATCGACGGCTTCGCCGCCGACGGCGGCATCGATCATTTCGTCGCCAATGTGAGCGCGCTCGGTACGGCGGACACGCCGGAGGGTTGGCGCAAGAGCATCGACATCGACATCGTTGCCACCGTCGAGTCTGTGCGCCATGTCATGCCGCACCTGATCAAGAGCGGCCCGGGCGCCAGCTGCACCATCATCGGCACGGTGTCCCTGGTCGAGGCGTCGGCCGGCCCCGTCCTGCCCTACCGCTCGGTGAAGGCGGCGCTGGTGCCGTTCGTGAAGTCGCTGTCGATCGATATGGCGCCCAAGGGCGTGCGCGTGAACATGGTGTCGCCCGGCTCGATCTTTGACGACGGAAACACCTGGGGCCGTGAGCGTGATGCGGGCACTGAACGCTACAAGCGGACGCTGGCGCGCAATCCCATGGGCCGCATGGGCACGCCTCAGGAAGTCGCGGCCGCCGTCGCCTTTCTGGCCGGCACGCCCGCGTCGTTCGTGAGCGGCATCAACTTCGTCGTCGACGGCGCCATCACCACGCGGGTGCAGTACTGAGCCCAACGTCCCGTACGCCCTGGCCGCTGGTCGGACTCCTGGTCGCCGCCGGAATCGTGGCGGCGTTCCATGTCGGCAAGGTGCCGCCCTCGATCCCGTCGATCCGTGAGGAGTTGGGCGCCAGCCTGCGCCAGGCCGGCTGGCTGCTCTCCACCGTCAACCTGATCACGGCGCTGAGCGGCATGGCGATCGCGCTCACCGCTGACCGCCTCGGCCACCGCCGGCTCATTCTGCTCGGCACTGCGGTCCTGGTCGTTGCGAGCACCCTCAGCGCCTTCGCCAACAGCGTCGACACTCTGCTGATTGGACGTATTTTCGAGGGGTTTGGCTTCATCGCCGTCGTGGTCGCCCTGCCAACCCTGATCCTGCGCGTTGCCCAGCCCGCCGACCAGCGGCTGGCGATGACGTTCTGGACGTCCTACATGCCGGCCGGCGCCGGCACGATGATGTTGATCACGGCAGTCGTGCTTCCCGGCACGTCGTGGCGCGTCGCCTGGCTGGTTGCCGCGGGCGCCTCGGCCGTCATGCTCGTGGTGTTATTGCTGCGCGCCTTGCCGCGGCACGAGCTCGATCGGCAGCCCGTGAAACGGCATCTGGTCCTGCACGAGATGGCGGAGGTCGCTAGCAGCGGCGGGCCATTGGCAATCGCAGTTTGCTTCGGCGCCTATTCCTGCTGCTGGTTCGCCGTCATCGGTTTCCTCCCCACCCTTCAGATCGAGCGCCTGGGGCTCAGCACCTCGACCGCCGCCACCGTTACCGCGGTCATCACCTTCATCAACGTCGGCGGCAACCTCGCGACCGGCTGGCTGATGCGCCATGGCCTGACGCGCGTCGTCGTGATCGTGGGTTCGGCGGTGACGATGGCATTCTGCGCCGCCGGCATCTTCATCGATGGCGTGCCCGACCTGTGGCGGCTGGTGCTGGCGGGTGTCTACTCGGCCGTGATCGGCGTCATACCAGCAGCCCTGTTCACCGCACTCCCCGTCCATGCGCCGCGGCCCGGGCTGGTCAGCGCGTCCACCGGGCTCCTGATGCAGGGCTCCAACATGGGTGCGCTGATCGGCCCGCCCCTCACTGCCGTGCTGGTTTCCTCCGGCGGCTGGCCCGCCGCTGCGTGGCTGACATCCACAGCGATGGCGGTCGCCGCCGGAGCCGGCATCTTCCTGCATTGGCGTGAAAGGCGTAAGCTCGGCACATGATTTACGTCGACATCGTTTCCGATACGATCTGCCCCTGGTGCTACATCGGCAAACGCCGCTTCGAACGGGCACTCGATCTCAGCGGCCGAAACGACGTTGCGATTTCCTGGCGGCCTTTTCAGCTCAATCCCGACATGCCGCCCGAAGGCATGACGCGCGACGACTATGTCCGCGCCAAGTTCGGCGGCGGCGACCGGCCGCGCCAGATCTACCAGGCGATCGCCGAAAGCGGCCGCGAGGCCGGCATCGAGTTCCAGTTCTCGCGCATCAAGCGCACGCCCAACACCGTGCTGTCGCACCGGCTGGTCCATTGGAGCGCCAAGAACGAGCGCCAGGACGAGGTCGTGGCCGAGCTGTTCAAGGCCTACTTCGAGGAAGGCCTCGACATCGGCGACCTCGACACGCTGGTGGAATGCGCGGTGCGGGCCGGCCTCGAGGACCTGCGCACACGCCGCTACCTGATGAGCGACGACGGGCGGCAGGAGGTCGTGGCCTCCGACGTCTATGCCCGGCGGCTCGGCATCAACGGCGTNNGCGCGGCACAATCGACGGCCTGAGGACTTCGTATGATAGTTAACATATGATATGTTGATTATCATACGATGCCTCAAAGCCCCATCCGTAAGGCCCTCACCCGGACCGAAATCTTCGGCCATGCCGCCCGCCTGTTCCGGCTGCGCGGCTATGCCGGCACCAACATCGATGACATCATGCTGGCCGCCGGGCTGACGCGCGGCGCCTTCTACGCGCACTTCAAGTCGAAGGACGACCTGTTCGCTGAGGTCGTCCGCGCCGGCGACGGCCTGCTCGCGCAGCTGCGGGCACCCGGCAGCAAAGTCCTGCCGACGCTCGACGCCTACCTCGCCAAGGAAGACCTCGCGGCCAATGCGCAGTTCTGCACACTGGCCGCCTTGCCGGGCGACGTCGCCCGAGCGCCCTTGGCCGCCCAGCTCGCCTACGCCAACGGCCTGTACGCCCTGATCGCCGAGATGGCGCGCGGCCGCAAACGCAAGCTCGATGCCGACGCCACCGCGGCCGCGATCCTGGCGCTGGGTGCGATCGGCCTGGCGCGGGCGAGCGGCGACCGGCGGCTTAGCGACTGGCTGTTGCGCTGCGCACGGCTGGCGGCCCGGGCTCTGCTGCGCCCACCGCGCCCGTCGCGCCCATCGGCCCGGCGAGCTTCGCCAAAGCCGAAACGATCCCGGTCACGCCGGAAAGGCGTTGGCGCTCGTCAGTCCAAACGCGCTGGACGATCACGCGGTGGTCGGGCCTGAGCTTGACCAGCGGCGCATTCTTCTGGATCCAGGCGATCAACCGCTCGGGGCGCTCGAACTTGTTGTCGTGGAATGAGAACACCACCGCCTTCTCGCCGGCGTCGATCTTGCCTACGCAGGCCACCCGGCAGAGCAGCTTCAATGCCATGGTGTTGAGCAGAAACTCGGCCTCGACTGGCATCTTGCCGAAGCGGTCGACCAGTTCGGCAGCAAACGCGTCGATCTCACCCTGGTTGGCGAGCTGGCCTATCCGCCGATAAAGGCCCATGCGCACCGAGAGGTCGGCGACGTATTCCTCGGGAATCAACACCGGGATGCCGAGATTGAGTTGCGGCGACCATTCCGCCTTGGCCGCTTCCTGCACCCTGCCCCGCGCCAAGGCCACCGCCTCCTCTAGAAGCTGCTGGTAGAGCTCGATGCCGACTTCGCGGATATGGCCCGACTGCTCCTCACCCAGGAGATTGCCGGCGCCGCGTATGTCGAGATCGTGGCTGGCGAGCTGGAAGCCGGCGCCCAATGTGTCGAGGGTCTGCATCACTTCGAGTCGCTTGGACGCCGCCTCGTTCAAGGCCCGACCGGGCGGCACGGTGAGGTAGGCATAGGCCCTGGTCTTGCCGCGTCCGATGCGGCCGCGGAGCTGGTAGAGCTGGGCCAGACCGAACATGTCGGCGCGGTGAATCACCATGGTGTTGGCGTTGCTGATGTCGAGGCCGCTTTCCACGATGTTGGTCGACAGCAGCACGTCGAACTTGCCGTCGACGAAATCCTGCATGGTGTTCTCGATCGTCGTCGGCGCGAGGCGCCCATGCGCCATGGCCATGCGGATCTCGGGCACCAGCTCGCGCAGCTCGACCGCGATCGCGGCCAGATCCTCGATGCGCGGGCAGACATAGAAGGTCTGGCCGCCGCGGTATTGCTCGCGCAACAGCGCCTCGCGGATGGTGACACCGTCGAACGGCGTCACGAAAGTGCGCACCGCCAGGCGATCGACCGGCGGGGTGGCGATCAGGCTCATGTCGCGCACGCCAGTCAGTGCCAGCTGCAAGGTGCGCGGGATCGGCGTGGCCGTCAGCGTCAGCACATGGACGTCGGCGCGCAGCTCCTTCAGCCGCTCCTTGTGCGCCACGCCAAAATGCTGCTCCTCGTCGACAATCAAGAGGCCGAGGTCCTTGAATTCGACGCTCTTGGCCAAGAGCGCGTGGGTGCCGATCACGATGTCGACCGCGCCCTCCTTCATCGCCGCCTTCGTCTCTTTCGCCTCCTTGGCCGGAACCAGCCGCGACAACCGCCCGATCCGCACCGGCAGGCCCTGGAAGCGCTCGAGGAAAGTTCGGTGATGCTGGCGCGCCAGCAGGGTCGTCGGCCCGATCACCGCGACCTGCTTGCCCGAGAGGGCCGCGACGAAAGCGGCGCGCAACGCCACCTCGGTCTTGCCGAAGCCGACATCGCCGCAGATCAGGCGATCCATCGGTTTGCCCGAGGAGAGATCCTCCAGCACGTCGGCGATCGCCTGCAGCTGGTCGTCGGTCTCGGCATAGGGGAAGCGCGCGCAGAACTCCTCGTAGAGCCCCTCCTGCGGGCTCATTGACTCGCCGCGACGGACGGCGCGTTCGGCCGCGATCTTGATCAGCCGGTCGGCCATGTCGGCGATGCGCTGCTTGAGCTTGGCCTTGCGCGACTGCCAGGCGACGCCGCCNNCTTGTCGCCGCCGTCGTAGGTCAGCCTGAGGCAGTCGTGCCGCGCGTTCTGGATCTCGAGCGTCACCAGGCCTTCGTAGCGCCCGACGCCGTGCTCGCGATGGACGACCAGGTCGCCGTCGCTCAGTGCCGCCGCCTCGGCGATAAACCGCTCAGACGGGCGGCGCTTCTTGGCCGGTCGCGACAGGCGGTCGCCTAAAATGTCCTCCTCGCCGATGACCTCCAGGCCATCCAGCACGAAGCCGTGCTCGAGCGACCAGACGGCAACCCCCAACGCGCCGGTCGGCAGTCCCTGGACTGTGGCGAAATCCGGCACCGGCACGGGCGTCGTGGCGCCGTGCTCCTGCAGGAGATGCTGCAGGCGGCTCGCCGAGCCTTCGGTGTAGCCCGCGATCACGACCCGTCGACCGGCTGAATTGGCTGCCTTCACATGCTCGGCTACCTTGTCGAACAGGTTGACGCCCTGGGCCGTGCGGGCCTGGGCGAAGCCTTCGTGCCGCCGGCCGCCGAGATCGATCGTGTTGGCGGCATCGGGGGCGCCGTCGAAGCTGGTGAACTGGCCGACGCTGTGGCCCTCGAGCAGGCGATCCCACTCCGACGGCTTGAGATAGAGGCTGTCGGGCGGAACCGGCTTGTATGTCGCGCCGCCGCTCATGCCACCCTTGCCGCCGGTCTTGCGGCGGGCGTCGAAGTAGTCGGTGATCAGCTCGTGGCGCGCCTGCAACGCCTCGGCGATCTGGTGATCGGCCGTCACGACTGCTTCGGGGCAATAGTCGATCAGGGTCTCGAGCCGCTCATGGAACAGCGGCAGCCAATGCTCCATGCCGACGTGGCGTTGGCCGGCGGAGACCGCCTCGTAGAGGATGTCCTCGCCCGCGACATTGCCGAACAGCTCGCGATAGCCGCCGCGAAAGCGCGCGATGCTGTCGGACGTCAGCAGCACTTCGCTCACCGGCAGCAGGACGACCAGCTCGCGCTCGCCGGTCGAGAGCTGGCTCATCGGGTCGAACGAGCGGATCGATTCCAAAGTGTCGCCGAACAGGTCGAGTCGCAGCGGTTCGGCCGTACCCGGCGGATAGACATCGATCAGGCCGCCGCGGATGGCGAACTCGCCGGGCTCCATCACGGTATCAGACCGGCCGTAACCGTTTTCGCCCAAGAACTTGGTGAGCCAGGCGACGTCGAGGGTTTCGCCCTTGCGCAAGGTCTTTGCCGCTTCGGCGTACAGGCTGCGCGGCGGCACGCGCTGCAGGGCTGCCCCTGCGGAAGCGAGGATGATGCGGGCCGGCGCCCCGGGCTTGTTGGGCGTCGCCAGCCTGGCCAGCGTCTCGAGCCGCTCGGCCACGATGTCGGGATGCGGCGACAGGCGGTCGTAGGGCAAGCAATCCCAGGCCGGGAAAACCAGCACCTCGCGCTCCGGCGTGAAGAAGCGCAAACCGTCCTGCAGCCGCTCCAGCCGCTGGCCGTCGCGCGCCACATGCAGGATGTCCTGGCCGCCGGTCGTGCGCGCGATCTCGGCCAGCGCCAGTGAATCGGCGCCCTCCGGCAGGCCGGCGATGGTCCAGCGGCCGGCCTTGCGGTGGAGAACGGACAGGCGATCGGCGAGCGAGGACATCAGAAGCTCACGCGAAAGGCCATCAGTTGGCGCAGCACCGGCGTATCGGCCTCCGCCGGGACCTCCGCCTTGCCGCTGACCCAGTCGAAGATGTCGTTGTCACCTGTTTCGAGCAGGCGTTCGTACTGGTCGAGTTCGGTGGTGCCAAACGAGCCAATATGGGCGCGCGCGAATTGGCCAAGGAGAATGTCGTTCTCCTTGTTGCCGCGATAGACGCTGCGATAGAGCAGCCGCCGCCGCCGCGTCTCCAGGTCCGTGCCGTCGTCCATCTTTTCCCGCTCAGTTTTCCCCAAAGGGGCCTGAAAAAGGGGCGTAGCATATAGGCGGCAGCAGTGGCCAAGTCACGGGGTCATGCGCCCGCAGAGCCTCACGCCCCTTTTCGCCCAGGTCACATCGCTGCCCGGAATCGGCCCGCGCCTGGGCAAACTCGTGGAAAAGCTGACGGGGCCGTTGGTCGTCGACCTGCTCTGGCACCTGCCTTTCGCGCTGATCGACCGCCGCAACGCCCCTGAAGTGGCCAAAGCCAAGGCGGGCGAAATCGCCACGCTGACCGTGACGGTCGAGGAGCACCTGGTGCCGCACAATCCGCGCCAGCCCTACCGTGTGTGGTGCAGCGACGAGACCGGTCGGCTCTGCCTGACCTACTTCAACGGCCGCGAGGACTACCTCAAAAAGCTCCTGCCGGTGGGTGAAATCCGAGTCATCAGCGGACAGGTCGAGCTCTACCAGGGTGAGGTGCAGATGACCCACCCCGACCACGTCGTGCCGCTCGACCAGCGCGAGAGCATCCTGCGCGTCGAGCCGGTCTACGGCCTCACCGCCGGCCTCACCCAACGCCCGGTCCAGAAGGCGATCGCCGCCGCCGTCGAACGCGCGCCGGAATTGATCGAGTGGCAGGACGACGCCTACCTCGCCCGCCAACGCTGGACCAGCTGGAAGGCCTCGCTTGCGCGGGCGCACGCGCCGGCCGAAGAAACCGACTTGTCGCCGATGCATCCGGCGCGGGCGCGGCTTGCCTTCGACGAGCTTTTAGCGAGCCAGCTCGCCATCGCGCTGGTGCGACATCACAACCGTACGCTGCCGGGCCGAGCGACCAAAGGCGATCGACGCCTGCACGAGGCCGCCCTCGGCGCCCTGCCGTTCGAACTCACCGCCAGCCAAAAGGCCGCGGTCGAGGAGATCGCGGCCGACATGGCCAAGCCCGAGCGCATGGTGCGGCTGCTGCAGGGCGATGTTGGCAGTGGCAAGACGCTGGTGGCCTTCCTCGCCATGCTGATCGCTGCGGAAGCCGGCGCCCAAGCCGCTCTCATGGCGCCGACCGAGCTTTTGGCCCGCCAGCACTACGCGACCATCGCGCCGCTCGCCGAAGCCACCGGCCTGAAGCTCGCCCTTCTGACCGGTCGCGACAACCAGCGCCTGAAGAAGGAAACGCTCAAAGGCTTGGCCGACGGATCGATCCAGCTCGTGGTCGGCACCCATGCGCTGGTGCAGGAGGACGTCGAGTTCGCCGACCTGGCGCTCGCCGTGGTCGACGAACAGCATCGCTTTGGCGTCCATCAGCGCATGGCGCTCAGCTCCAAGAGCCAGGCCGTCGATCTCTTGGTCATGACCGCCACGCCCATTCCGCGCACCCTGATGCTGGCGGCCTATGGCGACCTCGACGTCTCCAAGCTCACCGAAAAGCCGGCCGGCCGCCAGCCGATCGACACCCGTACCATTCCTTTGGAGAGAATCGCCGAGGTGGTCGATGCCACGGGCCGCATGCTGGGCACCGGCTCGCGGATCTACTGGGTCTGTCCGCTGATCGAGGAGTCGGAGGAAATCGACCTGGCCAATGCCGAGGAACGCTTCCGCCTGCTGAGCGCGCGCTTTCCGGGAAAGGTCGGACTGCTGCACGGTCGCCTCAAGGGCGCCGAACGCGAGGCCACGATGGCCGCCTTCGCCGAGGGACGGCTGTCGATCCTGGTGGCCACGACGGTGATCGAGGTCGGCGTCGACGTGCCGGCCGCCACGGTGATGATCATCGAGCACGCCGAGCGCTTCGGTCTGGCACAGCTTCATCAATTGCGCGGGCGAGTGGGCCGCGACAGGGCCAAGTCGACCTGCCTTCTGCTCTATGCCCACCCGCTCGGCGAGACCGCCAAGGCGCGGCTCGCGATCATGCGCGAGACCGAGGACGGTTTTCGCATCGCCGAGGAGGATCTGCGCCTGCGCGGCGCCGGCGAGCTTTTGGGCACGCGGCAAAGCGGCCTGCCCGACATGCGGCTGGCCGATCTCGCGGCCCACGCCGAGCTGCTGCAGGCCGCCCGCGACGACGCACGTCTGGTGATCGACCGCGATCCCGACCTGAAGTCCGAACGGGGCGCCGCCTTGCGTGCCCTGCTCTATCTCTTCCGTCGGGATGATGCCGTCCGAACGCTCAGAGCCGGGTAAATCGTCCAGACTCGTCTGGACGCCTCCGACGCCGATGGCATCAAGCTTTTAGTCGATTCGTCCAGAATCCAGCCACACCCCTCACGCAATAAAATGGCGACGTTACCTTTCCCATACCTGCCCGCAAGGTTTGGGGGCTATACTCCTTGATGGTGGGGCGCGGTGAACGCGCTCCTGCAACACGCTTGGGGTGAAAGCGCGGCCGCAGACCGGGTGTGGGCGCAAGTAACAGGGCTCGCGCCTGCCCGAGCTATCGGGCGGTTTCTGATGGTTTTTCAGGCGTTCATTGACGACAGCAAGGATGAGGACGGCACGTTTGTCCTCGCTGGGCATATCGCCCCGGCTGAGTCGTGGGCGAAGTTTGCGCGCGATTGGGAACGCATGTTGCCGCACGGCACGTTGGCTCCCAACGGGACGTATCATTTCAAGATGAATGAAATGGCGTGGCTGCCCGAGCGCATGGCGCGGGTGCCGGGCTTTTTTCGGATCATCGAAGAACACGTCACGATGTCCGTTTCTTGCGCCGTCAACATGCGAGAAATTGAGAACGCCAAGAAGAGGATTTGGGCACCCTGCGCGACTATAGATTGGACCTTTTTGAGTAATCCCTACTTGGTCGCTTGGCGGCTTCTTCTGGACACCTTCCATCACGACCGGCTCGGACTCCTCGCCAACATTCTACCGCTGAGTGAGAAGGTAGATTTCATCTTCGATCGGCAGACCGAACAGAAATACGTTCTCGCTGCCTGGGACGCTTACTTGGCGAACCGTAGTGTCGAGATCAAAGCGTTGATGGGAGCGACCCCGCGCTTTGAGGATGACCAAGACTTTTTGCCTCTCCAGGCGGCGGATTTCTGGGCTTGGTGGTCGCGCAAATGGCACGTCGAAGGGACGCAGGAGAAGGCGGACCGATGCGACTTCGGGACCTTCAAGGGCATACGGCATCCCTATCCCAAGTTAGCGCTTCATCTGACCGAGGATGATGCGGTTCGCATCTTGCTGGAAATGACGGTCACCAACTTCAAGCCGGGTTACCGTGCGTATGATCTCCAATCGCCCACTCTTGCCGAGGATCTGCTACGGCCTCAGTGGCCACTAGGTCCGTTGCTTTGTCGCTCTTGATGGAGGAGTTGCTATGACTCGCTTGAAAGCCTTGTCGAAAGCCTCTGGCGATTGGTCCGCGTCGAGTTGCTTCGCGGTTTCGAGGAACCGTTTGTATTCCTCGGGGTCGCGGTGCTTCGCATCGGCCGGGCGGGTTTTTTTCGCAGGCATGGGGGTGACCATACCATGAAAGGGGATCCATGGGGGCTCACTGCAACCGAGGCAGGGGGTGGTACGTCGTCTTCCCTGTCCGCCTCTGAGTTAGCCGCCCTTCCCTGCGATCATTCTCACGGATGTGAGCATGGTTTCCAGATTGTGGTCGATGGCGGCAAGAGACACAGCAATGTGTTCAAGGGCGTGCGCGATCTTATGGGCCGGATCATCTTTGTCCTCCGCTATGGGGGTAAACGAGCGCGCCGAGTTGGGAGGACCTGAGGGACGAATGAGAGGCGGCATGACATCTTCTCCTAGGTTGGTTGGCACCACTAGGATAGCGAAGAGAGGGGCGCGGAGTCCTTGCTCCGCGCCCCTCTATTCCAACTCGCCCAGCAACAAGAGAAATAGGCGTTTAAGCCTCGGATTGCGCCGGCTTCGGGCCACGAGTTGTTTGATAGGTGAGCCGCTTGCCCTTGGCCCCACGCAAGGCGTGGCCAGCGCGGGAAACGTCATCGATCCCAAGCTTTTCACGGTGGCCGTACCTGAAATCAAACTCGTTCAAATAGCGCTGCAGATGGGCTTCGCTGCAATGTTGATAGATGCCGATCATGCCGCGCTTAAACACGCTGTAGAAGCCTTCCGCCGTGTTCGTGCTCGCGGTGCCCTTCACGTACTCATTGCGCGTGTGGGCAACCGACTGGTGAGTAGTGAACTTGCGGCCAATGCCGATGTAGTGGTCGGCTTCGTCGGTATTCAGCGTGCTTTTGGGATCGACATGCTTTGCCACGATGGGGGCGATATTCTTGGTGGTCGGCCGGTCGATGTGGAAGCTACGGGCCTCTCCGCCGCGCTCGACAAGCGACAGAACGACCATTTTGTGGCTGCCGCCCGCGACCGGCTTACGGCCATGCTTGCGACCGATGTAAGTTTCATCGGCTTCTACATGCTTGCCAGTGCCACCCAAGGGCGGCAGCGGCTCTTTGCCCGGTCCCATCATCTCGCGAATGCGGTGGGTCAAATGCCACGCGGTACGCATCGAGCATTTGAACATGCGCTGCATTTGCCGCGTGCTCATGCCCTTTTTGCTGGCGCTCATAAGGTGGATCGCTTGCAGCCAATAGCGCAGCGGCAAGTGGGAGCTTTCAAAGATGCTGTTCTGGCGCACGGTAAAGGGCTTCTGGCACGCGTAGCACTTGTGCAAGCCAAGGCGCGTGGTCGCTCCACTCATCCGGCCAATGCGCTCCGTACCTCCGCAGAATGGGCACACGGGGCCATTCGGCCACAGATGCGCTTCGACGTAGGCAAAGGCTGCGACTTCATCCTGAAAGTGCAGCGCAGAAAGAACGGGATTGGCCATGACGATAACTCCTTGGCCTGCATTCTATAGATGGGACCAAGTATGTCAAGGGTAACATCGCCAATAAAATTGCGCACAGACTATCCCAGCTGTGAGACGTAGGTCCTGAGTGCGGCGCGGGCGGTCTCGACGGCCTTTTCCGCCTCCGCGCGGCGCTGGCCGAGCGCCTCGAGGTCGGTCTCCTGCTTGTCGAGGGTGGCGAGGTAGCGGCGTTGCAGGTCCGAGTTGGCCGGCACGCGCGCGAGGTTGTCGCGCAGCCGCGCCTGCTCCTGAACGATCTGCTGCTTCTCCGCATCGATCTGCGTCACCACGCGCTGGGCACCGACGACGGCCTGCTGCATCTGCAGCACCTTAGTGAGCGCCTCGCGCGTCTTGGCGTCGAACTCCTGGGCCTGGGCGAACAGCTTGATCTGGTCGCCGGCGCCATCGAGCAGCCGCAGTTCCTGCGTTTGCGTCTGCTCCTGCGCGACCTCCAGCACCTGTGTCTTGTCGCCACCCGGAAGCTGGAACGGGATGCGATAGTTGCCTTCGCTGATTTCGACCCCCTTGGCGTCGGGCTTGACCAGCGTCCAGTTCGCCAGCCGCTGCTGCACGACGATGAGCTGGCGCGGCTCCTTGGCCGGACCGCGCACCCGATAGAACGTCGACTGGTGCAGCAAGCGCGAGTAGCGCAGCACGCCGTTCACGATCGTGCCCGTCGCGACGCGCTCGGTCTGCGCGACGGTGCGCTCGATGGTGATCTTCTCGTCCAGCGCATAGGCCAGCAACCGCGTCTCGCCGACCGGGAAGCCCGACAGCCGCGCATCGCCCACGTAGGAGACGTTGCCCGCCTTGTCGCGCTCGTAGATCGTGAGGATGCCGGGCGGCAGGCCGGTCTCTCCGTCGTTGGTGATGCGGATCGCCGCCAGTGGATTGCGCGCCGCGGTGTCGGCCTGATAGAGCGCCAGCCGCTGTGCCGGTACCTGGCGGTCGAGGATCGGGATCGACAGTGTGCGGCCGTTGGCGACGCTGACGGCGCGCGGGAATTTGAACACGACCTGCGTTGCCGCATCGGTCGCTTCGGTCTGCTCGGCCCCACCGGCCATCGGCGGCGGCGGCGCCATGGCCGCCGTGCCAACGCCGCGCTCCTGGAAGCGGTTGGCCGGCGACGGTGCGGGCAGCGGTGGGACGATATTCGCCTTCGGCCGATTCAGGTTCGCATCGACGCCGCCACGATCGACGTTAGGCATCAGCCTGCCCGCCACCTCGACGGGGATTTCCGGCCTTGTGACGTAGTAGGCCTCGTAGAGCGCCTGATGGAAAGCGACCGGTCGACCGGAAACGAGCGTGAGCTCGATCTCCTTCCAATCCTGGTCGCTCAAATTCTCGACTGTTGCCCAGCCCTGCAGCGCCGAGCGCGGCGCCGCCGGATCGCCCGGCAGGGTCAGGCGATAGGACGCCTTCCACACCGGAGCCGACACGATGTAGGCCACGCGCACGGTGCGCTTGCCCTGGCCGCGCGCCGACAGTTCGAGCGTGCGCGCTTCCTTGGCGCGGTTGGACTGGATGGCGAGCAGCGCCTGTCCGACCTTGTCGCGCAAGGCGGCATCGGTGAATTGCAGGTTCTCAACATCCTCGAGGATGAATTGCTGCAGGCCGCGGTCGGTGAACAGGGTGACCCGCGTCCGTTTGGTCGTACCCTTGCCCTCGCCGAGGGAGATCGTGTCTTCCTCGACCGAGACCACGCGGCCGGAGACCGCCTTGGTCCCGCCGACCGAGATCTGCGCGCCCTTGAGTGCGCCGAGCAGCGCCGCCGGCGATTCGAGCGCGGCTTGGTCGAAAGGGAGGTCCTTGAAGGCCTGGGTGAGCGGTTCCTTGCCCGGCAGGCTGAGCCCGCCGACGGCGCCCTTGTCGTCGTAGACCACCAGGCTCTTCAGCACGTCGTCGACCTGCTCGAGCGAGACGGTGACCTTCAGCGTCGCGTCGCCCTCGACCGTGGCCTCGTACTCGAAATAACCCAGCCCGCCGGACGAGAGCATGACGCGCTTCAGCGCGAGCTCCTGGGCAAAGGCGAATGTCGGGAACGCGAAAAGGCCCATCAGGGCCACAGCTATAAGCAGACGTCGCATGAAACCTCCCCAGGTCGTTGCACGCGAACCGTGAGCCGTGACTGTGACACAACCGCGGCGGCGGCGGGGAGAATCTAAGAGAGCGCTTCCTTCAGCGCCTCGAACGGCAACAGGACGCATTCTTGTCGCGACTTGTGGGCCGCGACCGGCGCGAAGGCCGAGAATGGCTCGCCCGCCTCGCCCTCCTTCCGCCCGATCGCCCGTTCGGCGTCGTGGCGCAGCGTGGCGATGCCGGCTAAATCGCGCCCGACGGCCACCGATGCCAGCGCCGAGGCCGAGGCCTGGCAGAGCAGGCAACCGCGCACCTGATGGGCGATCTCGGCGATGCGGCCATGGCCGTCGAGGCGGACATCGATGGTCACGCGGTCGCCGCACAGGGGATTGTCGCGCCGCGCCGACTTGGTGGGTGCCGCGAGCTTGCCCGCACCGGTCTTGGCCTTGGCGAGTTCGACGATTCGTTCCTGATAGAGTTGGTCACTCATCTGAGCGTGCGGGCCGCGTGCTGCACGCCGGTCAGCAGTGCATCGATGTCGGTATTGTCGTTGTAGGGCGCCATAGAGACGCGAGTCGTGCCGTCGAGATCGAAGCGGTCCATCAGCGGCTGGGCGCAGTGATGGCCGGCGCGCACCGCGACGCCGAACGAATCGAGCGTCTGCGCCACGTCGTGCGGATGCACGCCGTCCAGCATGAACGACACGACGGGATAGCGGTTCTGCAGGCTGGCCGGCCCGAACAGCCGCGTGTCGTCGATCTTCTGCAGGCCATCCATCAGGCGCTGCACCAGTGCCATCTCGTGGGCATGCGCCGCCGACCAGTCGAGGGCCGCCATCCATTTGCAGGCGGCACCGAGGCCGATGGCCGGCCCGATCGGCGGCGTGCCGGCCTCGAAGCGGCGCGGCGGCGGCGCCCAGGTCGTCTCGGCGAAGGTGACGCGGCCGATCATCGAGCCGCCACCCATGAACGGCGGCATGGCGTCGAGATGCTCGGCCTTGGCCCACAGCACGCCGATGCCGTTCGGACCGTAGGCCTTGTGGCCGGCGAAGACATAGAAATCGATGCCGAGCGCCGGCAGATCGACCGGACCGTGCGGCGCGCGTTGCGCTCCGTCGAGCATCACCTTGGCGCCGACCGACTTTGCCGCGGCGACCACGGCGCGCACGTCGACCAGCGCGCCCGTGACGTTGGAGACATGCGCCAGCGACACCAGCTTGGTCCTGGGCGTCAGCAGACGCGGCAGTGCCGCAAGATCGATGCGGCCATCGACCGTGACCGGGATCATGTCGATCTCGACCCCGCTGCGCGCACGCAGGAGCTGCCAGGGCACGATGTTGGAGTGATGCTCCAGCTCCGACAGCAGGATGCGGTCGCCGGCTTTCAGCAACGAGCCGTAGGAATAGGCGACAAGATTGATCGCCGCCGTGCAGCCGCCGGTGAAGACGATTTCCGTCGGCGGAACGCCGAGGAAGGAAGCTACCTCCTCGCGCGCTTTCTCGTAGGATTCGGTCGCGCGCTCGGCGAGACGATGAACGCCGCGCAGGACGTTGGCCCGGCCGGTGGTCTCGTAGATCCGCACCGCGTCGAGGACTGCATCGGGCGTCTGCGCCGATGCGCCGTTGTCGAGATAATGGACGGGCTTGCCGTCGATGATCGCCGACAGGATGGGAAACTGCCGGCGGGTGCCGGCGACATCGAAACTCATGACGCGCCTTTCGCCCGCCACGCGGCCAGCGCTTCGGGCGTGTCGATGTCGGTGAGCGCTGCCTCGCCCGCCATCTCGACCTCGCAGACGAGATCGCCGTGTTCGCCGATCAAATGTCTGGCGCCCGTATCGCCGGCCAGCCGGCTCATCTCGGGGAAAAAGCGCCGCGCCCACAGCACGGGGTTGCCGCGCTTGCCGCCGACCGTCGGCACGCAGATCGAACGGCCTTCGACGGGGCTGAAAGCCGCGATCAGGCGGTCGAGCAGGTCGGCAGTGACGCCCGGCATGTCACCCAGCTGCACGATAGCCGCGTCGCTGTTATTGCTGAGCGCGCCGATGCCGGTACGGACAGAAGTGCTGAGCCCTTCGGCGAAATCCGGATTGGTGACGAAGCGCAGCCGCGACTTGGCGGGCACGGCCTTCTCGATCGCCGCGCGGACCTCATCCGCCATGTGACCGAGCACGACCACGACCTCAACGGCCTGCGAGGCGAGCGCTGCCTTCACGGCATGGACGACCAGCGGCTGGCCGTTGGCGTCGGCCACCATCTTGTTTGGCCCGCCCATGCGCGTTGAACGGCCGGCGGCGAGCAGCAGCACGGCCACCCGCGGCGCCTGCTGTGGACCAGCCTCCTCGGAGATGTCGCTGTCGTCGCGCGGCTGCGGGCGGCTGGAGATCTCGGCCAGGAGCCCGCCCGCCCCCATGCGCACGATCTCGGAACGTCCGACCGCCAGGCCGGCGGCCAGCCGCTCCAGCACCATGTCGAAGCCGTTGTACTTGGGTGACTTGGCGCAGCCCGGCAGGCCGAGCACCGGCTTGCCGTCGAGCTCGGCCGTCAGCAACAGATTGCCGGGATCGACCGGCATGCCGAAGTGGATGACGCGCCCGCCCGCTTTTTCGATGCCTTCGGGCACAACGTCGTGACGATCGACGATCGCCGAGGCGCCGGCGATCAGGAAGATGTCGCAGCCTTCCTTCTTCAGTTCCTTGAGCGCCGTCGCGATCGACGCGGCGTCGTGGTCGCAACGCCGCTCGCTGTTCAAGGTGCTGCCGAGCGAAGTCAGCCGCTTGGTCGTCGTGCCGACCGCCTTGTCCAAAACCTTGTCGCGCGTGCCGGGCAGCCTGGTCTGCACCAGGCCGGCCCGCATCGTCTTGAAGGGCGCGATGGAGACCAGCGGCTGGTTGGCCGACTGCGCGACCTCGATGGCGCGGTTCACGGCGCGGCGCGGCGCGGCATAGGGAATGATCTTCACCGTCGCCACCATCTGGCGCGGCATCACCCGCGCGAAGGGCGGCAAGGTCGCCACGGTCACCGATTCGTCGAGCTCGTTCAGGGCATCGATGCGCTCGTGATCGATTACCGCCAGCCCGGCCTCGCGGGCGAAATGATTGCAGCGGCCGGTGAAGGGCGCAGTGATCTCGATGCCCGCGCCCGCCAGCACCTTGGCCAAGGTGGCGGCCGCTTCGTCCTCATGAACATCGTCGGGATCGAGGCGCGCGGCAACGACCGTCGAGACGCCGGCCGCCTTCAGCTTGGCGACATCGTCGCCCGACAGCCGGCGGCCCTTGGCGAAATTGATCCCGCCCGAACGCCAGCTATGGGCGAGAATCGCGCCGGTAGCCTCGTCGATCGGAGTCTCGCCGAATCTCACGCCGCGACGACTTTCGGGCCGGCCAGCGCTTCGAGCCGGCGTGCCTTCACCTCGATGATCTGGCCCAGAATGGACACGGCTATTTCGGCCGGCGACTTGGCGCCGATGTTCAAGCCGACCGGACCGTGCACGCGGGCAAACTGCTCCTCGGTGATGCCGGCCTCGGCCAGCCGCTCCTTGCGCTTGGCGTGGGTGCGCCGGCTGCCCAGCGCGCCGATGTAGAAGACGTCCGACTTCAGCGCCGCCTCGAGCGCCGGATCGTCGAGCTTGGGATCGTGCGTCAGCGTCACGACGGCCGTCGAGACGTCGAGGCCCATCGCCTGGAAGGCTTCGTCGGCCCAGTCCTGGATGATCTTCATGCCCGGAAAGCGGTTATCGGTCGCCCAAGCGCCGCGCGGGTCGACGACCGTCACATCGAAGCCCAGCAGCGTCGCCATCGGCGCCAGCGACTGCGCGATGTGCACGGCGCCGACGATGATCAGCCGCGCCGGCGGCACGTAGACGTTGAGGAACACCTTCTGGCCGCCGAGGTCGACGGTCTCGCTGCGCCCGATCGCCATGGCGCGACGCGCTGCCGACAGGATCGCCGTATCGCCCGCCAGTGCGCCGGTGGCGCCGTCGAGATAGACCAGCGCTTCGGCGGCATCGCTGAGGCGGGTGGCGAGCGTCACTGCCCGCCGCTTGGTGCGCGAGTCCTGGAGCGCGGCGAGGGTTTCGATTTTCATCGGTTCAGCCCACCTTCTCGACGAAGACCTGGACCTTGCCGCCGCAGGCCAGGCCGACGTCCCAGGCCTGCTCGTCGGTGACGCCGAAATCGAGCAGCCGTGGCTTGCCGTCCTTGATCGCGGCGAGCGCCTCCTGGACGACCGCGCCCTCGATGCAGCCGCCCGACACGGATCCCACCATCGCGCCACTGTCGTCGACGCCGAGCTGGCTGCCCACGGGCCGCGGCGAGGAACCCCAGGTGGTGATGACCGTGGCCACGGCAACACCCTTGCCCGAGGCCTTCCACTTGCCGACTTGATTGAGGACTTCCAGTGCGTCGCTCATGGTCTACTCCTTGCGCAATTCGGTTTGCCACCCCGCCAGCCGCTTGTCGGCGCCGTGCGTCTGCACGTCGAGGGCGGCGATCAGTCCGGCCAGGCTCTCGAGATTGTGCACCGGACGGAATTCATCGACATAGGGCAGCATCGCCTTGTTGCCCTGGGATTTGGGTTCGTAGCCGCCGTATCGCAAGAGCGGGTTGAGCCAGATCAGCCGGCTACAGGATTTGTGCAATCTCTCCATCTCCTCCGCCAAGCCCGCCGCGCCTTCGCGGTCCAGCCCGTCGGTGATCAACAACACCACCGCACCCTGCCCCAGTACGCGCCGCGACCACTTGTTGTTGAACTCGTGCAGGGTCTGGCCGATGCGCGTACCGCCCGACCAATCTTCGACCTGCGCCGAGGCTTTGGCTAGCGCTATATCCACGTCCCTATAACGCAACGAACGCGTCACGTTGCTGAGCCGCGTGCCGAAAGTGAAGCAAAACACCCGGTCGCGGTCGTTCATGATGACGTGCATGAAATGCAGGAACATGCGGGTGTAGCGGGCCATCGAGCCGGATATGTCGCACAGGATGACGAGCGGCGGCGGCCGGCGGCGCGGCTCGCGCTTGCGCAGTTCGATCAGGCCTTCCGGCCGCAGCGCACGGCGCAGCGAGGCGCGGAAATCGACCCGCGGCCCGCGACGCGACGCGCGGTAGCGCCGCGTACGCCGCTCCGGCACCGGCAGGCGCAGCCGCGAGATGGCGCGCAGCGCCTCGTCGATCTCGGCCTGCGACATCTGCTCGAAGTCGCGATGCTGCAGGACCTCGCGATCGGAGACGGTGAAGGTGGCTTCGATCTCGACTTCCGGCGGCTCGCCGTCTTCCTCCGGCGTCTCGCCACGGCCGGGTTGCAGCGCGTCCTGCAGACGGCGGCTCAACTGCTTGCGCTTGTCGTCCTCGACCTGCGGCATGCCGACCTGGGGCAGCAGCATTTCCATCATCTTTTCCAACAGACGCGGATTGCGCCAGTAGACGTGGAACGCCTGGTCGAAGATCTCGCGCTGGTCGCGCCGGTTCACGAACACCGAATGGAGCGTCCAATAGAAGTCCTCGCGATTGCGCAGACCGGCCGCCTCAACCGCCTCGACGGCGCGCAGCACCTGCCCCGGCCCGACGCGCAGGCCGGCGGTGCGCAGGGTGCGCGCAAAGTGGACGATGTTGGTGGCGAGCTTGCCGCCGCGCGGCTCAGGCGTGGCCGCTTGCTCGGGCAGCGCGTCCATCACGACTTCCACCATCCCTCCCCCGTCTTACGGGGGAGGTGCCCCGTCATACGGGGCGGAGGGGGAAAGCCCCAAAGACGACCTTTGAAAATTTCAGATCGGAAATTGGCGAGCACCTCGACTGGGGCCTGCCCCCTCCGGCCCTGCGGGCCACCTCCCCCGTCTGACGGGGGAGGAAGGCGCTTGTTCCGCAACACGCCCTAGCCCAGCGGCTGGGCGGCAATGTCGGACTTCACCTTGCGCAGGATTTCCGCCGCTTCGGAGCCCTGCAGGCGCTGGATGTCGTCCTGGTATTTCAGCAGCACGCCCAAGGTGTCGTTGATCGTCTTGGGATCGAGGTCGAGCGCGTTCAGCTCCGACAGCGCCGTCGCCCAGTCGATCGATTCGGCGACACCCGGCGCCTTGAAGAGGTCGAGTTTGCGCAGTTCCTGCACGAAACCCACAACCTGCCGCGACAGCCGATCGCTCGCGCCCGGCGCCTTGACCTTGAGGATTTCCAGCTCGCGCTTGAGGTCGGGGTAGTCGACCCAGTGGTAGAAGCAGCGCCGCTTCAGCGCGTCGTGGATCTCGCGCGTGCGGTTGGAGGTGATGATCACGATCGGCGTTTGCGCCGCCTTGACAGTGCCAAGTTCGGGGATCGTCACCTGGAAATCCGAAAGGACTTCAAGGAGATAGGCCTCGAACGGCTCGTCGGTACGGTCGAGCTCGTCGATCAGCAGGACGGGCGCGCCTTCGGCATGCGGACTGAGGGCTTCCAGCAGCGGCCGGCGGATCAGAAACCGCTCATCGAAAATGTCCGACGCGATCTGGCCGCGGTCATGCACGCCTTGCGCTTCCGCGAGCCTGATCTCGATCATCTGCCGCGCATAGTTCCACTCGTAGACCGCCGAGGAGACATCGAGGCCCTCGTAGCACTGCAGGCGGATCAGCGGCCGGCCGAGGGCGCTGGCCAGCACCTTGGCGATCTCGGTCTTGCCGACGCCCGCCTCACCCTCGCAGAACAGTGGACGGCCCAGCTTCAGGGCAAGATAGAGCACGGTGGCAAGGCTGCGGTCAGCGATATAGTCGCCGCTCTTCAGGAGCTCGAGGGTGGCGTCGATCGAGGCCGGCTTGGGCGAAGACATGAAACTCCCGGGGACGCTTTGCGAAACTCAGGAGCGTCAGTGTAGCGGATGGGTTGGCGGGCCGATATGGTGCGAATCGCCGATATAATTCAAGCGCTTGGGAGGTAACCATGGCGGCGGAGTTTTTCAAGGGGCGGACCGCCATTGTGACGGGCGGCGCGCGCGGCATCGGCCTCGCTTGTGCGGCCAAAATCACGGCCGGCGGCGGTCGGGCGGCACTATGGGACCGCGACCTGCTGCGCGCCAAGCAATCCGCCGCATCGCTCAAGGGCGCCATCGCTGTCGAGGTCGATGTGACCGACGAGGCCTCGATCAACAAGGCGCTGGCCGCCACCGAGAAGGAACTGGCGCCGCCCGACATCCTGATCGCCAGCGCCGGCATCACCGGGCCCAACACGACGGTCGTGCAATATCCGGTCGATGCCTGGAAGCAGGTGATCGACATCAACCTGACCGGCGTGTTCCTCAGCAACCGCGCCGTGGTGGCCGGCATGACCAAGCGCGGCTGGGGCCGCATCGTCAACATCGCCTCGGTGGCCGGCAAAGAGGGCAATCCCAACGCCTCGGCCTACTCGGCCTCGAAGGCCGGCGTGATCGGCCTCACCAAGTCGCTCGGCAAGGAACTTGCTACGACCGGAGTGTTGGTGAATTGCGTGGCGCCGGCGGTGGTCAAGACGGAGTTGTTCAGCCAGATGACCGAGCAGCATATCCAGTTCATGCTTTCCAAGATCCCGATGAACCGCTTCGGCGAAGTCGAGGAAGTGGCCGAGCTGGTCTCCTGGCTCGCCTCGCCGCTCTGCACCTTCAGCACGGCCTCGGTGTTCGATCTCTCCGGCGGAAGGGCAACTTACTGATGGCACTCCATGACCTGACGCTCACTGAACTCGCCGCTGGCCTCTCCGCCAAGAAATTCTCCTCGCGCGAGATCACCGACGCCCTGCTCGGCCGCATCGCCAAGTCGGACAAAAAACTGCACGCCTTCACCGAGGTCTACGCCAAGGACGCCAAGGCCTTCGCCGACGCTTCCGACAAGGTGCGCGCCTCGGGCTTTCCCATCGGCCCGCTGCATGGCCTGCCGATCGTCTACAAGGACCTTTGCGACATCGCGGGGCGCGTCGGCACCGGCGGCTCGAAGATGTTCGCCAAGCGCAAAGCGGCCGAAACCTCCAATACCGTCGAGCGCCTCACCGCCGCCGGCATGGTGCCGCTGGGCAAGCTGCACATGGTCGAGTTCGCCTTCGGCGGCTGGGGCACCAATCCGCTGATGGGGGCGCCGTGGAACCCGTGGGACCTAAAAACCCATCGCGTGCCGGGCGGCTCGTCGAGCGGCACCGCTGTCGCGGTGGCAGCGCGACTGGCGCCGGCCGGTATCGGCAGCGATACCGGCGGCTCGGTGCGCATTCCCGCGGCTTTCAACGGCCTGGTTGGCCTGAAAGTCACGTTCGGCCGCATCGGCTTGCACGCCACCATGCTGCTCAGCTGGACCCTCGACTCGATCGGCCCACTGGCGCGCTCGGTCGAGGATTGCGCCCTGCTGCTGAACGCGCTGGCCGCACCCGACCCGCGCGACCCCACGACGCTCGGCCAGCCGCTCGAGGATTTCACGCTCGCAACGCGCGGCGGCTCGGTCGAGGGCATGCGCATCGCCCTGCCCGAGGCGAACCAGCTTCCCGACTTCATGCACGCGGACGTGACCAAGGCCTGGCATGCCGCCGCGCGGACTTTCGAGGACCTCGGCGCCGTGATCGAAACCGTGCGCCTGCCGTCGTGGTATTTCGACCTGTCGCGCCCGGCCGGCACGATCATCGCCTCGGAAGCCTATTCCCTGCATCGCGACTATATCGACGACATGAAGATGGCGATCGGTCCCGGCGTTCGCGCGCGCGCCCAGGCGGCCAAGACCTTCATTGGCGGCGCCTATGCCGAAGAAATCCGCCGCATGGCCGAGCGCCGCCGCGAGTTTGTCGGCTGGTTCGGCGCCTACGACGCCATCCTGATGCCGACCGTCGCCGTTCCAGCGATCCCGCTTGCCGACGTCGAGGAGACGTCGGCAATCCCGGGCTATCTCACGCGGCCGGCCAACTATCTCGGCCTGTGCAGCCTCGCCGTGCCGTCCGGCCAGTCGAAGGGTTTGCCGCTCGGCATCCAGATCGTCGGCAAGCCCTACGCCGAACGAGATGTGCTGCGGCTGGGCAAGGCCTTCCAGGACGCCACCGACTTCCACAAGCGCGCGCCCAACCTCAAGCCGTTCGGCCTTTAGCGCTGCGGCATGCCCTGCGGCACGATCGTCGCCACGATCGAGGCGTCGAGCGCCTCGTATTGGTGGTAGCCGATGGTGTCGTAAAGCTCGGCGCGGGTCTGCATCTCGGCCAGCATGTTCTGCGTGCCGCCGTCGCGCTTGAGCGCGGCATAGAGTTTTGCCTGTGCTCTGTTGGCCACGCGCAGCGAGGAGACCGGCCAGATCACCATGCGATAGCCCATCGCCTCGAACTCCGAGGCGGTGAAGAACGGCGTCTGGCCAAATTCCGTCATGTTGGCCAGGAGCTTCACGCCGGGCATCGCCTTGGCGAAGGCGCGGAACATCTCGGCATTGACCAGCGCCTCGGGGAAGATCGCGTCGGCGCCGGCCGCCAGGTAGCGCTTCGCTCGCGCCACAGCGCCGTCGATGCCTTCGCTCTCCGCCGCATCAGTGCGCGCCACGATCACGAGATGGCGGCGCGCCTTGACGGCCGCTGCCACCTTGGCCGCCATGTCGTGCGGATCGGCCAGCTTCTTGTTGTTGAGATGGCCGCATTTCTTGGGCAGAAGCTGGTCCTCGATATGGACCCCGCCGGCACCCGCATCCTCGAAAGCCCGCACCATATGCATGACGTTGAGCGCCTCGCCATAGCCGGTGTCGCCGTCGGCCAGCAGCGGCAGGCCCGAGGCGCGCGCGATCTGACGGATGAAGAAGCAGACCTCGTCGACCGTGATGACGCCGAGGTCCGGCAGCCCCATCGACGCCGTCATCGCCGCCCCCGAGAGATACAGCGCCTCGAAACCGGCAGTGCGCGCCTGAAGCGCCGCCATGCCGTTTTGGGTGCCGGGCAATTGCAGGATGGCCGGGCGTTCCAGCAGGGCACGGAAACGAACACCCGCCGGAACGGCCGGCAGGTCGGCGGCAACGAGATAAGGCATGGCAGTCTCCTTAACGGAACAGGCGGTCGAGCGCGCCCAGCAGCAGCGTGCCGGCAGTGGCGATCACGATCAGCGAGGCGGCGATGGCGGTGAAGCGGCCGATCTCCTGCGAGCGGCCGTCGCCGATGATCAGCCGGTGGGCGACCATCGAGGCCATGCCGACCGCACTCAAGGTGATGGCCATGCCGAGCGCGATGGCGATCACACCGACCACGCCGGCCCATGCCACGCCCAGCGCAACCGACAGCAGGACCACGATCAGCGCGCCCGCACAGGGCGCGATGCCGGCCGCCGTCAGCAGCAGCCAGCCCGCGACCGTTCGACGTGCCGGCGTGTGATGATCGTCGTGATGATCATGGTTGTGATGATCGCCTTGCGCATGGTCGTGCAGGCGACCCGTCAGGCCGGCCCATAGCCGCCAGAAGCCGATCAACAGGATCAGCGTGTAGGAAAGGATCTCGACATTGCGCACCTCGCGCAGGGCTCCGAACAGCCCGGCGCTGAAGAAGAATTTCAGTGCACCGGCCAACAGCAGGGCGGCCAGCGTGTGGGTGAAGGCAATCCACGAGCCGGCGAACACGCCTTCGATCCAGGCTCGTGGTTTTGTGCTGTCGAGAAAGTACGCGACCACGACGGCCTTGCCATGGCCCGGCCCCAGGGTGTGCACGACGCCATAGCCGAAGCACACGGCGACCAGGGTCCACAGCGCGAGCGATCCGCGGCCGGCGCGGATGTCCTGCAGCGCAGTCGACAGCGTGCGCTGGATCTGGCGCTGGTAGTCCGACGAGAGGCGCGCCAGCTCGGCGACGCCGTCGCTGAAGACCAGCGCGCCGACCAGGGCCGCCAACAGGAGGACGCCCACCCATAGGAAGGGCGAACGCAGCACGGCCGACTTCACGGCTGCCGGCACGACACGATGTCGGCGAACACCGGATAGCCGCGCACGAACTCGGCCTTGTAGGTCGGATGCTTGGCCAGCGTGCAGTCCTTCGGCAGCGAGGCCTTGTCGACCTCGATCCGGACGAAGTCCTCGGCATCGTAAGTCGTGATCGAGAAGGCTTTGACGGGCTCGGGCAGCTCGAAGCGCATCACATAGACGAGGTTGCGCGGCCCCTGCTTGTGCGGCACCGGCGGCTTGGCGACCTGCTTGTTGGCGGGCATCGGCAGGCCGGAATTGTCGCCGGCGGAGCTGTCCCAATCGGCCGGCACGAAACTCGCGGGATCGTCGATGTGCGCGCTGAAGGTCGGCGCCTTCGGCGGCCGGAAATCCTTGGCACCCGAGTTGAGCCAGGTCATGAAACCGAACTTGCCGAGCTCGGGGAGTGTGTCCTGGCTGAGCAGCGCCATCTCGCGCGACGAGATCTTGCCGTCCTGGTCCTCGTCGATCGGGGGAATTTCGAGTTCGCTGGACAAGGGATCGAAGCGCCACTCGATCTCGACGTGGGTGTATTTGCCTTCCTTGGACACCGCGCGCACGTGCTGAGAAATCCAGATGTGCGGATGAGCCACCGCCAGCGCCGGCGCAAAGCCTGCCAGAAAAGCCAGAAGAACGGCGAGCCGCCTCACCCCTTGGCTCCAGCCGGCACCGGTCTCGGCTTGCCGTGTTCGTCGATGGCCACGAAGACGAAGGTGCCGTGGGTCACCTGGATCTCCGTATCCGGATCCTGGCGGCGCTGCACCACGGTCTCGAGGTCGATCGTGATCGACGTCCGGCCGATCTTGATCACCTTGCCGTAGATCGACACCAGATCGCCAACCTTGATCGGCTCGACGAAGGTCATGGCCGTGATGGCCACGGTGGCGATGCGGCCCTTGGCGACCCGGGCCGCCAGCGATCCGCCGGCATGGTCCATTTGCGACAGCACCCAGCCGCCGAAAATGTCGCCGTTGCCGTTCATGTCGGCCGGCTGCGGCACGGTTCGGATGATCGGATCGCGCAGGCCTTCAGCCATCGATTCCACCGGATATTGTTGCTTTTCGGCGATTTTCCTACCATACGGATGATCAACCGGCCATCAAGCGATCCCCTCGCGCGGCCGACGAAAGACAAGAAGCAGCCATGGCCAAGAACGGCGATCTATTCGATCGGTCGGGTGGCGGCAAACGCACCACGGCGACCAAGGACACCTCCTACACCGCGCGCGACATCGAGGTGCTGGAAGGGCTTGAGCCCGTCCGCAAGCGCCCCGCAATGTATATCGGCGGTACCGACGAGCGCGCGCTGCATCATCTCGTGGCCGAAGTGCTCGACAATGCCATGGACGAGGCGGTCTCCGGCCACGCAGACACGATCTATCTCGAGCTGCTCGCCGGCAACAAGGTGCTGGTACGCGACAACGGCCGCGGCATCCCGGTCGATCCGCACCCGAAGTACAAGCCCAAGTCGGCACTGGAAGTGATCCTCACCACGCTGCATTCCGGCGGCAAGTTCAACAGCAAGGTCTACGCCACCTCGGGCGGCCTGCACGGCGTCGGTGTCTCGGTCGTCAACGCTTTGTCTGACGAGCTGGTCGTCGAGGTGGCGCGCGACCGCCAGTCGTGGACGCAGAGTTTTTCGCGCGGCAAACCCACGACCAAGCTGAAGTCGGCCGGCCCCGCGCCCAACCGGCGCGGCACCACCGTTACTTTCCATCCCGATCCGCAGATCTTCGGCAAGCAGCTCTTCGATCCCGAGCGGATGTATCGCATGGCGCGGTCGAAGGCCTATCTGTTCCGCGGCGTCGAGATCCGCTGGAAATGCGACAAGGCCCTGCTGCCGAAAGGCGGCACGATCCCGGCCGAGGAGTCGTTTCACTTCCCGGGCGGCCTGAAGGACTATCTGACGTCGGAGATCGGCGAACGTCCGACCGTGGTGCCGCAGCCCTTCGCCGGCGAGGCCAAGAGCGAGACCAACGGAACCGCCGGCGGCAAGGTGGAATGGGCGGTGTGGTGGCCGAACGACGAGGAAGGCTTCGTCCGCTCCTACTGCAACACCGTGCCGACGATCGAGGGCGGCACGCATGAATCGGGCTTCCGCAGCGCGCTGCTGCGCGGCCTGAAGCGCTATGCCGAGTTGACCGGCAACCGCAAGGGCTCGGTCATCACCGCCGACGACCTGATCGAGGGCGCCGCGGGCCTGGTCTCGATCTTCATCGAGCAGCCGCAGTTCCAGGGCCAGACCAAGGAGAAACT
Organism: Rhodospirillales bacterium; assembly: GCA_003153415.1. Taxonomy (GTDB): domain Bacteria; phylum Pseudomonadota; class Alphaproteobacteria; order Reyranellales; family Reyranellaceae; genus Reyranella. The sequence goes on along the minus strand of PLYQ01000364.1, from coordinate 3,127 downwards.
GGTCAGCGTCGAGGCGACCAAGCTGGTCGAAACGATCGTCGGCGACAATTTCGAGCACTGGCTGACGGGAGACAAGGAAGCCGCCAACGTGTTGCTCGAACATGTGATCGCCAAGGCCGAGGAGCGGCTTCGACGCAAGCAGGATCGCGAGCAGCAGCGCAAGACCGCAACCCGCAAGCTGCGGCTGCCCGGCAAGCTCGCCGACTGCTCCAACAGCTCGTCGGCTGGCACCGAGATCTTCCTCGTCGAAGGCGACTCGGCGGGCGGCTCGGCCAAGGCCGCACGCAACCGCGAGACACAGGCTATTTTACCGTTGCGCGGAAAGATCCTGAACGTGGCCAGCGCCAGCGCCGACAAGCTGCGCGAGAACCAGGAGGTCCAGGACCTCATCCAGGCGCTGGGCTGCGGCACCGGCGCCCACTACAGCGACGAGCGGCTGCGCTACGAGCGGATCATCATCATGACCGACGCCGACGTCGACGGCGCGCATATCGCCTCGCTGCTGATGACGTTCTTCTACCGCGAGATGCCCAAGCTGATCGAGAACGGCCACCTCTTCCTTGCCCAGCCGCCGCTGTTTCGTATCAGCAAGGGCGGCAAGACCGAGTATGCCCACGACGAGAAGCAGAGGGACGAGTTGATCCGGACCGTCTTCGGCGGCGGCAAGCCCGACATCACGCGGTTCAAGGGGCTGGGCGAGATGCAGTCCGTTCATTTGCGCGAGACGACGATGGACCCCACCAAGCGGATCCTGCTCAAGGTCGACGTGCCGACCGCCGCCGGTGCCGACAACACGGCGGATGGGCGCCGCGCGGTCATGAAGACCGCGACCTTGGTCGAGGATCTGATGGGCCGCAAACCCGAGAAGCGCTACGCCTTCATCCAGGAAAACGCCAAATTCGCGCGCGATCTCGACGTTTGACCGGCCTTACAATCGGCTGACGGATCACGCGCGACAATGTGACGTGATGAGAGCACCGCCGCGGCGTACCGTGGCGGCATAAAGTGAGCGCAGAGGAGAACGTCCACATGCGTACCGTGAAAAAGATTGCCGCCGCCCTGCTCGCGGCCACCGCCATTCCTGCCGCGGCCTATGCGGCGACGATCGGCGGCATGAACTACGCCACGCAATACGACTACCGCGAATTCTTCAGCGCCGCCGACGGCAGGAATTTTCAGGTCATTGTCGCGGGCAATCCGTTCCCGAACATGAACGCCGACGACGTCGCGCGCCATCTGCTGCCACAGATGCAGACCAACAAGCCGAGGCCGGCGCTCACTTTCACGTATGATCCGCCCGTCGAAGAACCGCATCCTTACTACAGGCTGGTGCTGGTGTTCGACGCTGCCAACAACCTCAACTCGGTGACGGCGTGCAACGGCAAACCGCGCTTCAAGCCCGGCACGCCCGGACGGGTCTACGTGTTCGCCGTTTATTGCCGCAACGACCTTGCGTTGTCGGAGACGACGGGATGGGTGGACGCGTCCGGTCCCGACGATCCGAATGTCGGTGTACTTTTCAAGGACCTGCTTGCCACCGTCTTCAGCGATTCGCCGGCCATCAACCTGCAGCGGGGCCGCAACTCGAGAACGAACTAGGGCAAAGCGCTCCACAGGGAACCTCTGCTAACCAGACGGCATGGCCGTCTGGTACGCCCTCCTCGACTCCATCCTGTCCCGCTTCGATGCGGAAGCAGCGCACGGCTTGGCGTTGCGTGCCCTCAAGAGCGGGCTAATGCCCGGCGATCGCCGGCCCGACCCGCCGTCGCTGGCGGTCAAGGTCTGGGGCCGCCGCCTGCCCAACCCGGTCGGACTGGCGGCGGGCTTCGACAAGAACGCCGAAGTGCCGGACGCAATGCTGGGCCTCGGCTTCGGTTTCGTCGAGATCGGCAGCGTCACGCCGCGGCCCCAGGGGGGCAATCCGCGGCCGCGGCTGTTCCGGCTCGCCGAGGATCGCGGCGTGATCAACCGCATGGGTTTTGCCGGCCAGGGTCTCGACGCCGCCCGCTCCCGCCTTGCTGTCCGCCCACGCCGCGGCTTCGTCGGCGCCAATGTCGGCGCCAACAAGGACAGCAGCGACCGCGCCGCCGACTATGTCGCCTGTGCCGTCGCGCTGGCGCCCTACGCCGACTATCTCGTGTGCAACGTCTCCTCGCCCAACACGCCGGGACTGCGCAATTTGCAGGGGCGCACCCAGCTCACCGAATTGCTCAAGCGCGTGCAGGACGGCCTTGCCGCCAACCCCGTGCCGCTGGTCGTCAAGATCGCGCCCGACGCGACCGACGACGATCTCGACGACATCGTGGCCGTTTGCCGCTCCCTGCGCGTCGACGGCATCATTGTCGGCAACACCACACTCGCGCGACCGGCGTCGCTGCGCTCGACGAGGCGCGGCGAAACCGGCGGCCTGTCCGGAGCACCGTTGACCGAACTTTCGACTGAAGTTCTGCGCCGCACGGCCAAGCGAGTCGAAGGCCAGTTCCCCTTGATCGGCTGCGGCGGCGTCGGCTCGGGCGCCGACGCCTACGCCAAGATCCGCGCCGGTGCCACGCTGGTGCAGCTCTATTCGGCCATGGTCTACGACGGACCGCCCCTCATCCGGCGCATCAAGGACGAGCTGGCAGCCCTGCTCGCCGCCGACGGCTTCGCGACAGTGGCCGACGCGGTGGGTGTCGCTTAGGGCGATTCCGCGGCTCGCGGAATCGCTCAGGCGCATTCCGCCTCCGGCGGAATCGCTCTAGATATCCGCGAAGACGTGGCTTTCCTTCTTGGCGCCGGGATGGGTGAGCGCGCCATCGACCGCGGGGCCGACGAGCTGGGCGTACTTCCATAGCGCGCCCGACGTATAGCCGTTGTTCTTCGGCTTCCACGCCTTGCGCCGCTTCTTCAGCTCCTTGTCGGACAGATCGACCGAGAGCCTGCCCTTGATGGCGTCGATGGTGATCATGTCGCCGTTCTTCAGGAGACCGATCGGACCGCCGACCTGCGCCTCGGGCCCGACGTGGCCCACGCAAAAGCCGCGCGTGCCGCCGGAGAAGCGGCCGTCGGTGATCAGCGCCACCTTGTGTCCGGCGTCGAGACCGTAGAGCGCTGCCGTGGTCGACAGCATCTCGCGCATGCCGGGGCC
>PLYQ01000157.1 GCA_003153415.1 Rhodospirillales bacterium | reverse complement strand
CTCGGCAAGAAGATCTCGGAGCTACTGGCCGGCTGGCACAAGGACGGCACGCTGCTCGCGCTCGAAAAGAAGTGGGGCCTGCCGCCTTCGCCGTGGCTCGCCAAGGAGAGCGAGAAGTACAAGGCGGCCAAGTAGGCAGGGACAAGTAGGCCGGTACAAGTAGAGGGACGCTGCGGTGGAGGCGTTCTTTCTCCACCTCTACGAGTCGACCGGCGTCAACTTCAGCATCTTCTACGACCGCCGGAACGAACTGAAGTTCCTGCGCGGCCTCAGCGTCTCGTTCGAGCTGATGGGCATCACCTTGCTGGGTAGCCTGGTGATCGGCGTCGCCGGCGCGTGGCTCGGCGGCTCGCGCTGGCGGGCCGTGCGATGGGCGGTGCGCGGCTATGTCCAGGTCCTGCGCAATACACCGCCGCTCATCCAGCTCTATTTCTTCTTCTTCGCACTTGGCAGCGTACTGTCGATCATGGGTCCGGGCGGGCGGCCGATACCGCTGGTCAACAATTTCGTCTGGGCCTGCATCGGCCTCTCCGCCGTCGCCGGCGCCTTCAACATAGAAATCTTCCGCGCCGGGATCGAGTCCGTGCCGCGCAACATCCGCGACGCCGCGACCGCGCTCGGTCTCAGCCGGGTGAGGGCGTTCTTCCTGGTGATCCTGCCCCTGGCGTTCCGGCTCTGCTTGCCGGCGCTCAACAACAACATGGTCAATCTCCTGAAGTCGACGACGCTGGCTTACGCCATCGGCGTGCCGGAAGTGCTCTACGTTTCCGCCCAGATCTGGTCCGACGAATTCAACGCCACGGAGATGATGACGGTCGTGCTGGTCGTTTATGCCGGCATCACCACCGCGTTCATTGGCGCGATGCAGGTGCTGGAGCGGCGGCTGAAGATCCCGGGGTACGGCATATGAGCCGGTCCGTGCTGCACGTCGATCGGAGCCAGGGGTGGGGCGACCTGTTCGTGCGCCCGAGCGCGCGCTGGCTGCGGTGGGCGGGAATCGTGTCGGCACTGCTGCTCGTCGGCGCTACCACCGCATCGCCGCAGACGCTCACCACCACAGGCGAGTCAATCGTCACCACGCTCGTCCGCTGGACGCCGCTGATCGCGCGCGGTTTTGCGCTCAATCTCGCCATAAGCTTCCTCGCCATGGCAATCGGCACGATGGCCGGCGTGGCCCTCGGCCTCGCTCGCATTTCTTTGTTGCCACCGGTGCGGGCCGGCGCCTGGGTGACGACGCAGTTCTTCCGCAACGCGCCATGGCTCGCGCTGTTGTTCTTCTGCGTCTATGCCCTGCCGCACCATGTCAGCCTGGGCGGCGTACGTATCGTCATTCCGGACTGGACCAAGGCCACGCTGGGCCTGGCACTCCCGGTCATGGCCAACGTCGCGGAAATCGTGCGCGGCGCCATCCAAGCCATCCCGAACACGCAATGGCAGGCCGCCCTTGCGGTCGGGCTCAGCCGGCTACTTACGCTGCGCCTCGTCATCCTGCCCCAATGCATTAAACCTGCGATTCCGCCGTGGATGAACTGGTACGCCATCCTGACCATGGCGACGCCGCTCGTCTCGATCGTCGGCGTCACCGAAGCGGTGCAGGTCACCAGCGAGGCACTGGTCGCCGAAGCGCGCTTCGAGCTCTTGATGCCGATGTACCTATACCTGCTCGTCTGGTTCTTCATCTACTGCTATCCGATCGCCCTCTGGACCGAGTATCTCGAGAAGAAGTACGGCGTCATTCAGTAGCGTCATATTGTTGTCCTGAGCGAATGGGCGCATTCGAATGCGCCTAGAAGGACCTCACACTAGCTAAGCACTCGGTGTTTGTTGGAAAGGTCCGTGTACGATCGGTCTGGGAGGCTCCTCGCGTCGCCCAGGATGACGAACTAGGACCCCGAGACGACCGGCGCCACCATGGCACGCAATGCCGCGAGGATGCTGGGCGCCACGATTCGCGAGGTCCGTGGATTGTCCGACGGACGGTTGCGGCTGGTCATGGTGAGGCCGATCTCGTCGCCCTCCAGCTCGACTTGGTGGATGGCGCCGGGAATGGCGGGATCGATCCAAATCTCGACCGTTGTGCGGTCGAAGCCGATGCCGGCCAGGCTTAGTGAGACCGCGACGTTGAAGTGCCGCGGAAAGTGCGCTGCCGCCACCCGGGCGGTGCCCTCGAAGATCAGGATTGGCTCGATGGGCGGCCGCTTTTCGAAGTCGTGGCCGCGCTCGAGCACGTAGGGCTCATGCGCCATCGAGGACGGCTTGATCCGCGACTTCAGATGCACCTTGCGGATCGTGCCTTCGGCGGCCGAGCGGATGATGTCGAGGCCGGGCATGGCGCCCGAAGCCACGCGCACGCGGCCGCCATGGCGGCTCGCCAGCTCAACCAGTTCCGGGCAGGACGGCACGCCCCCGGCGCTGACGCAGATCAGCGCCTTGCCCGCACCCAGCACGAGACGGGCAACTTCGGCGAAGCTGTCGGCCGTCGCACATTCGACGACGACGTCGCACAGCGCCGGCAATTGAGCGAGCGGAACGACGCGCGGTGGTGGCGCGATCGCGCGGGCGGCTTCCTCCGCCTTGGCGACGTCGCGCGCGCTCACCGCGACCAATTGCATCCCGGGTATGACGCCTGTGCTCAGGCGTTTCGCCAGATCGCGACCGACATTGCCAAATCCAGCCAGTCCTACCTTCATCGATATGCTCCCCCGACCCGGGATTTGTAGCCTTTAAAGACCGCCAAGCGTAGAGTTTGGAGCATGAACCTGACCAAGGTCGAAGAAGAAATGCTGGCTGGCCGCCAGGGCCCCGCCAAGAAACTTGCGCTGGAAGGTTTGGTCCAGCTCGGCCGCGCCTACGGTGCGCCACGCATGGTCGAGATCGGCTATGCCCACATTCACGCTGGCATGGCGCTCTATCTAGAGGACGTCGAGCTGATCGAGGGGCTGGCCGACCAGAACGCGCAGATGGCCGTGCCGGCATCGGTCAACATCGCCAACGCCGACACCGTCAACTGGAAGCAGACGGGCGCGCCGGAGAAGCTCGTCCGCCTGCAGCAGCGCGCCGCCACCGCCCATCACAGCATGGGCAGCGCCTGTTCGTTCACCTGCACGCCGTACTGGGCAGGCCACTGGCCGACCTGGAACACGCACATGACCTCGATCGAATCGACGGTTACCATCTTCTGCAACTCCGTGATTGGCGCGAAAAGCAATCGCGACGGATATTTCTCCGTCTATGCCGGGATCACCGGACGATACCCACTGTTCGGCTATCATCTCGACGAGAACCGCCGCGGCACCATGCTGTTCAAGGTCGATGCCGAGCTGAAAGGCACGACGGATTTCTCCTGCCTCGGCTTCCACATTGGCAAGATCGTGGGCGAGGGCGTGCCGGTGGTCTCGGGCCTGCAGCGCCGCCCCAGCCTCGACGAGCTCGATGCGCTGGGCGCCGGCATGGCGACGTCGGGCGGCGTCTCGCTCTACATCATCCCGACGGTCACGCCGCCCTTCGCCAGCGCCGAGCAGGCCTTTGCGCCGAGGCCGGTGCCCGAGGCCCAGCCGGTGTCGCGCGCCGACATCGACGCGGTCTACCGCTATTTCTGCACCGGCCGCTTCGACCAGGTCGACATCATTCATGTCGGATGCCCGCATGCTTCGTTCGAGGAAATGCGGGACTACGCCAACCAGCTGCGGGGGAAGAAGGTCAAGGACTCCGTCGAGTTCTGGATCACCACCAGCCGGGCGGTCCGGCGCATGGCGGAAGAACAGGACCTGCTGAAGGTCCTCGAAACGGCGGGCGCGAAAGTGATCGCTGACACCTGCCCGATTTCCTGCCACTTCGCGCGAACGGTATCGCCCGATCCGGCGCTCGGCGTCGTGCCGCCGCCGCTTCGTACCGTGCTCGTCGATTCAGCCAAACAGGCCAAGTACGTCCGGGACATGATCCAGTGCGACACGTTGCTGGCGCCGACGGAGCGCGTCATCGAAGCGGCGATCACCGGCCGCCTCATCCCCAACGCGGCCTAGTGCGGCCCGGATGATCGAAATCGCCGCGCGCGGCATCGTCATTGGCAAGGCAAGTGGGCCCGCGCTGGTGTCGGCCGAGGCCGTATCGTTCCTCGGCGATGTCGACATTCGCAGCGGCCGTGTCGTCGGCGACCTGCCGTCGGTCCGTAATGCCTCGCTGCGCGGCACCGTTCTCATCATGCCTTACACGCGCGGTTCGGCCGGGGCGTGGCGTTTTCTCTATCAGCTCTTCAAACACGACAACCATCCGGTCGCCATCGTCACCAATGCGGTGCCGGATCCGTCGGTGGTGCAGGGCGCCATCCTCGCCGGCATCCCCATCGTCTGTGAGCCCGAGAGCCCGGTCGAGGCGCAGATCACCAATGGCCAGCGCGTCGAGATCGAGGTCGAGGGCACACGCGGGGTCGTTCGAATCTTCTGATGTGGTCTGGAAGCTGGCAACGTGCCCCTCTACCATCACCTAGGATGCCGGAGTGGCGAGGGTTAAGGAGTGCCTCAGCCGCGGCTCCGACGCACTCCGGGGACAACGGGCTGCCAGAGGTCGACCAAAGCGAGGATGCAAAACATGGCGAAGGCATTGCGCCTGGGCGTCGCCTACGATTTCCGCAATCCGCCCGAATCGGGCCTGAGCCATCAAAGCCTGTATGCCGCGATCATGGACCAGGTCGCATGGCTGGACGGGCTCGGCCTCGATCTCGTCTGGTTCACGGAGCATCATTTCGTCGAGGACGGATATCTGCCGTCCTGGATCCCAGTGGCCGCGGCGATGGCCGCGCGCACCCGCAATGTGCGGTTCTCGTGTGACGTTTGCCTGCTTCCGTTCAATCACCCCATCCGGCTCGCCGAGGACCTGGCGGTGCTCGACAATATCAGCGGCGGGCGGGTCGAAGTTGGCGTGGGCATGGGCTACGCACCGCACGAGTTTCGCGGTTTCGGCCTGCCGATTTCCCGTCGGGTCTCGTTGACCGACGAGGGGATTGCCGTCCTTAAGCGCGCCTTCACGGGAGAGAAATTCAGCTTCGAGGGCAAGCGCTACAATTTTCAGGACGTGAGAATTGCGCCGGGCTACCTGCAGCCAGGTGGGCCACCGCTATGGGTGGCCGCGATGGCAGAGCCTGGTGCATTGCGGGCGGCGCGGTTCGGGGCGAATTTACTGCCGCAGGGAGCGCGGGCGAGGTCGCTCGACCCGTGGTTGGCAAAGGTACGGGCGGACGGCGGTGACCCGGCGGCGTTTCGCATCGGCATCATCCGTTCCTGCCTCGTCACGGACGATCGCGAACGGGATTGGGGTGCTGTGCGTGTGGCCGAGCGGCGGCGAATGGAGGTCTACAACCGATTCCGGGCGGAAGCGGGCGGTCATGGCGGCGTCGCCGGTATTACGGAGGAACAGCGGATTCCCCAAACCTGGGTGGTAGGTGACGTCGATCATTGTGTAGCCGAGCTCGGAACCTTTATCGAGGAGTATGGGTTGACCGACATCGTCAGCTGGGCCGTGCCGCCAGGCATGCGGCCAGATGAGATGAACTCCAGCCTCGAGCGTTTTGCCCGTGAGGTCGCGCCCCGGCTCAGGGCCCGGTTTAGCGGCGAGTGATGTGCTCTTCGCTTTATGACGTTCGCGTTCCTATGAAATCTGGGGCGCGTTTGGCTACTTACGGCGGTCCCACCTTTCCCATCGACTCCAGATGGATATGCGATCGTTCTCCGATGGAATTCATTTTGAATACCACCGGATACTTACGAAGATTCATCGAGGCTGGAAAGCCAAGGCTAAATCCGACTCCCTGCTGCGATACCGCTCTAATCTCCAAGGCGAGGTCGACGGTGCCGCGATCTACACGGCGCTGGCCGAAAGCGAGGCCGATCCGAAGCTGGCCGAGGTGTTCCGCCGCCTCGCCGCAGTCGAGCAGGCGCACGGCGAATTTGGAGAATGGGGCCCTACATCCGCATAGCGATTGCCGTTGACGTCTTTTTCGCCGTCCTCCGACTTTGGCACAAGATCTAAAATTCAAACTCAAATTAGGGCGATTGTCTGCTACTTGACTGGCCGCTAGCTCCCCTTCTATGGTGGCTAGGACAGGCCGGCGTTCTAATCCTCGTAGTCGTAGTCGGAGTCACGAACCGCGTGGAAGCGTCTGGCGCTAACATCAAGGCGCCGAAGAATCCCCACGCGGCGCACGTTTCCAATCTCGTCTCGATAAATGATCTGGCCGCCAAAGAAGACTCCCCTGTCTTGGTCGACGTGGGCATGGAAATCGCCGGGGTGCCATTGCCCATTCGTATAGGTCAAATCGAAGACGGCATTAGAAGCAAGCGGTCTGTTGCCAATCCAATTTTCTGCCCCCGCCTGCGGCGTCTCAAGGGCTTTGTAGCTAGCGGCAATTCCGAAGCGCCATATGTCGAAACTGCTGGCGATGATATGCGCGGTAGTAGCCCCCGTATTAACAACGCGGAAATTGATTTCTATCGCATCGCCTGGATTGCAATCCAATTGCCTTACGTCGCGAACAATAATTCTCGGCCGGTGGGTGGTGAGAAATTCCTGCCGAGCGATTTCCTTTTGTCTCTCGCTGATGTCGGCCTGAAGGCCCGCAATGCTCGCCTGCTTGTTAGCGACGCCGGTTTGATCTTCGGCAATCCGCTCACTGCTGCGGATAGTGAACCACCCCACAAGAACCAAGCAGTAAGTAAAATAGACGACCAAGAAATCAGTAACCTTGGCGTCTTCGCAAACCCACGCTGGCGGAGTGCCATGATTGCGGCGGCCGGCTTCATCCTTCTCTGTCTTGGCCTCGGTTTGCATCTCATCGAGGGTTTTCCAAACTTGTTGGCGACTATTTTGACCGTAAGCGGCATCGCCATTGCGCTCTATGGCCCCGGACTCTGGCCCCTTTGGTGGGCAATATGATTCCTTCAGGACCAAAGGGAGAAGGACAAGGAGCGCAAATCCTATCGCGGCGCAGGCCGACAACTGCCGCCCTAGAGGTTTACGCTTCTTTAGCATCCCTTGATCGCCGTTCCGAAAATGTCGTCGTTCAAACGGTTGTTGTAGCGGAACTGGAACTCGGCAACGTACAGCGGCAGGTACTTTTTGCTGACCTTGTGGAAGGTGCCGACCATGCCGCGCTTCACCAGCGACCAGAAGCCTTCGATGGTTTGAGTGTGGACCGCGCCGACAACGTACTGGTTGATCGAATGGTCAACCGACTTGTGCGGATAATCAGCGTTGAGCTTGTTGTAGCCGCCCCACTGGTCGGTGCAGAGCAAACTGACCTTGGTCGAGACGGTTTCGCGGACAAATTCGGCGAGGGTCGATCCGCGAACATTCTCGATAACGCGGGCGACTACGTTGCCCTTTCGGCTGACTGCGCCGACCACGGCAGCCTTACCGGAACCGATGCCGCCAGTCCCACCGCCGCCGCCGCGCTTGTCCCAATGCCGGTTCTTTGCCTTCCCGCCGACGAAAGTCTCGTCAACCTCGACAATGCCCATGAGCTTGTTGAACTTCTCATCGGCCAGTGCGGCGCGGATGCGATGGCACATGCTCCAAGCCGTCTCGTAGGAGCCGAAACCCATCATGCGATGGATCTGGAGCGCGCTAATGCCCTTCTTGCTGGTGAGCATCAAATGGACGACGCGGAACCACTGGCGGAGCGGCTTGTTCGTGTTCTCGAAAACCGTTCCGGTGATGTGGGAGAACCGATAGCCCGACTTGTTGCAGGAGTAGCACTGCCATTTGAAGGGCATCGTCTTGACGGGGTGATCGGCCGCCATGCCACAGCGCGGACAGGTGATGCCCTTCGGCCAGCGGTGGTGGACCAGATAGGCGCAGCAAGCGTCTTCGTCCGGGAAGGCTGTTTCCCACTGGCCGATGGTCATTTGATGGATGCGCCGCTTGGTTACTTGCTTGGCCATTGTGTCGCCCTCTGTGATCGTGAGGGGAGAATAGCCCAATGAGCACCACCAGTCAAGTACAGGATAATCGCCCAAATTAGGACACCACCGGGAGTCCTGGATACTGACAAGGAACAGATGGGCGTTGATCAGCGATAGCGATCTGCTGGTTCTGATAGGCCCCAGCCGCTCGACCCAGGAGGAAAGCATGGTCGGCAAGTTCGGATTCATTGGGCTCGGCGCCATGGGTAGGCCGATGGCGCTCAACCTGGCGAAGGCCGGTTTTGCGCTAGTGGTGCACGACATCGATACGGCGAAAACCGAACCACTGGAAGCGAAGGGGGCTGAGGTGGCGACCTCGGCCGAATTGGTAGCCGCCGCGGTGGACCGCACCATCGTCATCGTCGAAACTACCGAGCAAGCGGAATCGGTGATTATCGGTGCGCACGGTATCATCCGGGGCGCCAAGCCCGGGCACATTGTGCTTTGCATGTCGACCATCGAACCGTTCGCCGCGCGCAATTTTGCCGACCGCTTGGCGTCGCGGGGCATCGCCATGCTGGATGCGCCGGTGAGCGGCGGCACAGCCCGGGCGCAGTCGGGAGAGTTGTCGGTGATCGTCGGCGGCTTCGCGGAGGTGTTCGCCAAGTGCGAGGACCTGTTCGGGGTCATGGGCAACCGGTCGTTTCACGTCGGCGCGTTGGGCAACGGGTTGGCCAAGAAGCTGGTCAACAACATGCTGGTCCAGGTCGACACCGAGGCGGTGGCCGAGGCCATGGTCCTGGGCGTTAAGGCGGGGCTCGATCCGCAGACCATATACGAGGTGGAGCGTGTTTCGACCGGTGCCAGCGCGGCGTGGGAGTTGCGCGTCCCGCGCATCCTCAAGGGCGACTTCGCGCCGGGCGGGACGATCGACATCTCGTACAAGGACCAGGAATTGGAAACCGCCTTTGCCAAGCGATTAGGCGTGCCCCTGTTGCTCGCCAACCTGACGCAGCAGGTCTACCAGATGGCCCGCGCTCAGGGACTGAACAAGCACGACGGCGCGGCGGTTGTTAAGATCTTCGAGAAGATGGCCGGCGTGACGGTGAAGGGAGACTGAACGATGACCACATTCGTGCCCGCCCACGCGCCTGGCGATGCGCTCGCCAATTTTGGAACCGGGAACTAGTGGCGCTGGAACAGGAAATTTCCGGAAAGGAACAGGGGTTGGCCATGCCCCGATGAGCGATAGCGAGCCGATGGTTCTGATCGGCCCGCGGGGAGGGCAAGTAAACCGGCTGCCCCTGGCACGGCAGGCATCAGCCTAGTTCAAATCAGGAAAACACCTTTACCATCCGACTGCTTGTCGAACAGCTTGTACGCCTCGTCCGCTTGATCCAGCGTCCACTTGTGCGTGAACAGCTTGTCCACGTCGACCTTGCGATCGATGCAGAACTGCGCGCACTCGGCTTGAATTATCGTTGAGAAGGTCCAGGAAGCAATCAGCGTCATCTGCCGGCGCAGCAGATGCGGGCTGATGTCAATCGTCACATCCCCACCTTCGCCCACGAAGCACATCGTGCCCCAGACCTTGGTGCTGCGGATCGCATTAAGGCGTGCCTCACGATTGCTGGAAGTATCGAGCGAGAGGTCCGCGTATCTGCCGTGTGTCAGTTCCTTGATCGCCTCGACTGGATCGTTGGAGCCTGGATTGATCGACTCATCTGCGCCAAACTCCCTGGCGCGCGCTAACCGCTGCGGGTTGACGTCCAACGCGATCACCCGCGCACCCATTGCCTTGGCGAATTGGGTGCCGGCCAGGCCGACGGGTCCCTGACCGAAAATTGCGATGGTGTCGCGGCCGGAGATATTCATTCGCTGCAACGCCCCATAGGCGGTGCCAGAGCCGCAGGAGATTGCCGCCCCGGCGGTAAAGCTAAGCTCGTCATGCAGCGGCACCAACGTGTTGGCGGGCACCTTCAGGTACTTGGCATGGCCGCCGTGTGCATTGTTTCCGTACACCTTCACAGGTACTTCCTGGCAGAGCTGCTGCCAGCCAGAGCGACAATGGCTGCACTGGGTGCAGCCCTGGTAGTGGTGCACCATCACACGGTCGCCAATATTTGCTTCCGCGTTGGTCACCCCGGCACCGACTGCCGCAACCACTCCACACGGCTCGTGTCCGGCGATGGTGGGATTAGGGTTAGGCGGCACGCCTGTGGCGCTTTGCGGGTGACCCTTCGGCCGGCGGTATTGATGGAGGTCGGAGCCACACATGCCGGAAGCTTTCATCTCGAGCACGACCTCATCTGGTCCTGGGGTGGGGTCAGGGAATGTCATGATCTCGAGATTCCGTTCCCCAGTGAACACGACGCCGCGCATAGTGTTTTCCCATTTGTTATGTTGTGTCGAAATCTATCGTGATTTTGTGCCCGACAGTGAGCGAAACTGGACATGGGACCTATGCCCCATCGATTTCGAGCAGTACCCTTCGCCGACAATCTGAGGGAGTGGAGCCATGACCATACTCGAGCACAAAAGCAGGACTGGTGACTCGAAACGCCGTGCGCCGACCTATCAAGTACTCGTCGAGGACATCAAGGCGCTCGGCGTTGAGCAAGTATTTGGCCTGATGAGCGACGACACCGCAGTCTTTGCCACGGCGCTCGACAGTTCGGGCGTCCGTTTCTACGGCGCGCGGCACGAGAACAACGCAATCGCCATGGCCGAAGGCTTCGCCTATGCCACGGGCGGTCTCGGCGTCGCGGTAATCGGAAGAGGACCCGCGACAGCAAACGGGATGCACGCCGCCACCTATGCCAGCCGCACCGGTTCACGCGTGCTGATCATCTATGGCGAGGCAGCGGTGTCGACGGGAGCCGCCAATTCGGTCGGTCCGGACTACAAGGGCTTCAACGCCACCGGCGTGCTCGGCGCTGCCGGCATCCGGACCTTCGTCGCGACGAGCCCCAATACCGCCCGCGGCGCTCTCGCGGACGCCGCAGCCACGGCGCTGCAAGGCGGGGTGGCTGCGTTGCTGCTGCCTGTCAACGTCCAGCTGGCCGACATGGATCTCGCCGAGGGAACGACAACGCCCATACCGAAACGATCTCAGCGAATGCCGGCCGCACCGCAGCCGCAAGCGATCGCGGCCGCCGTCTCCCTTGTGCGGCAAAGCCGCAAACCGCTGATCGTCGCGGGTCTGGGGGCGCACCGCGCCGGTGCCAAGGCGGCCCTGGAGCAGTTTGCCGATCGGATCGGCGCGCTGCTGGTCACCTCGGCCCGAGGCAAGGACCTGTTCCGCGGGCATCCCTGTAATCTCGGGATCGTTGGTTCTTTTTCGCATTCCGCCGCTCGACGGATGATCGCCCAGGCGGATTGCGTTCTGGTATTTGGTGCCGGCCTCAACCTTCTTACCATGAGCTTCGGCAATTCACTGCCCAAGGTGCCGCTTATCCAGGTCGACGCAGCCCGAGCCAACATCGGCCGCTGGCATTCCGCCGACATCGCCGTAGTGGGCGATGCGCGCCTGGCGGCAGAAGCTCTCCTGGCGGCACTGCCGGCCGGCTCTAACGCCGAGAGACCGTTCCGCTCCGAGGAGACTCTTCGCTTCCTCAGCGAATTCGACATCGCGCGGGACTTCCAGCCGGCCAACACCTCGCGGACCGTTGACCCGCGCGCGCTCGGGGTCGCGCTCGAAAAGATTCTTCCGCCGAATCGCAACATCGTTTATGACGCTGGAAACTTCCTGGGCATCGTGCCCTATCTTTCCGTGCCAGGCCCGGACCATTTCAAGCTCACGAGCGACTTTGCCTCGATCGGCCTTGGCTTCGGCACCGCTTTGGGAGTGGCCAAGGCGCGGCCGGACGAGACCACCGTTCTTGTCATCGGCGACGGCGGCTTCCTCATGACGATGGGTGAGCTGGAGACAGTGGTGCGGGAGGATCTGCCGCTAATTATTGTGCTGATGAACGACTGCGCCTATGGCGCAGAGTTGCACTTCCTAAAGATGCGCGATCTACCGGTAGGGAAGTCGGTGTTCCCGGACGTCGATTACGCGCCGATCGCTGAGGCCTTCGGTTTCCAGGCGGCGACCATCCGCACGCTCGACGATCTGCAGAAGGTGGCGCCGTTGCTGGCCAGACCGGATGGTCCGGTGTTCTTGGACTGCAAGCTGAACGCCGCCGTCGCCGCGCCGTTCATGAGCGAGATCCACGAGTTCGAGACCAGGCAGCACTGAATGGACGCCGCTCCTGCCGCTGAAGTCGTCCGGGAGTATCGGAGATGCAGGCGTCGGACCTTGGAGCAGTTCAATTACGCCAACATACCCCCAGGTCCAACTCGTCGACAAACACATCGATCACCCGGACCGGGTTCTCCTCCGAGACATAATCGTCCAGATATTCCGGAAGCAACACCGCCTGCCCGCGATCCTCACCCTCGACGAAGCGCTTCATCTCGAACCCCAAAGCAATTCTTTCGAGAGTCTAACTCAGCAGGCGTTTTCACACAGCCTCGACCCGAACTGGACACCGCTGAAGAGCTAATGGGAATTGACTCCAATCAAACGAGGGCGCTGGCTTGCAACGTAAATTCGACTGACTGCCCACCTGCTATTTTTTGTGAGTTTCCGTCATGAGAAAACTCCACGATATCGTCTTCGACCAGAAGCCACTGACCTTGCCACCGACGGCCACCGTGAAAGAGGCGTGCCAGGCGATGCGCGACCGTCGCGCCGGGTCCGTTCTCGTTACTGAAGCTGACGGAGCCCTGGTGGGAATATTTACCGGACGCGACGCCGTCTGTAGGGTGTTGGCGGTCGGGGCTGACGCCGCAGCAACCAGACTGCTGGATGTCATGACAGCGAATCCGGCGACGATGTCACCCCATCACACCGCTATCGATGCGCTCCGATTGATGTGGGATCAGGGCTTCCGGCACGTGCCGCTTCTCAAGGCAGGCAAGGTCTTGGGTGTGGTGTCACGAGGCGATTTCCAGGGATATGAGCACAGTCGGCACGAGCAGGAGCGCGACCTTTGGGAGAACATGCGCTAGTCGGCTCGATCCGCCGAGAATGCCTCGCTTGCTCAATTCATTGCCCAGCCGTCCTGGGCCTTCTACGCTTTGGGTAGAAGCTGAGGGAATTCCATTGACCTGTGAGCAGCAAAGACGAGCGACGATCCTCGTCCGCGCCGACGCGGTTTAGGTTCTCGGTACACACGAGGCCAGCATTGGACCGAAACGACAAGGGTGCGACAGCCGGGCCGCGGCGCGCGGCGTCCTGGATATTTGCGTCGCTTCGGGGAGCAAGTCTGCGCGCCTTGCCGGCCGACATGATAGCCGGGTTGACCCTGGTTGCGATCGCCATACCCGAACAACTCGCGACCGCCCGGCTCGCGGGGATGGCGCCTGAGGCCGGGCTGTTCGCCTTCGCTGCGGGCACCATTGCCTTTGCAGTATTTGGCGCCAGCCGGTTCATTTCGGTGGGTGCCGACTCGACGATCGCCCCCATTTTTACCGGCTCCCTGGCGCTTCTCGCATCAGCCGGCACGCCGGCCTACGCAGGACTTGCCGGATTGCTGGCCCTGATGGTGGGAGTGATGCTGGTCGTCGCGGGGATATTGCGGGTTGGATGGATCGCGGATCTCCTGTCCATTCCGGTGGCTACCGGCTTTCTCGCCGGCATCTCCATCCACATCATCGTCGGCCAGCTGCCGGCCATGCTCGGTATCGCCGCGCCGGTGGGTGCGCTCGTCGAGCGCCTGGTGGCGACAGTGCGCGACATCCCACAGGCAAACGTCGCCACCGTCGCCCTCGGCCTGTTGGTCTTCGCCACGGCGCTCGGAGCGGAAAAGCTCAGCGCTCGCCTTCCCGGCGCCCTGATCGGACTGGTCGGAGCGGCGTTCGCGACGTGGCAGTTCCGCCTCGATGCGCACGGGGTAAGGACGCTCGCCGCACTGTCGACCGCCGTCCCGACGATCGCCGCGCCGGCGTTCGAATTCGACGACCTGATTCGGCTGATGCCGCTCGCATTGACGATTGCGCTGGTCTGCATGATGCAGACTGCAGCGGTGGTGCGCGCATTCCCGTCGGACAAGGACGGCCTGGAGGACATCAGTCAGGACTTCATCGGCCTCGGTGCGGGCAGCCTCCTTGCCGGCCTGTTCGGCGCGTTTCCCGTGAATTCCAGTCCGCCGCGCACGGCGGTCGTCGTGGAGTCGGGCGGCCGGTCCCAGTTCGCCGGGCTGGCCGCCGTGGTCGTCCTCGCTGTTCTGATCACCGCTGCGGGGGCGGCGTTCGTCCATGTGCCCGAGGCGGCGCTGGCAGGCGTCCTCACCTTCATCGGCGTGCGCATTTTCCGCGTCGCCGAGATGGTGTCAATTGCACGCAAGGGCAGAAGCGAAATCTTGCTGGTCGCGGCGTCAGCGACCCTGGTGGTTCTCCTGCCGGTGGAGCGCGGCGTCGTCTTCGCGATCGTGCTGTCGCTGCTGCACAGCACCTATCTGCTTGCCCGCCCATTGTGCGCTCGACTGGTACGGCTGCCGAAAACGACGATTTGGTGGTCGCCCACTCGAGACATGCCCGGCGAATCCGTGCCTGGCGTACTGGTCTTTTCGCCGGCGGCGCCGCTTACCTTCCTGAATGCCGACTACATTTGCTTGCAGCTCGACCAGGCGCTGGTCGAGACCGCTGGTGCACGTCTGGCGGTGATCGAGGCTAGTGGCATCACGCTCATCGACTATACCGGCGCCCAGACTCTCATCGAGACGATCGTCCGTCTTCGCGAACGCGGCATCGACGTGGCCCTGGCACGTCTCGACGGGGAGCGCGCCGTCGCGGCTGCTGGCCGCAATGGCCTGCTCGGTGCCTTCGGTGCGGATCACGTCTTCCACTCCGTCGAAGAGGCGGTACGCGCTCTTTCGGCCAGTTGAATACAAACCTGGCTGACCACGACCAGATAGGCGCAGCGTGACATCGCAACTACGACCACTAGAGAATGTCCCTCTTGGCACAAGTGCGAAGTGCCGACCGGGCCCAGAAACGCTATTGACACGATTGAGACGCGCCGGCAGTCACCGAGGATGTCTGTTCATCGGGGTAGACGGGAAGTGATGGTCAGAAGCTCAAACCGGTGCTCGTGACCGATGCTGTCGAAAAACGATTTTGGGGGCCAAAGCGCGCAACATTGATTCAAGATCGACCACAAGCGCACAACATCGAATCAATGCATCATTCGATCGAATTCGATTATACCCACTCGCGACATAGCGAAGACTTTTTCGACAGCATCGACCCGAAGCAGACCTGGCGAAGCCAACTATTCAATCACCTCGTCGGCACATGGAACGAAGCAAAACGTGATCATTCCGGCAGCCCCGCGAGGAGCAAACCTTCGCGCAGCCTCGGTCGCAGGACGTCGACGTTCCAGTCGACCCAGGCCACAGCTGAGGCCGAAACGACGAGCGGCCTCACGTGCACAGAACTCGCTAGCTCACCTCATCCGTCCATACCTTGAAGCTGACCAGCGTGTTGGGGCCGAAGGTGTGGGCGATCGGAACGTCGGCGGCGTCGCGGCCGCGGGCAATCAGGACGCGGCCAATTCGCGGTATGTTGTTGCGCGGGTCGAAGGTGTACCAGCGCCCGCCGAGATAGGCCTCGAACCAGCCGGCGAAATCCATCGGGCCGTAGGGTGGCGGCATGCCGATGTCGCCGAGATAACCGGTGCAATAACGGGCCGGAATGTTCATGCAGCGGCAGAAGGCGATGGCGAGGTGGGCGTAGTCGCGGCACACGCCCCGGCGCTCCTGGTAGGCTTCCCGCGCCGTCTTCGTGGCGCGCGCATGCTCGTAGCCGAATTGAATGTGGTTATGGACGAAATCGCAGATCGTCTGGACGCGCGCCCAGCCTGAGGGCGCATTACCGAACAGGCTCCAGGCGACCTCCGTCAGGCGATCGGTCTCGCAGTAGCGGCTGCCGAGGAGAAAGACGATCGTCTCGGCGGGCAGCTCTTCGATCGCCTGTTGAGGCGCCGACGGGGCCACCACGTCGGGAACGCCGCTGTCGCGCACGGTCCCATCCGCTGAGATACGGAACTGGCCAGCGGGAGCCACGAACCGGCTGCACCAGTTGCCAAAACCATCACGGTAGGGGGAGATCGGGACGGCGGGATCGGTGGTCAGGTGGTCGGGCACGACGACATCCGACGCCCGGCTGTAGTGGATGCCGAGCGCCACGATCACAGGAGTGGGCTGCGGGAAGTTGTAGATCAGTTCGTAGCCGACCCGGATCTTCATCCGTCACCTGCCGATGTCATGAAGCCCGGGTGATCACCTTCACGTCCATGCCGAGCGAGTCCGACGCCGATCCCACGAAGGTGCCGTGGAGCGGGAGCGTGTGCTGTGGATCGTGGGCGACAGCCACGGTGACGAGCCTCTCCTTGCCGACGCTGCCGCTGGTGGGATCGAAATCGACCCAGCCAGGGCCGGGTAGATAAACCTGCGCCCAGGCATGGGTCGATCCGTGTTCATCCGACGACAGGATAAGATAGCCCGAGGCAAACCGCGCCGCGAGACCGAGCGCTCGGGCCGCATCGATCATCAGCATGGCGAAGTCGCGGCAGCTTCCGTGGCCGAGCCTGAGCGTCTCTATCGGCTGCTGGACACCCTTCGCCTCTCGCCGCCGATAGCGGAAGGTGCAATGGATGGCCTGCGAGAGGCGGGTGAGAAGGTCGAACGTGCCGATTGATTGGTCTGGAGGCAGAAACTGGCGCGCCCAGTGACCGACCTCGTCTTCGGGATCGGTGCCGTCGCGTTCGAGGCAGAGCGCGAGGTTGGCACTTTCGCCGGCACTGTAATCGAAGGGAAAGCTGGTGGCGTGCTCCTCGAGGTCGCGGGCGGAGACCTCCGGCGGCGACTGTTCCAGGCAAACTGTGCTGTCGATGCATAATTCCTGCGCAGCGTCAGAGAAGTGCGCGATGCCGACCTGGTTACCGAAGTCGTCCAGTACGAAGTGGAGACTAGTGGGTTGTGGGCGAATCTGGATGCTTGCCTCGATCACCCGCTGATCATCGGAGTCGCGTGGGCGCAGCATCATCCGGTGTTCGCCGAAGGCGACCGGCCGCAGGTATCGATAGGTCGTGAGGTGTCGGATCGTGAGGGTCGCCATAGGGCCTCCGGTCCGCGGCGGGAATCATGCCTACCCCGACATACGCACGATTCACGCCAAGGGGCTAGCCAGGTGTCGATGTCTGCATTTTGGGCCAGACCGGAAGTGATCGGCGTACCCTCAGAACGACGCGCCTGACCGATGCTGTCGAAAAANNGACTTTTTCGACAGCATCGACCCTGAACGGAAGTCAGTCGAGCCAAGTTGTCATATTCGTCCGATGCGGGGATATTTTGCGGCGCATGCCGCCGCCAGCCTGGCAACGCTGCTGCTTCCGTGCTCTGCGCCAAATTCATCGCCAACGCCAACGCACGGTCGAAATCGCTCTCGACCAGTTCGCTCGGTATGCGGCAGCGCAGGAAATTTGCCCAACGGAATTCACTGAAAAGCGCTTTGTCCTTGGCGTATCCCCCAGCCCTCTTGAGCGCCCCTGCCAATGAGCGAAAGGGATCGTCGACGAGGTCGTCTACCGACTCCGGCATGTCGTCGTAGGGACAGCGCCGGCCCTCATCGTCGAATGGATGGGTCCAGTTGCGACCTTCGAGGGTTGTCCAGAAAGTCGCGAAACTGAGCCCCCTCATGTTTGCGACGATCGATACAGGAACCATTCTGATCCCCTCGCTGTTCAGCGCCAGCGCGAGATGATGGCGGTCGAGCAGGTAATGACGAGTGTCGGGGCCAAGAACAACGGGAAAGCGGCGCGTCTCGAGATAGTTTGCAGCCTCATGGCAGTGTTTCTTGCGCCAACGCCTTCGTTTGAAATCGACTTCACGCATCCCTACCGTCACCTGGGTGGGGACCAGATCCGCTATCGGGACGATCCCGAAGCCTTCTTGGGTGGTGTCGTTCATGATGACTGTCAGGATTCAGCATGGATAGCGATTGAGATGCCTCGAATCATAACAAAGGCGAGAGCCCGCCTATTTGATTGAGATCAAATGCCGGGCCCGAATGCCTGGACGAAATCGCTAAGCAGATGGACCGCCGACTTCCGGCTCTGGCACGAAAGCGAAGTGCCGACTGGGCCCGGAAATGTCTGATGTTGGGTGTAAAAGCGCATGACGACCACGACGTTGCAGCTTCAAAGGGACGGGGTCACCCAGGGCGAAACAAACAGCGATGGCGGCCGGGTAGTCCAAAGCATCACATTGAGTTTCAGGTTGGGAAATGTGGGTATTGTCTCTGCCAAAGCACCTTACGTGTTGGTTTTGTCAGTGGTCCCATGATTTCACCGCCCCCAAATGCGTATCATGCCACGATTCGGCACGTAGGTGGATAATGCGGCGTGTGCCAGGCGGTCGAGGCCGGCGCGGAAGAAGAACTCTGAACAAGGAAGTGCGGGAGTGGCCTTATTAAGGGATGGCCTGTCCAAAGCTAGAAAATATTCTCGGGCGACACGCCAAGCATGACCTGCCCGACCGTCTCGTAGTGCAGTATGC
>PLYQ01000366.1:38819-39093 GCA_003153415.1 Rhodospirillales bacterium | reverse complement strand
CGGGATGTGCGTGTGCTCGGGCACAAACAGCGATTCAAAGCCGCGATCTTCCAGCGCCTTCGCCAGCTCGGCGATGTCGATGCCGTAATCAGTCGGAAAATAGAAAGCACCTACGCGCATCGCATGCCTCCCTGTCTATTTCTTGGGGGCTTCGACGTGACCGCCAAAGCCCAACCGCATCGCCGACAGCACCTTTTCTGCGAAGGTGTGCTGCTGGCGCGAGCGGAACCGCACGAACAGCGACGCCGCCAGCACGTCGGCCGGCACCGCCTCC
>PLYQ01000366.1:0-38767 GCA_003153415.1 Rhodospirillales bacterium | reverse complement strand
TTCACGAAATGCCCGGAGCCCACCGGGCCGGCGTGGATGTAGCCGCGCTCGGCGCGCGGATCGAGTTTCTCGCGTCCGGCGGTGCGCTCGATGTCGCCGAGCCCGGGTGCAAGAGCTGAGAAGATCGGATCGAGGCGCGTCACGGTCTCGGCATCGCCGCCGATCATCAGGCAATAGCCGCGCGCCAGCCCCCAGACGCCGCCGGAGGTGCCGACATCGAGATATTTGATGCCCTTGGGCTTGAGCTCGCGTGCCCGACGAACATCGTCTTTGAAGTTGGTGTTGCCGCCATCGATGATCACGTCGCCGGCGCGCATGAGGCCGGCGAGCTGGGCGATCGTCTCCTCGGTGATCTTGCCTGAAGGCAACATCACCCAGACAGTGCGGGGACTGGATCCCAACGCTTCGACCAGCGCCGGCACGGAGGAAGCCGCCGTTGCGCCTTCCTTTGCAAGTGCAGCACCCGGCGCCGGACTGGCGTCATAGACTGCGCATTTGTGCCCCGCCTTTATCAGGCGGCGCACGATGTTGCCGCCCATCCGGCCGAGGCCGATGACGCCGATCTTCATGGGGCTACTTGACCTCGACGATGTCGGCGACGCCGACCTTCTTGTCGTTCACGGTCTGCAGCACCACCCAGTGGCCGGCCGAGTTGTGATCGTCGAAGGTCACGACCTTGCCCATGACGTTGGTGAACTTCATGTTCTTGATGGCATCCTTGACCCTCGGCCCATCGGTGCTGCCGGCATCCTTGATCGCCTGGGCGATGATGCGGATGGCGTCGTAGCCGCCCCAAGTCTGCAGATAGGGCTCGGACTTGTACTTGGCCTTGATCTTCTCGACGAACGCCTTGTTCGACGGTGCGTCGATCGTGGCGTTGTAGGTCCAGGCGCTGATCGACTTCTCCATGCCGCCGGCCTCGATGATCGGCTGGTTGCGGCCGCCCAGTTCGACGCGGCCGGTGTAGGGGATGCGCACGCCCGCCTGCATGGCCTGGCGCAGGAAGTTGATCGAATCCCCGCCGACCTGGAAGGTGGCGATGGCGTCGGGCCGGCGCTGCTGCAGGCGCGTCAGGATGGTGGTGAAGTCCGGCGCATTGGGCGGGTGGAAGTCGGTCGAGACGATCGTGACACCGGCCTTCTCGGCCACTGCCTTGAAGGCGTCGGCGCCGCCACGGCCGAAGTCGGTGTCCTCGGCGACGATCGCCACGGTCTTCCAGGACTTCTTGTTGCCGAGATAGATGCCGAGCGCGTTCATCATGGCGCTGTCGCCTGGGCTGATGCGGAATGAATATTCGTTTCGTCCCGGACCCGCCAATTCAGTGATCTGCGAGTTGGACGCGATGCCGGTGATCATCGGGATCTTAGCATCGGCCACGATCTTCATGCTGGCGAGATGGGCCGAGCTGCAGTGCGAACCCTCGATCGCCGCGACCTTGGCCTCGACCAGCTTGTTGGCGACGTTGACGCCCTCGGAGGGATTGCACTTGTTGTCGAGCACCATCAGCTCGAGCTTGCGGCCGAGCACGCCGCCCGAGGCGTTGATCTCCTCGACGGCGAGGTTAACGCCCCACATTTCCCATTCCGAGGCCACGGCGGCGACACCGGTCTGCGGCGTCGAGACGCCGATCACGATGGGCTGAGCCGACGCCGCCCCCGCGGCCATGACCGTGCCAAGCGCGCAAGCGGCCGCAGCCGCCATCCAAAACTTCACCTTCATCGCTACCTCCCTCAAGTCTCCCCAGACCTAGTCACAGTCAACAACATAGCAGACGACATGCCAAGCGGGCGCAACCGCGTCGCGGCCAAGTTTACGCTTGGCGTGGTCCGGGATTTGCTATGCTGGCAGCATAATGACCGTCGACGCTGTCTATCTCCTCCAGCTGACGCTGAACGGCATCACGCTGGGGCTGCTCTATGCCCTGATCGCCGTCGGCCTGTCGCTGATTTTCGGCGTCATGGAGATCATCAATTTCGCGCACGGCGAACTCTTGATGCTGGGCGCTTTCGCCATGACCTTCGCCCTGCCGGTGGTCGGGCTGCTCTATTGGCCGGCGCTGGCGGCGGCAATCCTCGCCACCATGCTGGTCGGGCTGGTGATGTATGAGGTCCTGCTGGCGCGTCTCAGGCCCGACGAATTCGAGCGCGCCATTCTGATCACGCTCGGCCTTTCGATCATCATCATCCACGTCATGCAGTATATTTTCACCGCCACGCCGCGGCTGGTCGACACGCAATACGGCTTCGACGGCGTCGACATCGGCGCCATCCGCATCCCGTGGACGCGAGTGATCGGCGCGGCCGCCGCGCTGGTGGCGTTCGGCGGCCTCTATGTCGTGCTGCGCTACACCCAGTTCGGCCGCGCCATGCGCGCCATCGCCCAGAACCGCGAGGCCGCTCTCATGGTTGGCATCCGGCCGCGCATCGTGGCGCGCAACGCGGTGGTCCTGGCGGCCGGTCTGTGCGGTCTTGCCGGGGCTGCGATCTCGCCCATCCAGCTCGTCACGCCCTACATGGGCCAGTTCCTGATCTTCAAGGCCTTCGCCCTGGTCATCATCGGCGGGCTGGGCAACATCCCCGGCGCCATCGTGGCGGCAGTGGCCCTAGGGCTTATCGAAAACTGGATCGGCGGCTTCTTCGAGATCGCCTGGCAGGAAGCGGCCGTGTTCGTAATCATGATCGTGGTGCTGTTCCTGCGTCCCGACGGGTTATTCAAGCGCGGGAGCATGCGTGTGGGATGAGAATCGTCGGATGAGAATCGTGGGATGAAGCTCGCTGTCGCCCTGGTTGCCGCCCTGATCTTCGCTGCGCTGCCGCTGCTCACCACATCGAACTACATCATGGGCATCGGCGTCTCGGCGCTGATCTTCACCGTGGCGGCGGCCGCGCTCAACCTGATCTACGGCTACACCGGCCTGCTTTCCTTCGCCCAACTGGGTTTCTGGGGGATCGGCGGCTATGTCTCGGCGCTGACCGTCGTGACGTTCGGCGGAAATTTCTGGTGGGGCCTTGTGTGGGCCGCCCTGATCAACGCCGCGGTGGCCCTGGTTGTGGGCTATCCCACGCTTCGCACCAACCGCCACGCCTTTGTGATCGTCACCCTCACCTTCGCGCTGCTGGTGAACCTGATCGCCCGGGACTGGGTCGATCTCACGCGTGGCGCACTTGGCATTCCCAACCTGCCGCCGCCCACGGCCTTCGGCTACGAGTTCGGCACCACCGGACGCTTCTACTGGATTGCCTGGGCCTTCTCGGTGGCGATGCTGGCCTTCCTCTACGCGCTCTGCACGTCGCGCATCGGCCGCACCCTTGTCGCCATCAAGCAGAACGAGCCGCTGGTACGGGCCCAGGGCATCTCGCCCATGCCCTACAAGCTCTCCGCCTTCGCCATCAGCGCCGCCATCACTGGCGCTGCGGGCGGCGTCTTCAGCTTTCATTTGAGGATCATCGACCCGCTGTTCCTCGACTTCTATTACATGCAGACCTTCCTGATCATCGTGATCATCGGCGGCGCCGGCAGCTTCTGGGGTGTCGTCGTCGCGGGCATCGCGATGTCTGCGCTGCCTGAGGCTCTGCGCTTCTCGGCCGATTTCCGCATGATCATCTACGGCCTGATCCTGGTGGTCGCGATGTTCGTCATGCCCTCGGGGGTCGCCGGATGGCTGCGCGAGCGGCGGCTCGCGCGCCTGCGTCAGGAACTGCAATGAGCGCGATCCTCGAAGTCACCGACCTGCGCAAGGCCTATGCCGGCGTCCATGCGCTCGACGGCGTGTCGTTCGCGGTCGAGGCGGGCAGCGTCACCGGCCTGATCGGCCCCAACGGTTCGGGCAAGAGCACAGCGATCGACTGCATCTCGGGCTTCCAGAAGCTCGACAGCGGCAAGGTGGTGCTGGCGGGCGCCGACATCACCGGCCAGCCGGCGCATCACAATGCCCGCGCCGGGTTGATGCGGACCTTCCAGACTGTGCGCGTCTACGAGCGGTTGCCATTGCGCGACAACCTCGCCATCGCCGCCCAACAGTTCGACCCGGCGACCTGGGTCGACGAGTTGCTGCGCACCGCGCGTTATCGCCGCGCCGTCGAGGCGTCCGAGAAACGCGCGCGCCAACTGATCGAGCTGATCGGGCTGCAGCGCTACTACGAGGCCGAGGTCGGCATCCTGTCCTACGGTCAAAAGAAGCTGGTGGCGCTGGCGGCGGCGTTGATGCCGCATCCCAAGATTGTGGTGCTCGACGAGCCCGTGGCGGGCGTTAATCCCAGCCGCATCCGGGAGATCGAAGTGGCGCTACGCCAGCTCAACGAGGCCGGCGAGACCTTCCTGATCGTCGAGCACAATGTCGAGTTCATCACCAATCTCTGTCACCGAGTGATCGTGCTCGACCAGGGCCGCAAGCTGGCCGAGGGCACAGCGCACGACATCCACAACGATTCACGCGTGCTCGAGGCCTATCTCGGCACGACACCCGAGATTGCCGCGGCCGAGATGAGAGCCCAGGCATGACCACCCCGGCGCTTGAGTTGGTCTCGGTCACGGCGGGTTATGGCGACAACCCGATCGTCCGCGAGTTTTCCGCCCGCCTGTACGGCGGCACGATCACCACCCTGATCGGGGGTAACGGCGCCGGCAAATCGACCTTGCTGCGCGCCATCTACGGCACCAACCGCTTTTTCTCCGGCCAGATCGTCTTCAAGGGCGAGACGATCGAGCGCCTGCCGCCGTGGGAGCGGCTGAAGCGCGGCGTCGGCTTCGTGCCGCAGGGTCGTTGTAATTTTCCAGCGATGAACGTCGAGGAAAACATGAAGATGGGCTGCTACACCCTACCCGCGGCAAAGCATGCCGGCGCCATCGACCGTGTCGTGGGATCGTTCCCGATGTTGCGCGAAAAATGGTGCACCGAAGCGGGCAATCTCTCGGGCGGCGAGCAGCAGATCCTCGAAATGGCGATGGTCCTGCTCGTCGAGCCGAGCCTGTTGCTGCTCGACGAGCCGTCGCTCGGCCTGTCGCCCAAGATGCAGGGCGATGTTTTCACGACAGTGCAGCGCATCGCGGCGTCAGGCGTGACCGTGCTGGTCGTCGAACAGAACGTGCGCGGCGCCCTGTTGATTTCCGACCGCGCCCTGGTGATGGAACAGGGGCGGTTGTTCATGGAGGGGCCGGCGGCCGAGGTGCGGACCGACCCGCGCATCCGCCAGGCCTATCTTGGCGGCAACATCGTCGCCGCGGCACAATAGGACGAGAGGGAGCATCGAAATGCGTGTCAGTGCCGGTCTGCCCACGGGCATGGAAGGTCTCACCTATCCGATCCCGTTCTCCGATCCCGAGAACGTCATCAGGATCGCCCAGGCGGCCGAGAAGTTCGGCTACGACTCGGTGTGGGGCAACGACCACATGACGACGCAGAACTATGTGCGCGCCGAGTTCCCCGTGCCGCCGCGCTTCTGGGAGCCCCTGATCACCTACGCCTTCGTTCTGTCGGAGACCAAGACTCTGAAGGTCGGCACGGGTATCCTGGTACTGCCGATGCGCCATGACATCGTGGTCACGGCCAAGCAGATCGCCACCCTCGACCATTTCGGCAAGGGCCGGCTCGAGATCGGCGTCGGCATCGGCGCCTATCGCGAGGAGTTCCAGGCGCTCCAGCCCGACAGCAAGCTCAATCGCGGCGACATCGTCGACGAGGGCCTGCAGGCCCTGCGTCTTCTATTCAGCGAGCGCGTCGCGAGCTTCGAGGGCAAGTACTACAAATTCCGCGACGTCGAGCTGTTCCCCAAGCCCTACCAGAAGAAGCTGCCGATCTATGTCAGCGGCAACCATGCCAACAACATTGCCCGCACCGTGAAGTGGGGCGACGGCTGGCTGCCGGCCGGTATGCATGTCGACCGCGTGCGCGCCGGCGTGAAGACCCTGCGCGAGATGGCGGAAAAGGCGGGGCGCGATCCCAAGACCATCGAGGTCTGCCCGCAATTCGTCGTCCATGTCGGCAAGACGCACCAGGCCGCGATCGAGAGCTTCCGCAAGAGCCAGATGAACAAACATTTGGTGTCGCTCAGCAAATCGACGCTCAAGGGCCAGGGCACGGCGACCCACGAGGAGATCAACCTGATCGGCACGCCTCAAGAGATCGTCGACAAGGCCATGGCCTTCCGCGAGGCCGGCGTCACCCACTTGCTTGGACTCTATTTCGCCGCCAACTCGGTGCAGGAGCTTCTCGACCAGATGCAGGTCTTTGCCGAAGAGGTCATGCCGAAGGTGAAGTAGGAAAGATCCCTCGCTACGGTCGGGATGACAACAATGCTGTCATCCCGAGCGTAGCGAGGGATCTTTTGTCGGAATTCTCGTCAAGCAAGCACCGTCTTGGCGAACCACTCCACTTGGTCCTCGAACTCGGCCATCGAATCGGCCGGGATCATCAGCGCGCAGGCGTGGTCGACGCCGATCTTTTTCAGTCCGGCCACCTTTTCGCGGATCAGGTCGGGCGAGCCCACCAGGTTGGCCACCATCTGTTTGGAGAGATCGCGACCGGTATAGGCGAGCGACTTGCGGTGATGGACCAGGCCCGACGCCATGTAGCGCTTCTCGGCTTCCTCGGGCGTCTTGGCGATGGTCACGGAGAATTGTGGCGCGATCTCGATCTCCTTCGGATCGCGGCCGAGCTCCGCCGCACGGGCCTTCAGTCTCTTGATCCACTCCTCGAGCTCGGGCCACGGCCGCCAGCCCGGCAGCCAGCCGGTGGCGAGGCGCGCCGTCCGCTCGATCGTCGCCTTGTTGTGACCGCCCAGCCACAGCGCGAAGGGATCGCGCTTGGGCTTGGGATACATCTCGATGTCGCGCACGGCGTAGTACTTGCCCTCGTGCGTGACCCGGCGCTCCTTGAAGAGGCGCTGCATCAGCTCGAGCCCCTCGTCCATCATCTCGCCACGCTGCGCCTTGGCGGCGATGCGCGGCGCCCAGGCGGCAAACTCCTCGCGATAGGCGCCGATGCCGAGCGCCAGGATCAGGCGGCCGTTCGAAAGCTGGTCGATCGTGGCGGCGGTCTTGGCGAGCCAGAACGGATCGCGCATCGGCTGCACGGCCAGCGCCGTGCCGACCTCGAGCGTGGTCGTGGCCGCCGCGCAAAAGGACAGCACGGTCAGCAGCTCGTAAAAGTTGGGCGGCGTGTCGGGATAGAGCTCGCGCACATAGTGTTGGCTCTGGATATGATCGTTGCCCCACACCGAGTGATAGCCGAGTTTCTCGCAAAGCTTGGCCATGCGCACGAAGTCGGACGGATCGACGAAGGGGACGGGATACATCACGCCCTCGAAGCCGGTCGGGAGCGAGATGCTGAATTTCATGAGCAGGCTGCCTTCAAGGAAACGACGATCGACTTCGCATCGTCTATGCCGCCCAGGATCACCTCGTCGAGGCCGATGGCGCGGTACTCGTCGAGCTTGGCGCGCACCTCGGCGGGCGTGCCACAGGCGGCATGGCGGCGCACGACATCGTCGCTCACCAGACGCTCGACCTCGCTCCAGTTCTCCGAAGCATAGGCCGCCGCAAGGGCGGCCTGGTCGAGTTTGGCGCCGCCGAGACGGATGTTCTCGGCATGATGGGCGCCGCGCAGCACGAAGCCGATCGGCCGGCGGATGGCATCGATGGCTCCCACCCTGGTGTAGACGATGCCTGCCTTGTGGAACGGCTTGCCGGAGTCTGCCTGGTCGATGCAGGCCCTCACGAAGGGCGGCGATGTAGCGGCCGAGATCAGCACGCCGTCGGTCTCACGGCCGGCCAGCTTTAGCATGTTGGGCCGGGAGGCTGCGATCACGATCGGAATCTTGCGGCCACCATTGACCAGGCGGCGGCCGGCGGCCCTGAACATCTGGCCCTGGAACTCGGCCATCTCGCCGGCGAAAAGCTGGCGGCAGATCTTCACCGCTTCGCCGATGGCGACCAGCGGCTTGGGCGAATCGATGCCGGCCGCCTTGAGGTCCGCCGGCGCACCGCTGCCGAGACAGAGGATGACGCGGCCGGGATACATCTCGTCGAGGCTCGCCGCCGCCATGGCGATGTAGACCGGATGCACCGAATAAGGACTCATCGCCATCAAGGCGATCTTGATCCGCTTGGTGGCGCCGAGTGCCAGCGCCGCTTCGGTGATGGGATCGTGCAGATAGAGATGGCAGGCGATCCACAGCGTCGAGGCGCCGCCCTCCTCCGCAGCCTTGGCCTGCGCCGGAATGTCGGCAATGGGCGCGCGGCCGTCCATGGCGATGCCGAATTCAGCCATGGAAGCCGTAGCTGTTCTTCAGCGCCGCCATCAGCTCAGGCAGCCCGCCGCCCACCAGTGGCGGCTCGGGCAGTGCCTGCTCGATCGG
This sequence comes from Rhodospirillales bacterium, assembly GCA_003153415.1. Classification (GTDB taxonomy): domain Bacteria; phylum Pseudomonadota; class Alphaproteobacteria; order Reyranellales; family Reyranellaceae; genus Reyranella. The sequence continues at coordinate 30,413 of PLYQ01000366.1, read as the reverse complement.
GCCCGGATCCTTCAGTCCCGCCGCCGTCATCAGCGCCACGCAGCGCTCGTCAGGTTTGATGGTGCCTTGGGCGCGCAGCCGCTCGATGGCAGCGAACGGCGCGGCGGACGAGGCTTCGGGCCAGATGCCTTCCTTGGCCGCGAGCGTGACGACCCAACGGCGCAGTTCGTCGTCGCCGATCGTGACCGCGGCACCCTTCGAGCGCCGCAGCACGTCGAGGCCCTGCACCGTGCCCTGCAGCGCGCCGATCGAGGTGGCGATCGACGGCGCATTGCGAGGCGATTCCGGGGGCATGGCATCGCCGCCTTCCATGGCCGCGGCCAGCGAGCCCGAGACCTCGGCCGCCACGAAACGCGGCACACGATCGATCCAGCCCAGCGCCTTCAGCTCCTCGAAGCCCTTCCACATGCCGTAGAGCGCATCGCCGTAGCACACCGGCAGCACGCACCAGTCGGGCGGTTCCCAGTCGAAGGCCTCGGCGATCTCGAAGGCGATCGTCTTGTAGCCTTCCATGCCGTAGGGGTTGCTGCCGACCACCGGCCCGAAGAACGGCGAGGTCGGATACCAGCCGAACTCGCGCACGCCGAGCGACTGCAGGCGCCAGCGGTCGGCCTTGTCAGCCACCTTCACCACCATGGCGCCATAGGCGCGCATCTGCAGCACCAGCGGGCCGGCGGAGCCCATGAAGGTGAACACGACGCAGGGAATGCCCGCCTTGGCCGCGTAGGCCGCAGCGGCGGCGCCGGCGTTGCCCGAGGAACTGGACGCGATGACCTTGGCGCCGAAGTGCCTGGCCATGGTGAGCGCACCCGACGCCAGCCGGTCCTTGAACGACCAGGTGGGATTGCGCGATTCGTCCTTGATCCAGACGTCGCCCAGGCCGAGCGACGGCGCGGGGAGAAGCGGCGTGTTGCCCTCGCCGAGCGTCACGGCGTCCTGGGCGCGAGCATGCAGGAATTCTTCCCAGCGCCACATTGAACCGGTCCGCCGCGGCCGTGCGTCGTCGCGGCCGGTGCCTTCGCCCGGGCGCACATCGTACGCGACCGTAAGATTGGCGGGAGCATTCCTGGCCCGGCAGGCCGGGCAGTCTTCGGCATAGTGGGTGACGGGATAGCGGGCGCTACAACGAACGCAGACCAGCGCACTGGGAGGGGGCATGTTGGCGGCCACGTTAACCTGTGGGTGCCTCCGCGACAAACGCGCACTAAAGTGGCGGTCCATGGCCACGCTCCTCATCAGTCACCCGGCGTTTCTCGATCACGATACGGGCGAGCATCATCCCGAGCGCCCCGACCGGCTGCGCGCAATAATGGCGGCGCTCGACGACGAGGCCTTCTCAGGCCTCGTGCGCCTTTCCGCACCGCAAGCCACGATGGAGCAGCTGACGCGCGTGCATCCGGCAGAGATCGTCGAGGCGATCCTCAACACCAAGCCGCCGCCGGGCGAGTACGCCATGATCGACGCCGACACCGTGATCAGCGCCGGCACCGCCGAAGCCGTCCTGCGCGCGGCCGGCGCGGTCGTGGCGGGCGTCGAGGCGGTTCTCGAGGATCGCGCGGCCACGGTATTCGCGGCCGTCCGTCCGCCCGGCCATCACGCCGGGCCGTCGACGCCCTCGGGCTTTTGCCTGTTGAACAATGTCGCCATCGGCGCGCGCCACGCCCAGGCGAAGTACGGCATCAAGCGCGTCGCCATCGTCGACTTCGACGTCCATCACGGCAACGGCACACAGGCGATCGCCGAGACCGATCCGAGCTTGTTCTACGCCTCGAGCCACCAGTCTCCGTTCTATCCCGGCACCGGATCGGCACGCGAGCGCGGCATCGACGGCAACGTCGTCAACCTCCCGCTCGCCGCCGGCAGCGGCAGCGAGGAGTTCCGGACGGGCTGGGCCGATCGCATCTTGCCGGCGCTCGATCGTTTCGCGCCCGAACTGCTGATCGTGTCGGCCGGCTTCGATGCCCATCGGCGCGATCCGCTCGCCCAGCTCAACCTCGAAGCCGAGGACTTCGCCTGGATCACCGGCGAGTTGCTCGACATCGCCGACCGCCATACCGGGGGCCGCCTGGTTTCGGCGCTGGAGGGCGGCTACGACCTCGAGGCGCTGGCTGCGTCAGCTGCGGCGCACGTCCGGATGCTGATGCGCGCTTGAGCGTTAGAGATCGAAGCTCAATCGCAGCTTGACCTGGTGGCGCTCGAAGTTGGCGAGGCCGAGGCCGCCACCGGCGCCGGCGGCCCCGGGCGGGTCAAGGCCGATGCGAAACCTCAATGGTGAGGTGTGACAAGGATTTGAAGCGGGCAAGTCGGGCGCGATAGTAATCGGCATTGCGGGGTTGCATCGTAATGACGGAGATAATCGCGCCCAGATGCCCCGGCCCCAAGCGCCAGAGATGGAGATCGGCGAGCTTGTCGCCCTCGCTCTCAACGATTTGGCGCAGATTGTCCGCAAGATGCCGGTCAGGGATCATATCGAGCAGGATCGCGCCAGTATCGCGGACCAGGCCGTAAGACCAGCTTGCGATGACGGCGGCACCTATTATGCCCGCAAGCGGGTCCATCCAAAGCCAGCCAAAGGTGCGGGCGAGCAGCAGACCGACGATCACAAGCACGGAAACCGCGGCATCGGCCATGACGTGGACCACGGCGGCGCGCATGTTGTTGTCTCGGGCCGTCGATCCGTGGGCATGCTCGTGCTCTTCGAAGATGGCGGGATAGTCGCGCTGGCCGATCTGCACATGTGCCGTGAAGGCGTGCGGTTCGGGAATCTCCTCGACCGATTCCAAATAGCCGCCTTGATCATGCATCGTGAAAAGCTGCCGTCTACCATCAGGGCGCACTGTTTCAATCGACGTTGCTTGGGCCGTGAGGGCAGGGCCGGTTTCGACGCGGAGCCGGAAACGCGGCGGCACACCGTCCTCGAACACTTCGACGATGACAACCCCGGCTTCGGTCGTAATGTGGTGAGCTTCATTGTGGTCATGCCCCTCGTGGCCGTGGCCGTGATGATGTCCGCCACTGCTGAGAAGCCATGCACTCGCGATGTTCACGGCCAAACCAAGACAGGCAATTGGAATAGCCTCGCGGAAGTGGATTGGGACCGGTTCGAAGATTCGGCTGACGGATTCGTAGGCGATCAGCAAGGCGATCATCGCGAGAATGATGGCGCTGGTGAAGCCTGCAAGGTCGCCGAGCTTGCCGGTGCTGAATGTGAAGTTTGAATTTTCGGCGTGCTTGCGGGCGTACGTGTAAGCAAGCGCGGCGAGCAGAAGCGCACCGGCGTGCGTGCTCATATGCAGGCCGTCGGCAACCAACGCGATCGAGCCGAATAACAGGCCGCCGACGATCTCCGCGATCATCATGGCCCCGCACAGCCAGATCACGGCCCACGTCTTGCGCTCGCTCTTCTCGTGCCCCTTTCCGAGGAAGATGTGGCTATGGAACGCCGATGCGGTGCCGTCGTCGGTCTCACTCATGGCAGTCCTCATTTTAAGTAGGTGCGGATCGGGCAGTCGCTTGGACGGTCAGGACGTCTGGTCAACTGAAGTATGAGTGGACGATCTCGACCAATTCTTCCGCCGCCAGGGCGCGAGGATCGTTCCGTGGTGCCGACGGATCGACCAAGTGCTCCAGGATATGATCCTCGATCACCTCGGCGATGAACCCATCCAGCGCGCCCCGGCAAGCGGTCGCCTGCTGAAGGATGGCGGCGCAGCTTGCCTCCTCTTCAATCCGGCGCTCGACGGCATCGAGCTGGCCGCGGATGCGTCGGAGTCTCATGAGTAGCTTGCGCTTCTCTTTTTCTTGCGTGGTGTGCGACATGGGCTTGATCCTATCCTGGAGGGGGGTATATAAGCCCTCGCGTGCCGATTGTCGAACCTGTTCGGCCCGGCACGCCTGAGCAACTCATAGCAAGGGATTTGATGAACCCGCGACCTAGCAACAGCCCGGGACAATCGAGAGACCCGGGGGCACCGACACGCTAGCCCCTTGATCCTCGCGCCTCCCGGGTCGGACCAACCGATCTGAAAAGGAGGAGGCGCGGATGGCTTCTGCAATCCTCAACGTCCGCTCGGCCGTCGCGCCGCGCAGTGTTTCGCGCACGAGCGCGATTGACAAAAGCACGAGAGACTTCCTGCGCCTGTTTGCGTTCGACTGCCGCCGCGCCGATCGGCAGCGGCTCGTCTGCCGCTGGCATCAGGACTCCAACGGCAGGTTGATTTGCATTTGGGAGCCCGACCATCCTCGACCAGAAGACGGCCCATCTATTCGACGTGTGCTCTCGTCCTTGACGCTTTGCACACCGACTGACAGCATGACTGCAGTGGTTCCCTCAAGGGATCAGAAGGGAATGCGGTGCATGCGTTTCGGCGCTCAACTCCGCAGCCGTGCCCGCAACTGTGAGCGGCGAGCTTACGATCGAGAGCGCCACTGGGAGCCACGGCTCCTGGGAAGGTGGTCGAAGGCAAGGACCCGCAAGCCAGGAGATCTGCCACTAACCGCGGTCACGCGCGAACGCATGGGGCGACGTGTCCTGATGTAGACTTGGTTTGTCGTCGTCCGCGTCAGGCGGTACGACGCAGGCCGGCTATAGTTCGCGGTGACGGTAGACGTGCGCCGCGAGTTATCTTTGGCCATTTCTCTTCTCCGCCTGCCGATCGCACAAAACGGCAATAAAAACCGGCGAAGCTGGGTAGTTGAGGTAGCTCGCGGGCGTACGCATAGTCATGATACGGAAAAATAATGAATCGAGTTCATTTTTGGGGATTTCGCCGTGACAGAGCAAGAATGCTGGCACCGCGCGCCGTAACTACGGCCGCTGTCGTCACGGCCTTGCTGGCGTCTGTGCCGGTGCAGGCCGCCGACCCCACCGGCCCGCGCTCGGGCTTCTATGTCGGCGGCAATGCCGGCTATGGCTTCGGTAATGCCACAGCGACGCTCGGCGATCCGACGGGCATTGCGTCGGCTGGCGGCACCACGGTCTACGGCATGCTGTTCGGCGGCGTGCAGGCCGGATACCAGCAGTATCTGCCATCGCGCTTGATGCTGGGCGTCGAGGCCGACCTGTCGTTCGCCAACTACATGGATCTGCAGCAGGTCGTGTCCTACCGCGCCACCGGCACCGGAACCGCCAACGAGCAGCTTGAGTACCTCGGAACCTTGCGCGGGCGGCTTGGCTATTCGATGGGAAGCTGGACGCCCTTCGTCACCGGCGGCCTGGCGTGGGCGAGCACGCGCTATTCACGTACCGATTCGGCCACCGGCACCGAGGACGCAGCGCCCAGCCAGTACCGCACGGGCTACGCGCTGGGCGGCGGCGTCGACTACGCCCTGCGCGACCGCTGGACGGCGCGAGCCGAGTATCTCTACGTGAACCTCGGTCTCACGGGGTATCCGTTCGCATCGGCGCCCGCGCGCTACGATTCGCGATACGATCTCAATCTCTTCCGGATCGGACTCAATTATCATTTCGGCGGCAACGACGGCGAGACAAAGGAGAGCGACGCCGCCGACCGCGGCCCCGGCAGCTGGGAAATCCACGGCCAGTCGACCTTCATCTTTCAGGGATATCCACCGATCCGCTCGCCCTACCAAGGGACCAACAGCCTACCGGGCGTCGGCCAATCGCGCGAGACCTGGACGACATCGGCCTTCCTCGGCGTGCGTCTCTGGCAGGGTGGCGAGCTCTACTACAATCCCGAGCTGCTGCAGGGCTATGGCCTCGCCGGCACGGTGGGCGCCGGCGGCTTTCCCAACGGCGAGGCGCAGAAATCCAACTTCCCGTTCCCGCGCTACAACACGTCTCGCCTCTTCCTGCGCCAGGAGATCGGCCTGGGCGGCGAGCGCGAGAAGGTAGAAGGCGAATACGGACAGCTTTCCGGCGAAAAGGACGTCAATAGAGTCACGGTGCAGGTCGGCAAGTACGCGGTGCACGACCTGTTCGACACCAACGACTACGCCGAGGATACGCGCGTCGATTTCATGAATTGGTCGATTTGGGCCGCGGGCGCGTTCGACTATGCCGCCGACCGGCTCGGCGTGACCTACGGCGTCAGCGCCGAGCTTAACCAGGCGCAGTGGGCGTTGCGCGCCGGCTACTTCCTGATGCCGACGGTGTCCAACGGAAACCTGATGGACTGGAACCTGTTTGCTCGCGGCGGATACGTGAGCGAGCTGGAACTGCGCTTCCGCCCCTTCGACAGGCCGGGCGCGCTGAAGGCCGGCGCCTTCCTCAACACCGTCTTCTCCGGGTCCTACAACGATGCCGTGACATTGGCGAACAGTGCCGGCACGACCGCCGACAACACGATCGCGCAGACACGGGCTGGCCGGATCAAGTACGGCTACTACTTCAATCTCCAGCAGGAAATCACCAACGATATCGGCCTGTTCAGCCGCTGGAGCTGGAACGACGGCCAGAACGAAATCATGGCTTTCACCGACATCGATGCCAGCCTTTCGGGTGGCGTGTCGATCAAGGGAACGGCCTGGCGACGGCCCGACGACAAGATCGGCATTGGCGGCGCGCTCAACATGCTGTCGGCCGCTCACAGCAGCTTTCTGGCGGCCGGCGGACTTGGTCCACTCGTGGGTGACGGCCAGTTGCCGAACTACAGCGCGGAAAAGGTGCTGGAAGCCTACTACGCACTGCAGCTCGTCAAGGGCCTGGTCGCCACGGCGGACTATCAGCTTATCGTCAGTCCCGCCTACAACGCCGACCGTGGCCCGGTGAATGTCTTCAGCGGACGACTGAGGGCGAGCTTCTGATACCTTGTGGTCGAAAATCCCGGCGCTCGTTCCGCCCTAGTCGAAAGCCAAGTGCATGCAGCCCTCACAGCATGACGTCAAGGAACCGAGGCGGACGAACTCTCTTCGCATTGCCTGGGAACGGCTGAAAGAGCATCCCCTGTCGCGACTCGGACCGGGGCTCATTACCGGCGTGGCCGACGACGATCCCAGCGGCATCGCCACCTACTCCCAGGCTGGAGCGCAATACGGCCTGCAGATGCTGTGGACCATGCCGGTGGCCTTTCCCCTGATGGCCGCGGTCCAATCCATGTGCGCGCGCATTGGCCGGGTCACGGGCAAGGGGCTTGCCGCCAACATCAAGACCACCTTCCCGCCGGTCGTCCTCTACGGAGTCGTCCTGCTGCTGTTGGTCGCCAATACGCTCAACATTGCCGCCGACGTCGCGGCCATGGGCGAGGTCTCCGAGCTCGTCACCGGTGTCGATCGACACCTCATGACGGTCGTGTTCGTGGTCGCGACATTGCTCTTGCAGATTTTCGTGCCCTATCACCGCTATGTCTTCTTCCTGAAGTGGCTCACCCTGTCGTTGTTGGCCTACGCCGCTGTCCTGTTCACGGTCCATGTTCCGTGGGGCGAAGTTGTGCTGCGCACATTCTGGCCGAACTTCACCCTGAACGCCGAAGCCGCCACGGTGATCGTCGGCGTCTTCGGTACCACCATCAGCCCCTACCTCTTTTTCTGGCAGGCGTCGGAAGAGGTCGAGGACATGCAGAAGAACAAAGGTACCGCGTTGCTCGCCGGCAGGGCGCGGGCGGCGGAACCGGAACTGCGTCGCATCCGGTGGGATACGTGGAGCGGCATGTTCTACTCCGACATCACGGCCTACTTCATCATCCTGGCGACCGCGGTCACCCTCAACGTCGCCGGGATAAAGGATATCGAGACGGCAGCGCAGGCGGCGAGCGCATTGCGGCCGCTGGCCGGAGACTTCGCCTTCATGCTCTTTGCCCTGGGCATTCTGGGCGTCGGTTTGATCGGCGTTCCCGTCCTGGCAGGCTCCGCTGCCTATGCCCTGGCCGAGGCCATGGGCTGGAAGTGGGGCCTCGAACGCAAGGCCACCGACGCCCGCGGGTTTTACGGGGTCATCGCGATCAGTGTGCTGCTTGGGCTGGTCATCCAGTACTCACCGATCAGCCCCATGAAGGCCCTGTTCTGGAGCGCGGTGATCAACGNNGCCTACACTTCGGGTCGATCGATCATCATCCTCGGCTGGATCACGACGGCAGTCATGGGCGCGGCAGCTATCATGATGTTCGTTCCAGGCTAGCAAGCCATAGCCAAATCCGGCGACCTGCCGCGCTACCGCTCCAATCTCCAGAACGAGGTCNNCTGGCCGAGGTGTTCCGACGGCTCGCCGCGGTCGAGCAGGCGCACGGCGATTTCTGGCGAAAGCGAATCGAGGCTGAGGGCGCGCGTTTCGTGCCTCGTCCGTCCGCTCGGGCCCACGTCCTGGCATGGCTGGCGCGACGCTTCGGCCCGGCGTTCGTGCTGCCGACGCTTGCTGCAAACGAGACCCGCGACAGCGCCGTCTATGACAAGCAGCCCGAGGCGCGCGCGGCCGGGCTTCCCTCCGACGAACGATCGCACGCCCTGCTGATGCGGGCCGTCGCGGGCGGCGGCGGCCTGGCCGGCCCCACTGTGGCGATGCTGGAAGGGCGCCACCGCGGCGGCGGCAATACCCTCCGGGCGGCAGTGCTCGGCGCCAACGATGGCCTCGTCTCCAATCTCAGCCTGGTCATGGGGGTGGCCGGCGCGGCCGTGGCCGGGAACACGATCGTGCTCACGGGCCTGGCCGGGCTCGTTGCCGGCGCCTGCTCGATGGCGATGGGAGAGTGGCTGTCGGTCACGAGCTCGCGCGAACTCTATCAAAGCCAGATCGCGACCGAAGCCGAAGAACTTCGCGAAGTTCCCGAGGAAGAAAAAGAGGAGCTCGTGCTCATCTACCAGGCCAAGGGAATAGAGGAGCCTCAAGCGCGCGCCCTTGCCGACCGGTTGCTGAGCGAGAAAGGGACGGCGCTGGACACGCTGGCGCGCGAGGAACTTGGCATCGATCCCAAGGAACTCGGCGGTTCGGCCTGGCAGGCGGCGGCGTGGTCTTTCCTTCTGTTCTCGACGGGCGCGGTCGTGCCGCTCGCGCCCTTCGCGCTGCTTTCGGGTCGAGCGGCCCTGATAGCAAGTCTGTCGGCGAGCGGATTGGCGCTTGCGTTAATTGGGGCCGGGACCAGCCTCTTTACTGGTAGAGGCGCCCTCTTCTCGGCACTGCGCCAGCTCGCCATCGGCCTTGCCGCCGCCGGCGTAACCTACGGCGCAGGAGCCATAGTTGGCGCGTCGCTGGGTTGACGACAGGTGAACAATGACACAACCAGACTTGCCGTTATCGAGGGCACTCGGCGATCCAAGGCGTAATTTGTCCGTCATCTTGGCTTGGCATGCCTGTCGTCCTGTGAGGTGAGCCATGGCTGAGGAGAAGCACGAACAGTTCGGCCGGACGCCGCCGCTCGGGCTCGGCCGGACCGGATTCCTGCCGAACCTCTACGATCTCGCAATCTTCATCCTGATCGCGGCGGCGTTCGTGGGCCTGGCCCATGGCGCGCACGAAATGGCGTCGCCTGCCGAGCGGCTGACGCTTGAGCCGGTAACGCTCGACCCCGCGAACCTGCCGGAATATGCACTGCGCACGACGCTGCGCATGTTCGCGGCCATCGTGGCGTCGCTTTTGTTCACTTTCGTGGTCGCCACGCTGGCCGCCAAGAGCCGCAAAGCCGAGCTCATCATCATACCGGCGCTCGACATCCTGCAGTCGGTACCGGTTCTGGGCTTCCTCACCTTCACCGTGGTGTTCTTCCTCCACCTGTTCCCGCAGAGCGTGCTCGGTGCCGAGTGCGCGGCGATCTTCGCCATCTTTACGGCTCAGGCCTGGAACATGGCCTTCAGCTTCTATCAATCGCTGCGCACCCTGCCGAGCGACCTCGAGGAGGTGAGCCGGCATTTCGGCCTCTCGCCGTGGCTGCGCTTCTGGCGGCTGGAGGCGCCGTTCGCCGCGCCCGGCCTGATCTGGAACACCATGATGTCGATGTCNNCGGGCGGCTGGTTCTTCGTGGTCGCGTCCGAAGCCATCACGGTCGGCAATACCACGGTCAAGCTGCCGGGTATCGGCTCGTGGCTGGCTGTCGCCATCGACGCCAAGGATATCCGCGCTGTCCTCCTCGCCGTGGGCACCATGGCGGTGGTGATCCTGGCCTACGACCAGCTGCTGTTTCGGCCGGTCGTGGCCTGGGCCGACAAGTTCCGTTTCGAACAGACCGCCGCACAACAGCGGCCACGCTCCTGGGTCTACGACTTCTGGCGCCGAGGCCGGGTGATCCGCCGGGTCTCTGCGACAATGGCGTGGCTGGGCGGCCGTCTGTCGATGGTGTCGAACCCCTTTGCGCGGCGGGCTGGTGTGGTAACGCCGGCAATTGTCGGTCGGATCGCCGATCTCGTGTGGCTGCCGATCGTGTTCGCGGCGGTCGCCTACGCTCTGTGGCGCATCGTCGAGTTTGTCGACGCTTCGCTTGGCTGGGTCGATGTGGCAACCGCCTTCGAGCTCGGCCTGCTGACACTCCTGCGGGTTGTCGTGCTGATCACGCTCGCGAGCCTGGTCTGGGTGCCGATCGGCGTGTGGATCGGGCTAAGGCCCTGGGTCGCCAACAAGGTGCAGCCGGTGGCGCAGTTCCTCGCGGCGTTTCCCGCCAACGTGCTGTTCCCGGTCGCCGTGGTCGCCATCGTCAGGTTTCACCTCAACCCCGACATCTGGCTGAGCCCGCTGATGGTGCTGGGCACGCAGTGGTACATCCTGTTCAACGTGATCGCCGGCGCGAGCGCCTTCCCGACCGATCTGCGCGAAGTCTCGACGCTGTTCCGCCTGCGCTCCTGGCAGTGGTGGCGCAACGTTATCCTGCCCGGGATCCTGCCCTATTATGTCACTGGCGCTCTGACCGCGTCGGGCGGATCGTGGAACGCCAGCATCGTGGCCGAGGTGGCGAGCTGGGGCGACACCAAGCTCAAGGCGGCGGGCCTCGGCGCCTACATCGCCGAGGCGACCGAGGCCGGCGACTATCCGAGGGTGGTGCTCGGCATCGCCGTCATGTCGATCCTGGTCGTCGCGTTCAATCGTCTGGTCTGGCGTCCGCTCTATCGCCTGGCCGAACGCCGCTTTCGCGTCAATTGAGGAGACCTGGCATGGATACCAACGTGCTTCCGACAGCCGCCTCGCCGCTGGTCGTGGTCGATCATGTGCGCCAGCTCTATCCCAAGGGCGCGGCAGGCGACGACGTGCTGGTCCTCGACGACGTCACTCTCAACCTCGGCAGCGACGAGATCGTCTCGCTGCTCGGTCGCTCGGGCTGCGGTAAATCCTCGCTGCTGCGCATCATCGCCGGCCTGATGCCGCCCAGCGGGGGCCGCGTGACGATCGGCGATCGCGCCGTGGCAGGGCCGGCGGCGGAAGTAGCGATGGTGTTCCAAACCTTCGCACTCTTTCCCTGGCTCACCGTCCTGGAAAACGTCGAGATCGGTCTGGAGGCACAGGGCATCGACCCGGCCGAGCGCCACAAGCGGGCCCTCGCCGCCATCGATCTGATCGGGCTGGACGGCTACGAGAGCGCCTATCCGAAGGAACTGTCGGGCGGCATGCGCCAGAGGGTCGGTCTGGCGCGCGCGCTGGTGGTCCATCCCAAAGTGTTGCTGATGGACGAGCCTTTCTCGGCGCTCGACGTGCTCACCGCCGAGACGCTGCGCACCGATCTGCTCGATCTGTGGAGCGAGGGTCGGATGCCGATCTCCTCCATCCTGCTGGTGACGCACAATATCGAGGAGGCGGTGCTGATGAGCGACCGCATCCTGGTCTTCTCGTCCAACCCCGGCAGGGTCGTGGCGGAAATCGCCGTCGATCTCCCGCAGCCGCGCAACCGTCTCGATCCGACCTTTCGCCAGCTTGTCGATGACATCTATGCCCGCATGACCGCGCAACCGACGGGCAAGGCACATGGCGCCTTTCCCGGCACCGGAATTTCGATGCTGCTGCCGCGCGTCTCGCCCAACCTGCTGGCCGGTCTGATGGAGATCCTGGCAGCCGAACCCTATCGCGGTCATGCCGACCTGCCAGCCTTGGCGGGCCCGCTGCACATGGAAATCGACGACCTGTTCCCGGTCGCTGAAAGTCTACAGTTGCTGCGCTTTGCCGAGGTGGCAGAAGGCGACATCAGGCTGACAGACACCGGCCAACGCTTCGTGCATCTCGATCCAGACGGCCGCAAGAGGCTGTTCGCGCAGCGCGTCATCTCCTACGTACCGCTCGCCGCCCACATCAAGCGGGTGCTGGACGAGCGCGGCACGCATCGCGCCCCGGCCAGCCGCTTCCGAGATGAACTCGAGGATCACATGTCCGAAGATTTCGCCGACCAGACGCTGCGGTCAGTGATTTCCTGGGCGCGCTATGGCGAGGTCTTCGCCTACGACGAGGCGACCGGTGTCTTCAGCCTAGACAATCCGAGCTGAGCGAATTGAACTACTCGATGCCGAGGTAGATGCGCTGGACGTCGGGATTGTCGGCCATCGCCTTGGCCGGACCTTCGAGCACGGTGCGGCCGACCTGCAGGACGTAGGCGTGATCGGCCGCCTCGAGCGCGAGATCGACCGACTGCTCGGCGACCAGGATGGTCTGGCCGGCTTTGTGCAGGGCCGCGAAGCTGTCGTACATGGCGTCGACGATGGCGGGCGCCAGACCAAGGCTCGGTTCGTCGAGCAGCAAGAGCTTGGGCTCGCTCATCAGGGCGCGGCCGACCGCCAGCATCTGGCGCTCGCCGCCCGACATGGTGCCGGCGCGCTGCAGGCGGCGTTCGGCCAGTTTGGGAAAGACCGAATAGACGCGCTCGAGCAGGCGCGGGATGGCCTTGCGGTCGCTGAGCGGCGTGGCGCCGAGCAGCAGGTTGTTCTCGACACTCTGCTGGGCAAACAGCCGCCAGCCTTCCGGCGACAACGCCAGCCCCTTGCGCACGATGGCGTAGGCAGGCTGGCCCGCGATGTTCTCGCCGTCGAACTCGACCGTGCCCTTCGAGACCGCGGCGATGCCGGCGACGGCGTTCAAGGTGGTGGTCTTGCCCGCGCCATTGGAACCCAGCAGCGCCACGACCGAACCCTTGGGCACTTCGAGCGAGACGTCGGCCACGCCGATCAGATCGCCGTAGCGCACTTCGAGATGGCTGATCTTGAGCAGCAATGCGCTCACGGCCGATCTCCGTGATCGACCTTGCGGCGACCAAGGTAGGCTGCGATCACCGCCGGGTCGCTGGTGATCTCGCGCGGCGTGCCGCGGGCGATCTCGCGGCCCTGGTGGAAGACCACGACGCGCTGGGCGAGCGAGACGATCACTTCCATGATGTGCTCGACGATCACGATGGTGATGCCGCCGCCATGGATGCGGCGCACCAGCTCGATCGCCTCATGTACCTCGGTGGGCGTGAGGCCGGCCATCGCCTCGTCGAGCAGCAGCGCCTTGGGTTCGGAGGCGAGCGCGCGGGCGATCTCCAGGCGCTTGCGGCCGGGCGTGCCGAGGCTCTTGGCCGGCGCATCGGCAAGCCGACCGAGGCCTACGCGGTCGAGCACCTCGCGGGCCTTGGCGCGCGCCTCACGGGCGTTGGGATGGCGCAGCAGGGCGCCGATCGTGGCGTTGTCGAGCACCGACATCGATTCGAAGGTGAGCGGCACCTGGAAGGTGCGCGCGAGGCCAAGCCGCGCGCGGGCTTCCGGAGGCTGGCGCGTCACGTCGACGCCAGCAAACGTCACGGTGCCGGAGGTCGTTGGCAGATCGCCGGTCACGCAGTTGAAGAAGGTCGACTTGCCCGCACCATTGGGCCCGATCAGGCCGAGGATGTCACCCTCCTCAGCCGCGACCGAGGCGTCGTCGACCGCCTTGAAGGCGCCGAACGCCTTGGTGACGTGGCGGGCGTCAATCAACATGGCGGCGCTCGAACAGAGACAACAGACCGCTCGGCAGGAAGCGCGCGATGATCACGATGATGGCGCCGTAGACGACGAAGGTGAGGCCGGCGCCGCGGCCGCCCAGGTAGCTGTTCGACAGTTCCTCCAGCGGCACCAGGATCAACGCGCCGACCAGCGGGCCGAACAATTGGCCGGCGCCGCCAAGTGCTGCCATCACCAGCATCTTGACCGAGATCAGGATGCCGAAGCCCGACTCGGGNNCGTTCGCTGTCCTTGATGGCGCGCAGGTAGAAGCCCATGCGGCCACGCCCGATCCACCAGGTGAGCCCAAGCACGAAGGCGAGCACGCCGAGGAAGATATAGTAGTAGGGCATCGCCGACAGGAACGAGAGATCGAACACCGTGCGCGGGATGGCCGGGCCGCCCAGTCCTTGGGCCCCGCCTAGAAATTCGCTGGTCGAAGAAAGTACGCGCACAAGTTCGCCGACCGCGATGGTGGCCATGCTGAAATAGTGGCCGGACAGCCTGAGCGTCGGCACGCCGATCACGGCGGCAACGCCGACGCTCAGCGCCATGCCGAGCGGCGCGCCGACGATCGGCGGCCAGCCGAGATGGGTGTAGCCCACCACCGCGGCATAGGCGCCGAAGCCGAAGAACACGGCGTGGCCGACCGAGACCTGACCGGCGTAGCCGCCGACGATGTTCCACGCCGAGGCGCCGATCGCCGCCAGCAGCACCAGCGCGCCCAGCCGCTGATAGACCGGGAATTCCATGGTCAGCACGGGATAGGCCAGCGCCAGGAGTACCAGCACCGCGACCGCGCCATCCGATAGGTAACGCTTCACGCTTTACCCATCAGGCCCTGCGGGCGGAACCACAACACCAGCACAAAGAGCACGTAGACGATGACGTCCTTGTAGACCGGCCCGACGAGATAGGACGACAGCGACTCCACGACGCCGATGATCAGGCCGGCAACCAGCGCGCCCAGCACGCTGCCGAAGCCGCCAAACGACACCGTGACGAAGGCCAGGATCGCCAGCCCCTCGCCGGCCGTCGGCGAGGTCGGAAAGAACATTGCGATCAGCGTGCCGGCAATACCGGTCGCCGCCCCCGCCATGCCCCAGGCCAGCGCCTGCATGTGTTGCGGGCGGATGCCCATGAGCTGCGCTGCTGTCGCATCCTCCGATACCGCGAGCATGCGGCTGCCGATGGCCGTGCGGGTCAGGATCAGGTGCAGGGCGAGCGTGATGGCTAGCCCCATGCCGCCGGCCAGCACGCGCGAGCCCTCGAAGCGGATCGTCCAGAGTTCGAACGAGCCGCCGACCACGGTGTCGGGCAGGCTATGGAAGTTGGCGCCGAAGAACCAGAAGGTGGCGTAGCGCAGGAACAGGGCCAACCCGAACGTGCCCAGGATCTGCGCCAGCATCGGGCCCTTCATGATGTGGCGCACCAACAGGAAATAACTCAGCACGCCCAAGGTCGCGATCAGGATGGCGGCGATCGGCACGGAAGCCCACGGCCCGCCGCCCAGCGCCGTCCACACCACGACGGCGGTGTACATGCCCAGCATGACGAAGTCGCCGTGCGCGAAGTTCACGACGTTCATCATCCCCCAGATCAAGGTAAGGCCGGATGAGAAGAGCGCGTAGACCGCACCGAGCAGCAGGCCGCCGACGATCACCTGCACGAGAGTGATCGACATGCCCCTCGCCTGCTGCCCGCTCTTGAGACCGCGAGCCGCTTACCAGCCCTTGTAGGGCAGGATCACGTCGGCAGTGGCGCGCGCCTTCGGCCATATCCCGAGGTATTGACCGCCGCGCATCTGGGTCACCAGGCTGGAAGCCAACACATTCTGGCCCTTGGCGTCGAACTTCACGCCGTCATAGCCCGTGACCATCTGGTCGGCTTTCAGATCGGTGGCCATGAGCGCGTCGCGGATCTTGGCGGGATCGGTCGAGCCGGCGCGGTTGATGGCGTCGGCCATCACCAGGAAGCCCTGCAGGCCGCGCGCCGACACGTCGTCGAGATCGTCGCCGTTGGTCTTCTTCTTGTAGAGCGCGTTGAACAGGGCGGGCACGGTGCCCGGCTTGCCCGCGGCGTAGGCCGAGCGGCTGATCAGGCCCTCGACCAGCGGAGCCATGCTCTTGACGAACGAGGGGTCGTTAAAGCCGGCGTCGTCAGCAATCATGATGGCGGGCTTCCAGTTCAGCTCCTTCATGGTCTTGGTGTAGAGGATGGCGTCCGAGGTGTAGGAGATGAAGATCACGACGTCGGGATTCTTCTCCTTGAGCTGCAGCACCTGGGGCTGCACGTCGCTCGAGTTGGCCGAGTAGGCGATCTTCTGCGAGACGTTGAGGCCGTCCTTGGCGAACACCTCGGCGATGACGCTGGCGACCGAATTTCCGTATTCGGTGTTCTCGTGGACGATCGCGATATTGTTGGTCTTCTGTCCCGCCGCCTTCTGCTCCTTGAGGAACAGCGAGTAGGCGCGCGCGAAGTCGACGGCCACCGGCGTGGTGCGGAAGAACCACTTGAAGCCGCGCTCGGTGAGGTTGGACGCGACCGACTCGGCAGTCAGGAAGGGAATGCCGTGGCGCTCGGAGATGGCGCTGGCTGTCAGGGTAATGCCCGATTGGTAGGCGCCGATCAGCGCCACGACTTTTTCCTCGGAGATCAGCCGCAGCGCTTGGTTCTGGCCAGCCGCTGGCGTGCCCTGATTGTCGGCGAAGATCAGCTGGACCTTGGCGCCCTTGAGCCCCGGCAGGCCGCCACCCTTGGCGAGCGGCATGATCTTGCCGAGCTCGGGGTCGCCGTTGTTGACGACGTCGGCGCCCACTTCGATCGCCATCTTGGAGTAGTTGCCGGCACTCGCCGAGTTGCCGCTCAACGGATAGATGACGCCGATCTTGACCGGCTGCTGGGCAAACGCACCGCCGGTGAGACCGAGCATGAGAAGCGCGGCACCTGCCGTCAGGGCCCGACGAGTGGCTGTGGTCATGCTTGATTTCCCCCAGATGTGGCGTGTTTTGTGTCACGAAAGAGTGGCACGGCCTGCGCCCCTCAGCAAACCCGGTAGCGTGCGATGGCCTGCGGGTCGAGTTCGATGCCTAGCCCCGGGCCGTCCGGCAACGGCACGTGGCCGGCCTCCAGTCTCAGTGGCGTCTTCAGGAGCTGGGTTCGCAGCGCATTGTCGCTCATGTCGTATTCCAGCATCTGCGGCCAGGGCGGATGATCGGTGTGAGGCGAGGCCGGCAGCGAGGCGATGAAGTGACACGCCGTGGCGAGGCCGACCGCGCCGCCCCAGACATGCGGCGCCACGCGCAGGTTGGCGGCCTGCGCGAGCGCTGCGATGCGCCGCGCCTCGGTCAGGCCGCCCGTCGTCGGGATCGAGGGCTGCACGATATCGATGCAGCGCCCGTCGATCAGCGCGCGGAAGTCGCGCANNCCCGGCGGCAGCGGCTCCTCGATCCAGTGAATGGCAAACGGCTCGATGGCGCGCGCGCACTCCAGCGCCACGTCAGGCGTGTAGGCGCCGTTGATGTCGACGATCAAGAGCTTGTCCGTGCCCAGCGCTTCGCGCGACTGGCGCACGCGCGCGACATCGTCCTTGATGCCGCGGCCGATCTTGATCTTGGCGCCGGCATAGGGATGGCCGGCCACTTCGGCCAGCATGTGGCTTAACTGGCGATCGGGATCGTCGGAGAAGAAACCGGTCGAGGCATAGGCCGGGATGCGCGTCACAGCACAGCCGCCGATCAGGTCGCAGACGCGCACGCCGAAGCCACGGGCGATGGCGTCGTGAAGTGCCACATTAATGCCGGCGAGACAGGAGGTGAGCTGGTTCTGGACGCCGAGATGGTACATGGCGTTGCGGATGCGCGCCTCGACATGGTCGAAGTCGAACACGCTCCGCCCCACGAACATCGGCTCGACCATGCGGAAGTATTCGCGGGTCACGAACGGACTGCCGAAGGCCTCGCCGATGCCCTTCACCCCGGCATCGGTCTCGACCTCGATCAATCCGCCCTGGCGGCGAAAGCCGCCACCGCGCGACATGCCGTAGGCCTTGTCCGGGGCGAAGGCATATTCGAGGCCGGTGAAGGTGAGACGCTGGATCAAGGGCATGGCGCCATTTTGGAGACGAGCACGCTCGGCTTCAATCTCGGAACCTGCTAGCATTTCGGCAACGGAGGCTTCCGATCTTTCAGCCCTTGGACTCTCGCTGGCGCCGCCTGACGACGCTGTCGTGCCGCTTGTTCGCTGCTTCGTGTCTGTTGGCGGGCTGCAAGGAGGACGCGACCGCGCAACCGCCCCTCGCTCGGGTTCGGGCGATGACTGTCGAAATCACGGACTTCGCGCCAACAATCACGGTGACCGGCGTGATTGCGGCCCAGATCCAGAGCGAACTTTCCTTTCGGGTAAGCGGCAAGATCCGCGAACGCCTGGCGAATGTCGGCGAACCCGTCACCGCCAATCAGATCCTGGCTCGCCTCGATCCCGACGAACAGCAGGCCGAACTTCAGTCGGCGGAAGCCGGCGTGAAGTCGGCAGAAGCGCTGTTCCACCAGACCACCGCGAACTTCGAGCGCCAGAAGAGCCTGCTCGCCACCGGCAACACGACGCGCCGCGACCACGATCAGGCGGAAGCCAACCAACGCTCGGCTCAGGCGCAGCTCGAGCAGGCCCGCGGTCAACTTGCCTCGGCGCGCGACCAGCTCTCCTACACCGAACTGCGCGCCGGTGCCGACGGCATCATCGTCGGACTCAGCGCCGAGGCCGGCCAGGTGGTGACGCAGGCGCAACCCGTTTACACCCTGGCTCGCGACGGCGCCCGCGACGCCGTGTTCAACGTCCACGAATGGGGGCTGGCCAACGTCGCCATGGACAAGGGACTGACCGTGTCGCTGGTGTCCGATCCCGCCGTCAAGACCATCGGCGACGTGCGCCTGATCTCACCCGCGGTCGACCCCAGTAATATGACCGTCACCGTCAAGGTCGGGTTGCGCGAGACACCGCCGGCGATGGTGTTGGGTTCGCTGGTCAACGGCACGGGCCCGATGAAGCAGCACAAGGTCTTCCTGCTGCCGTGGGGTGCGATCTTCGAGCTCGACGGCAAGCCCGCGGTGTGGGTGGTCGATCCGCGTAGCAGCACGGTGTCGCTGAAGCCCGTGGTCATCGATCGCTACAACCGCGACAGCATCGCCGTGACAGGCGGCATCGAGCCCGGCCAGACCGTGGTCACCGCCGGCGTGCAGATGTTGCGGCCAGGACAGAAGGTCGAGATCGTGGCGGAGCGCAAACCATGATGCGGCGCAGAACGGGCCTCTGGGTCCTCGCCCTGATGGTGCCGCTCGCGGCCTGCAAAGAAGACAAGGAAGCAGCACCGCCGATTCGGCCCGTCCTGTCGGTCAAGACTGAAGTCCGTACCACCGATACGCTCGGGCCGTTCGCCGGCAGCATCCAGCCGCGCTACAGCACCGATTTCAGCTTCCGCCTCTTCGGTCGCATGGTGGCGCGGCTCGTCAACATCGGCTCCATCGTCAAGCAAGGCGACGAGATCGCCGCCCTCGATCCCGCGGTGCAGTCGATTCTGGTGCGCAACGCCGAAGCTGCCGTCGCCGGCGCCGAGGCGCAACTCGCCAACACCCAGGCCGAAGAGTCGCGCCAGCGCCCGCTGGTGGAGCGCAACATCACGCCGCAGGCACAGTTCGATCTCATCGTGCAGAACCGCGAGACCGCCGCCGCCAACCTGACCCGCGCCAAGGCGTCGCTGCGCCGCGCGCAGGATGCGCTCAGCTTCACCCAGCTTCGCGCCGACTTCGCCGGCGTCGTCACCGGCGTCTACATTGACGCCGGACGGGTCGTCAACGCCGGCCAGAGGATCGTCACCATCGCGCGTCCGGACGTCAGGGAGGCAGTGATCGCCGTCCCCAACGCGCTCGCCGATACCCTTGCGGCCGGCGATCCCTTCGACATCGTGGTCGACCTCGACCAGACGGTGAATATGAAGGCGACTGCCGTGCGCGGCGTCGACCCGACGGCCGACCCGATCACCCGCACGCGCATCGTCTTCCTCACCCTGACCGATCCACCTCCTCCCTTCCGCCTCGGCATCACCATCTCCGTGACCATGACCAAGCCGGTGCCGCCCAGGGTCGACCTGCCGGCGACGGCGTTGTTCGAGCAAAACGGCAAGCCGCAGGTTTGGATCGTCGACCCGACATCGAAGACGGTGTCGCCGCGCGAGGTCACGGTCGAGGCGCGTGACGACGGTATGGTGACGGTCACTGCCGGCATCAAGGCTGGCGAGCGCGTGGTCACCGTCGGTGTCCACAGCCTGACGCCCGGACAGACGGTGAAGATCGCCGACGCCGCCGGACAGCGTGGGAGCGCCAAGTGAGCAGGTTCAACCTCTCGGAGTGGGCGCTCGGCCACCGTTCGTTCGTCTGGTTCCTGATGCTGGCCGCGGTGCTGACCGGAATCCTGTCCTACCAAAAGCTCGGCCGCGAAGAGGACCCCGCCTTCACGATCAAGACCATGATCGTTCAGGCCAACTGGCCGGGCGCCACAGTCGAGGAGATGACCAACCAGGTCACCGACCGCATCGAGCGCAAGCTCCAGGAACTGGGCACGCTCGACTTCACCAAGAGCTACAGCACGCCGGGTCAGACGACGATCTTCGTCAACCTCAAGGACACGACGAACGGCCGTGACATCCCGGCGATCTGGGTCCAGGTGCGCAACAAGATCGGCGACATCAGGAGCGAGCTGCCGCAGGGCGTGCAGGGCCCGTACTTCAACGACCAGTTCGGCGACGTGTTCGGCAATATCTACGCGCTGACCGCCGACGGTCTGTCGTT
Source organism: Rhodospirillales bacterium (assembly GCA_003153415.1). GTDB lineage: Bacteria > Pseudomonadota > Alphaproteobacteria > Reyranellales > Reyranellaceae > Reyranella. The sequence goes on along the minus strand of PLYQ01000366.1, from coordinate 9,762 downwards.
CCGCCAGCTTCGCGACTACGCCGAACAAGCTCGCACCGAAATCCTGAAAATTCACGGCGCCGGCAAGGTCGAGCTGCTGGGCGTGCAGGACGAGGTCATCTACCTCGACTTCTCGACCCGCCATGTCGCAGGCCTCGGCATCGACCAGCAGGCGGTGCTGCAGAGCCTGCAGGCGCAGAACGCCGTGGCGCCGTCGGGCGTGGTGCAGGCCGGGCCCGAGCGGGTCAGCCTCAGGGTCACCGGCCAGTTCACATCGGAGGAGAGCCTTCGTGCCATCAACATCCGCGTCGGCGACCGGTTTTTCCGCCTGACCGACATCGCCACCGTCACGCGCGGCTACACCGATCCACCGCAGCCCATGTTCCGCTTCAACGGCCAGCCGGCGATCGGCATCGCCGTCGGCATGAAGGCCAACGGCAACGTCGTGCAGTTCGGCGAGGACCTGCGGGCGCGCATGCGGCAGATCGTGTCTGACCTGCCGATCGGCGTCGGCGTGCATCTCGTGTCGAACCAGCCGGCGGTCGTCGCGGAGGCGGTCGGCGGCTTCACCTTGGCGCTCCTGGAGGCGGTGATCGTCGTGCTCGGCGTGAGCTTCCTCAGCCTCGGCCTGCGCGCCGGCCTGGTGGTTGCGATCGCCATCCCGCTGGTGCTGGCCGGCACCTTCCTCTTCATGGAGTATTCCGGCATCACCTTGCAGCGCATCTCGCTCGGCGCGCTGATCATCGCGCTCGGCCTGCTGGTCGACGACGCCATGATCTCGGTCGAGATGATGGTGGCAAGGCGCGAGGAGGGCGACACGCTCGAGAAGTCGGCGACCTTCGCCTACACCTCTACGGCGTTCCCGATGCTGACCGGCACCTTGGTCACGGTTGCGGGCTTCGTGCCGATCGGGCTAAACGGCAGCTCGGCCGGCGAATATACCTTCACGCTGTTTGCAGTGATTGCCTCCGCGCTCGTTATTTCCTGGGTGGTGGCGGTGCTGTTCACGCCGCTGCTCGGCGTCACCTTGTTGCCGCGCACGGCCAAGGCCGAGGGCGGAGCGCGGTCGCGGCTGAAGGCCCGCTTCAAGCCGCTCTTGCTGTCGGCCATGCGCCGGCGCTGGCTCACCATCGGGTTGACCGTCGTGTTGTTCGCTCTCTCGGTCGCGGGTCTCGGCTTGGTGCAGAACCAGTTCTTCCCGGCGGCCGACCGACCCGAGCTGCTGGTCGACATGACCCTGCCGCAGGACAGCTCAATCGCCGAGACCAAGCGACAGATGGACCGGTTCGAAAAGGCGCTGGTCGGCGACAAGGACATCGTGCGCTGGAGTTCCTATGTCGGCCGCGGCGCCGTGCGCTTCTACCTGCCGCTCGACGAGCAGCTCGCCAACCCGTTCTTCGCCCAGGCGGTGATCGTCACCAAAGACTTCGACGCCCGCGGGCGCGTCGCTGCCCGTCTGGCGAAGTTCGGCCGTGACGAGTTCGTCGGCATCGACGTCTTCGTCCATCCGCTGGATCTGGGACCGCCGGTCGGCCGGCCGATCCAGTATCGCATCGGCGGCCCCGACATCCAGACCGTGCGCGACCTTATGCAGAAATTCTCGGGCGTCGCGGCGGCCAACCCCCATGTCGGCGGCATCGTCTACGACTGGAACGAGCCGGGTAAGGTGCTGAAGATCGACATTGACCAGGATCGTGCGCGCCAACTTGGTGTCAGCTCGCAGGACATCGCCACCATGCTGAACAACGTGGTCGGCGGCTCGTCGATCACCCAGGTGCGCGACAGCATCTACCTAATCGACGTCGTGGCGCGCGCCGGCGGGGACGAGCGCGTCGCCATCGAGACCTTCCAGAACCTGCAGCTTGCCGGCCGCGGTGGCCAGCCGGTGCCGCTGCCCTCGATCGCCACCGTCGAATACGCCCTCGAGCAGCCGATCGTCTGGCGGCGCGACCGCCAGCCCACCATCACCCTGCAGGCAAGCGTCGTAGGTCCGCTGCAGCCCGCGACCGTGGTCGAAGAACTGGCGCCCTCCGTTGCCAAGTTCGCGTCGGAGCTGCCGCCCAACTACACCATCGCCGTCGGCGGCTCGGTCGAGGAGAGCGCCAAGGGCGAGCAGCCGATCGCCGATGTCGCGCCCCTGATGCTGTTCCTGATGGCCGCGATCCTGATGCTGCAGCTCCAGAGCTTCCAGAAGCTCTTCCTGGTGGTGAGCGTGGCGCCGCTCGGCCTGATCGGCGTCGTGGCAGCATTGCTGACGACCGGCCAGCCGCTGGGCTTCGTCGCCATCCTGGGCGTGCTGGCGCTGATCGGCATCATCATCCGCAATTCGGTGATCCTGATGGCCCAGATCGACGCCTTCCGCGACCAGGGGCTGGGACCGTGGGAGGCCGTGGTCGAGGCCACGCAGCATCGCATGCGGCCCATCCTGCTCACCGCCGCGGCGGCCAGCCTCGGCATGATCCCGATCGCCCGCGAGGTTTTCTGGGGACCGATGGCCTTCGCCATGATCGGCGGCATCATCGTGGGCACCCTGCTGACGCTACTGTTCCTGCCGGCACTCTACGTCACCTGGTATCGCATCAAGGAACCGACGTAGCGCCGCCATGGCCGCGCGCTGCGGTCCCGCGCTATGGTGCGGGCCATGAGCTACGATGCGCCCTTCGCCGGGCTGAAGGTGATTGATCTCAGCCAGGGCATCGCCGGTCCCTACTGCGCCATGCTGCTGGCCCAGCACGGCGCCAACGTCATCAAGGTCGAGAACATCGGCGACGGCGACTGGGCGCGCACGCTCGGTACCCGCTACGCCAGCCACACCGCGTTTTCGATCATCGGCAATCTCGGCAAGCGCAGCATCGCCGTCGATCTCAAGAGCGAGGCCGGCAAGCAGGTGGTGTGGCGCCTGCTCGACGGCGCCGACGTGTTCCTCGAAGGTTTTAGGCCCAAGGTCATCCACCGGCTAGGCTTCGACTACGACGCGGTCGCCGCCCGCGTGCCGCGGCTCGTCTATCTGTCGATCTCGGGCTTCGGCCAGAGCGGACCGCTCGCCGAGCGGCCGGCGATGGATCCGGTGCTGCAGGCCTACACCGGCCTGATGGCCGAGAACCGCGGCGACGACGGCATCCCCCATCGCGTGCCGGTGATCGTGGTCGACATGTCGACGGCGCTCTATGCCTTCCAGGCGCTGTCGGCCGCGCTCTACGCTCGGCGCGACGAGACACGCGGCCGCTACATCGACGTCAGCCTGATGGGGGCCGCAGCGGCGCTGCAATCGATCCGATTGATGGCCAGCCATCTCGACGGCAGTACGATCCGGGCCAGCGGCGCGTTCGAGATGGCCGACGGCTGGATAACGATCGCCACGGTCGCCGACCGCGACTGGCGGAGCCTTTGCGAGGCGATGGACCGGCCGGCGCTGGGTACTGATGCGCGCTTCGCCACGCTGGCCGCGCGGACGGCCAATGTCGAGGCGCTCTATGCGGTCATGCGACCGGCAATTGCCACCAAGCCATGGGCGACGTGGAATGATCGTCTCACCGAGGCGCGAATAATGCACGAGCGGCTGAACAGCTACGCCGAGTTCCTGGCCCAACCGCAGGTTCGCGAGACCGGCCTCATCCAGTGGCTGGCGCAGGCGGGCGTTCCCCAGCCGGTTCCGGTGCCGGCTCTGCCCGGCACGCCGCCCGCACCCGACGGTTCTCCGCGCGGCACCGCACCGGTCACCGGCCAGCACACCGCGGCCATTCTCGCCGAACACGGCTACAGCACCATGGAGATCAGGACCCTGCTCGCCCAGGGGACGGTCGCCGCGGCCGCATGATCACGCTGCTCGACCCTTCTCAGTATCGCCGTTCGCCGTGGAAGAACGGCGGCGGCGTCACGGTCGACATTGCCGAGCAAGGCGAAACCTGGCGCTTTGGCCGCACGCCCATCGTGGCGGCGGGGCCCTTCTCCGACTACGCGGGCTTCGATCGCGTGCAGGTTCTGGTCGGCGGACGCGGCCTGGTGCTGCAGACGCCCGACGGCGAGATCGACGTGCGCACGCCGTTCAAGCCGGTCCGCTTTGCCGGCGAGACGCCGATCACCAGCCGGCTCGAGGCCGGCCCGGTCGAGGTCGTGAACCTGATCGGCGCGCGGGCCGCGGTCCATGTCGATATCGCGGTTCTGCGCGCCGGGCAGTCGCTGGCGCTGCGCCCTGGCACCCACATCGCCTACTGCGCCAGCGGCCCGGCGCGCCTCGAGGCGGAGGGCAAGCAATATGCTCTGGCCGCCGATCATGGCTTGCGAATCGAGGCGCCCGGCTCGACGATGCTCGCCGTGCCAGGCGGGCGGGTTATCGTGGCCAGCATCACCTAAGGGGTCGGAGAGTATTCCATGCGTATTGCGGTTGTCGGCGCGGGCGGTGTAGGCGGCGGATTTGGCGCGGCACTCGCCAAGGCAGGCGGCGATGTCACCTTCATCGCGCGCGGCGCGCATCTCGCCGCCATGAAGAGCAAGGGCCTCAGGATCGAAGGCGGCCGCGGCGAGACCCATCTGGTGCCGACGCAAGCCACCGACGATCCCAAGGCCGTGGGCCCGGTCGATATCGTGCTGTTCTGCGTCAAGCTGTGGGACGTCGAAAGTGCCGGCCAACACATCAAGCCGTTGGTCGGACCGAACACCGCGGTGATCCCGTTGCAGAACGGCATCGACGCGCCGGAACGGCTGATACCGATCCTGGGCAAGCAGGCGGTGATGGGCGGCGTGGCGCAGATCAGCGCCTCGATCGTCGAGCCCGGCGTGATCCGCCAGGTCGGCACCTTCATGCGCATGCTGTTCGGCGAGTTCGACGGTGCCAAGAGCAAGCGCGGCGAGGAGCTGCTGGCGCTCTGCCTGAAGGCGGGCTTCGATGCCGTGTTGAGCGAGCAGATCCTGACCGAGCTCTGGATGAAGTTCATCCTGCTCGCCACCAACGCCAGCATGATGTCGCTGACCCGCCAGCCGATCGGCAAGCTGCGCGACGATCCCGACATGCGCCCGCACTTCGTCGCCGCCTACAGGGAGGTGATCGACGTCGGCCGCGCCCAGGGCGTGACTTTGCCGCCCGACACGCTGGACAAGATGCTGGCCTTCAATGCCGGCGCGCCGCCCGCCATGAAGGCCTCGATGGCGCTCGACCTGGAGCGCGGCAACCGCATCGAACTGCCGTGGCTCGGCGGCAAGGTCGTCGAGCTTGGCCGCCGCGCGGGCGTGCCCACGCCCACCCACGCGTTGATGTATGCCGCGCTCAAGCCCTACGTGCTGGGCACACCGGCCTAGGAAGGAACTCCGATGCGCCTCCTGCTCGCGATCTGTCTCGCTCTGGCCGGTATCGGTCCGGCGTCGGCCACCAACCTCAAGCTGCTGACGGCGGGCGCCTACAAGCCGGTAGCGCTGGAGGTCATCCCCGCCTTCGAGAAAGCGACCGGCCACAAGGTCACGGTCATCAACGACACCGCGGGCGGCCTGTCGCGGCGTATCAACGGCGGCGAGAAGTTCGACGTGGTCGTGCTCACCCTGCAGGGGCTCGATCCGCTGGTCGCGGCGAAGAAATTCACCGATGACTCCGTCATACCGCTGGCCAAGGTAGGCATCGGCGTCGGCTCCAGCCTGAGCGGCCCCATCCCCGACATCTTCAGCGTCGAGGGCTTCCGCAAGTCCCTGCTCGCCGCGCGCAAGGTCGCCTATATGGACCCCTCGGCCGGCGCCACCAGCGGCATCTACCTGACCAAGCTCTGGCAGCAGATGGGCATCGCCAGCGAAATGCGCGCCAAGGCGGTGCTGGTGGTGGGCGGCCTGGCCGGCGAACGCGTGGCCAACGGCCAGGCCGACATCGCGCTGCAGCAGGCGAGCGAAATCCGGGCGGTGCCCTCCATCCGCTTCGTCGGGCTGATGCCGGCCCAGATCCAGAGCTACACCGTCTATGCTGCCGCGATCAGCGCCGGCGCGGACGACGTCGAGGCGGCCGGCGCCTTGATCACCGCCTTGGCCGCCGCCGACATGCTGCTGCTCAAGAAGAAGGGCATGGACGTGCCCTGACTATCATCACGCCGGTCATCAGGCCGTCGCCTTCAGCTCCTTGATCGCGTCGGCCCAGGCGTCGACCGTGTGATCGATATCGGCCTGGGTGTGGGCCAGGCTGACGTAGTACTTGCTCTCGCCCTTCATCAGTCCGCGCGCGCGTAAAAGCTGGTTGAAGCGCGTCGCCATCGCCTTGTCGCCTTTCAGCGTGTCGCGATAGTCCTTGATCGGCTGGTCGGTGAAGATGATGTCGAACAGCGGCGACTCGCCGATCACCTGGGCCTTGAGCCCGGCCTTCTTCAACAGATCGGAGAGGGCTGCCATCAGAGTGCGCCCGGTGGCGAAAACCTGCTCGTAAGCGCCGGGGCGCTTCAGCACCTCGAGCGTGGCCAGCCCCGCGACGGCGGCCACCGGATTTCCCGACAGCGTGCCGACCTGGAAGATGAAATCCTCGTCGGTCATGGCTAGCCGATCGAAGTGCTTCATGATGTCGGCGCGGCCGGCGATGGCCGCCAGCGCAAAGCCGCCGCCCACGATCTTGCCCAAGGTGCAGAGATCGGGCGTGACGCCGTAATATTCCTGGGCGCCGCCGTAAGCGAATCGGAAGCCGGTCACAACCTCGTCGAAGATCAGAGGAATGCCGTGCTTGGCGGTGACGGCCCGCAGCGCCTGCAGGAAGCCCGGCTTGGGCGGGATCAGGCGCTGGAACGGCTCGACGATCACGCCCGCCAACTCGTCCTTGTGCTCCTCGATCAGACTTTCGACCATCTCGATGTCGTTGAAGGCCGCCACCAGCATTTCGTCCTGAACGCTTTTCGGGATGCCCGCTGAGTCCGGCGAGGGCCGCGGGAAGTTGCCGGGCTTCTTGGGGGCGAGCGACATCAGCGCATAGTCGCTCATGCCGTGATAGCCGCCCTCGAACTTCAGGATCTTGTCGCGCTTGCGGAAGGCGCGCGCCGCCCGCATGGCGTAGAGATCGGCCTCGGTGCCGGAGCAGACGAAGCGCACCTGGTCGGCGCAGGGCACGGCCTCGACGATCGCTTCGGCCAGCGCAATGCCGTGGCGGTTGTTGCCGAAGAAGGTGGTGCCCAGCGGCACCTGCGCCTGCACCGCCGCCGTCACCTCGGGATGGGCGTGGCCGATGAACATCGGCCCCGAGCCCAGCAGGAAGTCGACATACTCGCGGCCCGCCTCGTCCCAGATCCGTCCGGCCTTGCCTTCGCGCAGGACCACCTCGGCCGGCATGTTGCCGAAGCTGCCGCCCGGCAGGACGCGCTTGGCCTGGGCGACAAGGTCGTCGGTGGGATCGAGGACGGTCTGGATACTCATGGCGGTACTCCCTGCAAGAACTATTCCGTCACTCGATCGGCACGAAGATGGAATGGCGCATCTTGCCCGAGATCGCGCGCGAGAAATGCCCTTTGCCGGACGTGTCCTCGACCAGGATGACCTCGCCGGCGGCGATGATGCGCTTCTCGCCGTCGCTCGCCTCGATCGAGACGCCGCCGTCGAGATTGATGATGTATTGCCGGCGCGGCGCGGGATGCCATTCGTAGTCGTAGGTGCCCGGCGTCTCGCGGAAGATGATGCCGGTCGCCGGTAAGGTGGCCGAGGTTTTGCCACCGCGGCCCTCGTTCTTCCATTCGACCTCGATGTCGCGGAAATGCGTCTCGCCCTGGGCGTCGACATAAAGATTGTGGATGCGCATGAATTTCCTCCCGGTTGCGGTTTTCCGCCCCTAGCTTAGAACGAAAGCATGTTCGAAAAACCCGTCGAGGCCGTCCTTTTCGACATGGATGGCCTGCTGATCGGCACGGAGGCGGTCTACCTCCAGGCGATGCAGGCAGCCGCCCGGTCGATGGGAACCGAGATGCCGCTCGCCTTCTGCCATTCCATGATCGGCATCCCGAGCCGGGAATGCCGGGTCATGATCCAGAACTTCTACGGTCCGGCTTTCCGCCTCGACCTGTTCGACGAGGGCGTTGACGCCCATGTCCACGCGGTGCTGGACGCCCATATGCCGGTCAAGCCGGGCGCCGTCGAGATCCTCGACTTCCTGGTCGGGCGCGGACTGCCGCTGGCCGTCGCCACCTCCTCGTCGCGCAGGACGACCGAACGGCATCTCGGCAAGGCGGGCCTGCTCGATCGCTTCCGGGCGATCGCCACGCGCAACGACGTCGAACGCGGCAAGCCCCATCCCGACCTCTATCTCGAAGCGGCGCGGCGGCTCGGTGTGGTGCCCCAGCACTGCATCGCCTTCGAGGATTCCAACAACGGCCTCACCGCCGCGCACGCCGCCGGCACGATGGCATCATGGTGCCCGACATCCTGCCGCCGACGCCCGAGGTGCGGGCCAAATGTGTGACGGTGCTGCCCGATCTGCATGCGGCGCTCAGCCTGCTGCGGGAAGCGCTTTCGGTCGCTCCTTCCTGTTAAATAAACGGGAAAAAAACAGCGCCCGAGATTGAGCAGCATGGTTTGTCGGGCAGCGACCACCGGACCGTCGTCCTCCAACTTTTTCGAGATTTTCGCGAAACCTACAAGACCGGTCCGCAAGCTCCTGTCCCTCCGCCATTGTGCGCTTCCTGCCGCGGACGTTTCGCGAAGTTTCGCGAATTCGCGAATCGCCACGCCGCCCGGGCGACGTTTCCTTGTCGCCAAAAAAGACGCCTCGCGAGGATCGGTGTTTGAGGCCCGATCCTGCGATCTTTTAGGCCATTCCTCGCGAGACTCGCGAGTCGCGAGCGGCCCCTTGGGCGACGCTTCTTTGTCGCCAAAAAGATCCTCATGAGGATTGCCCGATGAGACCCGATTCCTCGGCGTTTCAGGCGATTCCTCATGAAGCTCATGAGTCTCATGAGACGCCCGCGCCCCCGAAGGGGCTGCCGGCAAGCGGCCGCGGCTCGGATGCTGGATCTTCTGAAGGCGGCGACATTGCACGACGCACAAATAATCCGCTCCATCGACCGTGTAGCGCTCGATGCAGCCCTCGCGCTCCAGCTCATCGAGCCAGGACAGGTGCAATGGTGCGTCGGTGTCCGAAGGATAGAGCAGAGCGACGAGCCCGCACGGTGAGGGGCGGATGCTCCCCTTGTCGTCGGCGATCGTCTATAACTGCACGAACAGCAGCCGCACCCCGCGGCTGATGCGGCCCATGCTACGCGAGCGCGGGAAGGTCGGCCGGATGGTGCGGATGCGGGCCATTAGGGCCGATCCGTCGCGACTTTTGCGTCCAAGATCATTTGAATGAACATTGCATTTATCGCATATATTGTCAACCAATATTGCTATAATGGCCATCCCTCAGGAGCGTGCGTCCCCTCATATGTGCCGTCCTCATTTGGCTCCGCTCAGGTCGCTTTTGAGCCAGATCCGGAACCCGTTCCATGTCGCTGGCGTTACAGTGACCCATGACTAAGANNAAATTCTACGAATGGCTGGAATCCGCGGCCGGGCGGAAGCTGCCAGACGGTCCTCCGGTATGGATCTGCGGCGACTGCCATGTCGGCAACCTCGGACCTGTGGCGAATACTGCCGGCCAGGTCGATATACAGATCCGAGACCTCGATCAGACTGTAATCGGCAATCCGGCGCACGATCTGATCCGGCTGGGTTTATCGCTAGCCATGGCCGTGCGCAGCTCGGATCTGCCGGGTAACACGACCGCGCATATGCTTGAAGGTATGATCGACGGATATGGTCTTGCGCTAGTCGATGAAGGTGAACGCAAGCGTCTGGCAAGGCCTG
>PLYQ01000046.1 GCA_003153415.1 Rhodospirillales bacterium | reverse complement strand
GTGGCGGCGTCTTACGCCGGCGGAGGGGTCAAAAGCTCCAATCGAGGCTCATGACCCCTCCGTCGCGGTATGACCGCGACACCTCCCCATCAGTAAGAATGAGTCACCGCCCCGGCCCCCGACCCGTCGTCAGGCTGGGCGACGACAGCGGGCCCTTGATCTTCGTCACGAAATCCGCCGGACCCTTGTTGTTGCCGGTGTCGATGTTGACGGTCGTGTCGGTGGTCGCCGATTCGAAGATGGTCCGGCCGATGATGCTGGCGGTCGTGTTCTGTCCGCTCACCGTCTGATTCTGCAAGGTCATGGCGCCGCCGCCGATCTGCACCAGGCCGGCGGTCGGATTCTGACGGTTGATGAAACCCTGCAGCATTGCGGAATTGAAGGCCATGCTGTCGCTGAACGCGCCGCCAAGGCTGGTGGCAAAGCGCGCAAACGACAGCGAACCCTGCGTGACGGTGGGATAGATGAAGCCGCTTAGGCTCGCCGTGCCGGTGAGCGCGTTGCGGATCTCCAGCGGCGAGCCGCCCCTGCTCTTGAGCTGGATATCGAGCGCGCTGATCTTTCCGTCGACCATCACGGTCAGGTTGGGGTTGCCAAAGCTGTTGGTGCCGGCGGCGCCGCGCAGCATCTCGCCGAAATAGATTCCCTGCAGGGAGCCCTTGAGGTCGAGTGCGAGCGTCTTTCCCGACGCGTCGATCGTGCCAGTAAAGTCGACGGCGCCGCCGAAGAACTGGCCGGTGAGCTTGGAGATCTTCAGCACGCCATTGTGCAGCGTCGCGTCGAGATCGCCATAATTCACCCGGAGCGAAGCAATGGCGATCGCACTGGTCTCGAGCGACAGCGTCGCGTCGAACGACTGCAAGGCCGACAGGTCGATCGACTTGGCGGTGGCCATACCCGGCTGGTGCGCCGGCAGGGCAACCGCGGCCGCTGGAGCGGGCGCCCCGGAAGGCACCGTTGCCGCTGCGACGGGATTGGCCGACACGCCGAGCCACCGGTCGATATCGAGCGTGCCGGGAACCTTGAGCTTGGCCTTGATGTTCGGGCGGTCGCCCAGCGTCGCATCGAGCGAGCCCGACATCTTGGCGCCCATGGCGTCGAGCTGGCCGTTGAAGGTGGCGCGGTCGGACGTGCCCTTCAACGTGCCGGACGCGGCGATCGCCCCCACGCCGGTCTGGTTGCGACCGGCCGCCACCGATACCAGCCGGCTCGCATCCGCGGTCTGGATGCTGAAGTTGGAAAAATCGAACTGCGGTTTGTCGGCGAACTTGAGCGAGCCCGTGGCATGCGCCGTGGCGCCCAGCATGGTGATGGCCAGGTTGCGCAACGTCACGGCGTCTAGCGTGCCCGCCACACCGCCGCTGGCCGACGCCGCGCCGATCTTGCCGTTGGCAAATCTCGGCAGCGCGGCATAGTCCAGCAGCTTGTCGGTGTCCGGCATCGTCGCGTTGAAAGTGAGATCGAAGCTCGGCCGGGTGGCGAAATCGTTCACCGAGCCGTGCAGGTCGAGCTTGGCCCCTAGGAGATCAGCAACCTTGACGCTGTTCAGGCTAAGCAAGTTTCCTTGGACGGTGATATCGGCTGCGACGCCGTTCAGCGTTTCCTGGCGATACACCAGCTTGGCGACCTTGGATTTGAGCTGGAACTTGGGCGTGGTCTTGTCCGGGGCAGGCGACGGAGCGACGACGGACGCCATCGCAGCAACGACCGGGTCCGGCGTCGGGGCGGCCGCGATGCTCGTCGCCGATTCCGGGCGCTTGGGCATGTAGGCGTCAAGGTCGAGGTGGTCGGCATCGACCGTGGCCGTCACGGCAAACGGCGGGCCGAACGCCAGCGTGCCGCCGCCCTTGGCCGGCTGGCCATCGATTTCCAGGGTTGCATCGCCGACGTTCACGCTGCCCGCGGTCGACGCCAGCTTGCCGTTGGCAGTCAGCGTCTGAAGCTTGCCGGCCGGCACACCGCTCGTATCGACACCGAGCCACGTCAGCGTATCGCGCAGCTTCGATCCGCTGAGGCTGAAGGTTCCGCTGGTCTCGACCTTGGCGGGCGGCTTGCCGGCGGCGGTGGCGGTGGCGGGGGTAACGGCAGTGGCGGGCGCCGCGGTAACGGCGGTCACTGCGCCATCGGCCTGCACAACCATCTCACCCGGCAGCACCATCTTGAAACGCGGCACGGTGATGGCGCCCTTGCGGATGTCGAAGGCGATCGACAGGTCGCGGATCGACCCCTTGCGGTAGATGGTTTCGGCAATGTCCAGGGTCAGGGCGACGTTCAGCTCGGGCGGAAACGGCGACAAGGTGGCGGATGTGGCCGTGGACGTCGCCGGCTTGGGCGCAGCAGCCGGAGCGGGCGTGCCTGCGGGCGCTGCCGGCTTGGGCGCAGCGGCCGGCCCAGGCGTGGCTGCAGGCGCCGCCGGCTTGGGCGCAGTGGCCGGCGCCTGCGCCAGGAAGATGCCGGGCTGCGACAGCACGGTCAGCCATTTCTCGAGATCAAGCTTGGGCAACGACAGCTTGCCTTCGAGCGATGGCTGCTCATCGTAGGTCAAGGTAAGCGAGCCCGCCGCGGTATCGCCCGCCAAGGTCGTCTTGAAGTCGGTGATGGCCAACCGCGTTGGCGACACCTCGATGCCGCCGTCGAAGGTGAAGCGTCCGATGACCGACGCGTCGAAGCGCGGCGATCCCTCGCCCGTGGCGCGCACGACGGCAGCGATGAAGTCGGTCAACAGGCCGGTCGCCACCGAGAGGTGGCCGGTGAGCGCGGCATCCGGCCTGATCGCGCTCGCCTGACCGACAAATTCGAGCTTGCCGCTTTCGACCTTCAACATGAAGGCCGTGTCGTGACCCTTTTCCTGCTGTTCGCCCACCTTGAGGTCGAGCGACAAGGGCACGCCGTTCACGGTCGCCGTGCCGGAAATGGTGAAAGGCCCGTCGAGCGAACCGACCGAAGCGGTCGCCTCGACCTGTTCGGCCTTCACGGTCTTGCCGGTCTGCGGATTGGTGTAGCTCAGCGTGCCCTGCACGATGTTCAGGGTGCCGATCGAGAGATGCAGGCCGCTACTCGGGGCACCCACGGGCTGGGCTGCGCCGGCGCCCGGCATGAATTCCCAATTAGGCACGCCCTTGGCGTCGGTCTCCAGGACGACGATCGGCTTGTAGAGAATGATCTTGCCGACCTCGACCCGTCCCTGAAGCAGCGCCAGCCAGGACGGCGAGGCCGCCACCCATTGAACATCGATCATCTGAGCGCCCTTGGCGCCGACGGCATTGGCGAAATGGACACTACGGGCGCTGATGCGAGGCTGTGGCAACATCGAGAGCTTCATGGGCCCCTCGATTACAAGTTCACGCCCGGTCGCGGCCTTTACGGCCTCCTGCATCGCCGGTTTGTAGGCGTCGATATCGACGAATCGCGGCGCTATCCACGCGACAAGCAGGAGCAAGCCGGCAATCGCCGCGGAGATCAGTTCAACCTTGGTTCGCAAGCGCATGGTCATGGCCTACGTAGAACGCGCCAATATGCGAGAGTTCCGCAAATTGACCGATATAATCGCCAAAGCGTGACTTTCATTCCAGAGAGACACTCGGGCGTTCGATCGCCAAAACGTTCAAGGCGTTGAAAAACGCCACTAATTCCCTTCTCGGTCTCAGGAGAGTTCGTAGCGCCGCACCAGCCGGTAGAGCAGCGCGATCGGCAGCAGGGTGACGACGATCAGGATCGAGGCGGCCGCCGTGGCGGTGCCCGCGCCGCCGCCTTCGAGCGACTGGAACATCAGCACGGTGAGCGTGCGCCATGGGCCGCTGTAGAGCACGACGGTGGCGCTGAGCTCCGAGGCCACGGTGACCCAGCTCAGCACCACGCCGCTTAAAATGCCGCCCAGCATCAGCGGCACCATGATTCGCAGGAAGGTCTGCAGCGGCGAGCGGCCGAGGCTGATCGAGGCTTCCTCCAGCGAGGCGTCGATCTGGTGGACGATGGCGCTGGCCGAGCGCACGGCGAACGGCACTTTGCGCACCGTGTAGGCCAGCACCAGGATCAGCGGACCGCCGGTCAACACCAACGGCCCTGAGTTAAAAGAGACCACGAATCCGATGGCGAGCACGGTGCCGGCCACCGCGAACGGTAGGGTGGCGACGACATCGAGCACCGTCGCCACGCCCGAGCGGGTGCGCGCCACGACATAGCCGATCGGCACGCCGATCAGGGTGACGAAGGCGGCGGCAAGCGTTGCAAAGACCAGGGTGTTGGCGAACGGCCGCAGCGAGCGGTCGAACAGGCCGGTGAAATTGTCGAGGCTGAAATTTCCGTGCAGCACGGGGCCGCGGAATTCCAGGAACGACAGCACGACGATGGCAAAGAACGGCACCAGCGCCAGGATCACGATGGCCCAGCAATAAAGCGTGGCCGCCGCCTGCAGGCCGCGCCCGACCTTGAGGAGCGGCGGAACCTGACGGGCATTGGTGGCAAAGCGACGAGACGCCAGAAAGCGACGCTGCACCAGCAGCACCAGCGTCGTCGAGAGGATCAGCAGCACGCCCAGCACGCCGGCCGAGGCGGGATTGGGCGCGGTCTCGCCGATGAAGAGCTTGAAGGCCTCGACGGCGAAGATCGGCAGGTCCTCGGCCAGCACGAAGGGCACGCCGAAATTCTCCAGGGTCTCGATGAACACCAGCAGCGCGCCCGCCAGGACCGCGGGCAGCACGATGGGCAAGGTCACCGTCCACACGGTGCGGCCGGGCGGCGAGCCGAGATTTTGCGCCGCCTCCTCCATCGAGACATCGACCGCCTTGAAGGCGGCGATCGTCGGCAGCAGCACGTAGGGATAGAGCGTTAGTGTGTAGACCAGGATGATGCCGCCGGCGCCGTAGATCGAGCCGAAGCCCACGCCGCAGCTCTGCAGCCATTGCGTGACGATGCCCGAGTTCCCGAGCAGCAGCACGATGGCATAGGCACTGACGAAGGACGGCAGCACCAGCGGCAGCGCCGCCATGGCGAGGATTGCGGCCTTTCCCGGGATCGGCAGGCGGGCGAGCACGAAGGCGAAGGGCACGGCCAGCAGCGTCGTGATCGCGGTCGCAGCGAGGCCGATGCTCACGGTGTTGACGATGGCGCTGCGATAGAACGGCCGGCCCAACACTTTGGTGTAGTTTGCCAAGGTCAGCGTCTCGCCTTCGGGATCGAGCAGGCTTGAGCCAAACACGTTGAACAGCGGATAGAGCAGGAACACTCCGAGGAACAGGAAGCCGAGCGCTGCGATGGCCAGCGAAAGGCGCTGCTGGTGCGGGATGGCAAAGGTCATGGCAGCACCGTCAGCCGCGCCGAATCGAAGGCGAGCGTCACGGGAGCGCCGACAACGAGCTGGCGCTGCGGCTCGTCGAGCGTAGCTGTCTTCAGCACCGTGCCGTCGCCGAGCTTCACGTCGAGGCGCGTGATCGGACCCAGTATCTCGACCCGCGCCACCGAGCCCGCAACGCGCGGCCAGCCGGCCGGTGCGTCGGCTTCCAGCCGCAGCGCCTCGGGCCGGAGCGACACCCACACCGGCGCCGCCAACCCGAGCGTGCGGGCCTCGACAAGATTGGTCGTGCCCATGAACTCGGCGGCAAAACGCGAAGCCGGATGGCGGTAGATCTCGGCCGGTGCGCCAATCTGTTCCAGTCGGCCGTTGTTCATCAAGGCGATGCGATCGGACACCGACATCGCCTCCTCCTGGTCATGCGTCACATAGAGCGCCGTGATGCCCAGCGACTTCTGCAGCTCGCGAATCTCCCCGCGCATGCTGACCCGCAGGCGCGCATCGAGATTGCTGAGCGGCTCGTCGAACAGCAGCACCTGCGGGCGGATCACCAGAGCGCGGGCGATGGCGACCCGCTGGAGCTGGCCGCCCGACAATTGATGCGGCAGGCGTGCGCCATAGCCCGCGAGCTGGACCAGCGCCAGCGCCTCCTCGACCCTGGTGGCGATCTCCGGCGCCGGCACTTTGCGTGCCCTGAGGCCGTAGGCGACGTTGCCGGCCACGGTGAGGTTGGGAAAGACGGCATAGTTCTGGAACACCATGCCGATGTCGCGGAGGTGCGCCGGCAACTTGTCGATGCGCTTGTCACCAAAGCGGATTTCACCGCTGTCGAGTTCGCAAAAACCGGCGATCATGCGCAGCAAGGTGGTCTTGCCGCAGCCCGACGGCCCCAGCAGGGTGAAGAACTCGCCTTCCTCCACCGTGAGGTCGACCTGGTCGACGGCGCGGACAGTCCCGAAACTCCGGCTGACGCCGGAGATGACGATACCGGCCACTCAGCGCGATTCCTGGAGGACGTCCTTGATCCGCTCCAGGGTCTTGGTGCGCTTGGCCGTCCAGCCGTCCTCGTCGTACTTGAGGAGCTTCACCTCGGACATCGGCGGCATGCCACCGGGCAGCTTGGAAAGGTCGATGTCGCTGCGCGTCGGCCGGCGATAGGTGGCCTTGAGGATCATCTCGCGCACATCCTTGTGGTTGATGAAGTCGACGAACGCCTTGGCCGAGTCGGGGTTGGGTCCGCCCTTGATGATCGCCACGCCCTCCATCGAGGCGGTCGTGCCGTCTGAAGGATAGATCACCTTCACCGGCGCGCCGCCCGCGGCCCACATCGGGCCGGCATATTCCAGCGAGATGCCCAGCGGATATTCGCCGTTGCCGACGCCCTGGAAGACCAGCGAGGAGCGGTTCAGCACCTTCAGGTTCTTGAACAGTGCGCCCACCTTCTTCCAGCCCTCCTCGCCGCCACCCCACAGATCGACCAGCATGGTGACGGTGGCATAAGCGGAGCCCGAGTTGGCCGGATCAGTGAAGGCGATCTTGCCCTTCCACTTGGGATCGAGCAGGTCGGCCCAGCTCTTGGGTCCCTGGTCGGCCGGCACCAGCTTTGTGTTCTCCAGGATCACCAGCAGATGAAGGTTGTTGCCGATCCACAGATTGTCGGGATCGCGGTATTCGGCGGGCGTCGCGTCGATGTTCTTGGAGGCATAGGGCTCGAACAGCGCCTTGTTGGTCTGCAGCAGCGAGCGGCTGACGCCCCAGATGATGTCGCCCAGCGGCCGCGCCTTTTCGGCCTGCAGGCGACGCACCACGACTCCGGAACCCGCCGCGACCGGCTCGACGGTGATGCCGGTCTCCTTGGCGAAAGCGCCGAACACCAGGTCGTTCAGCGTGCTGTCGTTGGAGGTATAGACCACCAGCTTCTTCTGCGCCTGGGCGGTACCGCCGACGCACAGGGCACCAAGTAGTGACGCCACCGTCACCAGCCAGCGCATCCTCGAAATTTCCATGGAATCCCCTTCACCGTGCAGGCCGGATTTGAGCCTGTCGCGCGCCGCCGGGCAATGTAGAATGTGAAGAACGACGCTGCGGCGCCATCGAGTTGGCGATACGCGACGCGGCCGGGGAAGGCTCAAGGAAGGAACGATCAATGCGGGCGAAGTTTCTGTTGGGCGGCATGCTTGCCGCTTTGGTTTGTTCGACCGGCGTGGCGCTGGCGCAAAAGAGCGGCGGCGTGCTCAAGATGTACCATCGCGACAATCCGCCCACCTTGTCGATCCACGAAACGGCGACGAATTCGACGGTCATCCCGATCATGCCGGTAATGAACAATCTCGTACTGTTCGACCAGAGCAAGCCGCAGAACGGCCCGGACTCGATCGTTCCGGACCTCGCCAAGTCATGGAGCTGGAGCGCCGACGGCAAGGACCTCACCTTCAAGCTCCAGGACGGTGTGAAGTGGCACGACGGCAAACCGTTTAGCGCCAAGGACGTGGTCTGCACCTTCGATCTGCTGCAGGGCAAGGTCGAGCCCAAGTTGCGCGCCAATCCGCGGGCCAGCTGGTACACAAATGTCGAGAGCGTCACGGCCGACAACGATCTCCAGGCGACTATTCACCTGAAGCGGCCACAGCCCTCCATGCTGACGCTGCTCGCCTCGGGTTATTCACCGATGTATGCTTGCCACGTGCCGGCGCCGCAGATGCGCACCAAGCCGATCGGCACCGGTCCGTTCAAGTTCGTCGAGTTCAAGCAGAACGAGGGCGTCAAGATCGCCCGGAATCCCGACTACTGGAAGAAGGGCAAGCCCTACCTCGACGGCATCGAGTTCACCATCGTGCCCAACCGCGGCACCGCCGTGCTGAGCTTCGTCGCCGGCCGCTTCGACATCACCTTCCCCTGGGAGGTGACGCTGCCGCTGCTCAAGGACATCAAGTCCCAGCTGCCCAACGCGCAGTGCCAGACGACGTCGATGAACAACAACACCAACCTGATCGTGAACCGCGACGCCCCGCCATTCGACAATCCCGACCTGCGGCGCGCCCTGGTCCTGGCGCTCGACCGCAAGGCCTTCATCGACATCCTCAACCAGGGCGACGCCCAGGAGGGCGGCACCATGCAGCCGCTCAAGGACGGCATCTGGGGCATGCCGGAAGCGATGCTGCACAGCGTGCCGGGCTACGGCGCGGACGTGGACAAGAACCGCGAGGAAGCCCGCGCGCTGATGAAGAAGGTGGGCTACGGGCCCGACAAGCACCTGAAGCTCAAGATCGCGACCCGCGGCATCTCGCTCTACAAGGACCCGGCAGTCATCCTGGCCAGCCAGCTCAAGGATATCTGGATCGACGCCGACGTCGACATCATCGAGACGACGCAGTGGTTTCCCAAGGTGGCGCGCAAGGACTACTCGGTGGGCCTCAACACCACCGGCAACGGCGTCGACGACCCCGACCAGAACTTCTTCGAGAATTTCTCCTGCAAGTCGGAGCGCAACTATACCGGCTACTGTAATCCCGAGATCGACAAGCTGTCCGAAGTGCAGAGCCAGGAGACGGACATCGAGAAGCGCAAGAAGATCGTGTGGGAGATCGACAAGAAGCTGCTCGAGGACGGCGCGCGGCCGGTCATCATGTGGAACCGCGCCGCCATCTGCATGCAGCCCTATGTGAAGGGCTACGTCGCGAACGTGAACAGCGTCTACAACGGCTTCCGCTTCGAGGACGTCTGGCTAGATAAGTAGCTGCTTCAGAACATGGATGCCCTCCGGGTGGAAGCGCACGGCGACCGGCTGGCCGACCTCCAACGGGGCCTTGCGATAATGGTCGGTAGCCGAGACCTGTAGCGTCGCGCTGCCTAGAGTCACCTGATAGTCGGTCTTTTCGCCGAGGAAGGTGCGTTGGGCGATGACCCCAGCGCCGGCCTGCCCCGCTCCCGCCGGCGTAAGTTCGATCATTTCCGGCCGCACCACCAGCTGCACCGTCGCGCCAGCGGCGAGGCCGGAGGCGAGACCGATGCGAGCGCCTTCGACCTCGACGTCGTCTGCCGACACGACGCGAGCGTTCACAAGATTAGTCCGCCCGATGAAGCGCGCGACGAATTCGGTGGCCGGCCGATAGTAGAGTTCGTGCGCCGTGCCGTCCTGAACGACCGCACCGCGCTCCATGACGGCGATGCGGTCGGAGATCGCCATCGCCTCTTCCTGATCGTGCGTGACGTAGACCGTGGTGATGCCGATGCGCTTCTGCAGGGACCGGATCTGCTCGCGCATCTCGACCCGGAGCTTGGCGTCGAGATTGCTGAGCGGCTCGTCGAACAGCAACACCTTGGGCTGGAACACAACGGCGCGCGCCAGCGCCACCCGCTGCTGCTCGCCACCCGAGAGCTGGTGCGGCTGTTGTTGGCCGTAGTTCGTGAGCCCCACCAGCTCCAGCACTTCGCCGACCGCCTTGGTGATGGCCGCCTCATCGCGGCCCTGCACGCGCAATCCGTAGGCCACGTTCTCAAACACCGTGAGATGGGGAAACAACGCGTAGTTCTGGAACACGAAGCCGATGCCGCGCTTGTTGGGCAGAACGTGCGTCACATCCTTGCCGTCGATCGAGATCGTGCCGGCGTCCGGCTCTTCGAAGCCCGCGATCATGCGGAGCGTCGTGGATTTCCCGCAGCCCGACGGTCCCAGCAGGGTGAGCAATTCGCCTTCCGACACCGCGAGGCTGACGTCGCGCACGGCATAGACCTCACCCTTCACCGTGTGGTCGAAGCGCTTGGAGACCCGATCTAGGCGGATGCTGATGGGCGCCATGCTCGCTAACCTCCAAGGAAGCTGCGGGCTGCGGCACCGGCCGCCGGGGCGCGCAACCGCGCCAACACGGCGCTGAGGCCCGCCACCACCACGAAGACGACCACGATCACGAACACCGAGAAGGCTGCGGCCGGTCCCAGCGACAGCTCGGTCATGTTTTCCAGGATGCGCACGGTGATCAGCGTCCAACTGATCGACACCAGGAAGATGGTGGCACTGATCGCCGTCATGGAGCGGATGAAGACGACGCCGAGGCCCGCGAAGAATGCCGGAGCGATCAGCGGCAGGGTAACACGCCGGAAGGTCTCGCCGCTGCCAGCGCCCAGGCTCGACGAAGCCTCCTCGATGCTGCGGTCGATCTGCTGCAACAGCGCCACGGTGGCGCGGATGCCGGTCGGGCTATAGCGAAAGACGTAGCAGGCCACGATGATCATGGCGCCGCCGGTCAGCGCCAGGGGCGGATCGTTGAAGGCGATGAGATAGGAAATGCCGACAATGGTGCCGGGTAACGCGTAGTTGATCATCGCCACCAGCTCCATGGCGCGCCGGCCGGGAAAGCGTTTTCGCGCAATCAGGTAGCCCACCAGCACGCCATAGAGCCCGCCGAGCGGCATGCCGATGGCGGCGATGATCAGCGTGTCGCGGATCGCCGGCAGCCCTTCGGTGAAGATCACCTGATAGTGGTGCCAGGTGAAATTGTTGTTGGCTCCGAAGGCCACGACCAGCGAGGCGTAGAGCAGCAGCGCATAGAAATAGACGATGACGGCCGCCACGAACGAACAACCCGCCACTAGCGCCACGCCGGTCCACGGTGCCAGGGTCCGCGTGCGCGAACGCTGGCCGACCTTGCCGGTGACCGTGACGTAGGTGCGCCGCCCCACCCAATAGCGTTGCAGCAGGAAAACCGCCGCCGCCGGCACCAGCAGGATCAGCGACAGCACCGCCCCGCCCTTGAAATCGAACAGGCCAGTGATCTGCAGGAAAGCCTGGGTCGGCAGCACCGGAAAGGCGTTGCCGGCCAGGATCAGGGGCGTCGCAAAATCGGCAAGCGAAGCCGCAAACAGCAGCAGGAAAGCGTTGGCGAAGCCCGGCACGGCCAACGGGACGGTGACGGTGTGGAAGATACGCCAGCGTGAGGCGCCCAGACTGAAGGCCATCTCTTCCATGGTGGGATCGATCGCGGCCAGAATCGGCCGCAAAGTGAGATAGGCGATCGGGAAATAGGTCAGCGTCTCGGCAAGCGTCGTGGTCCAGAAGCCATAGGGTGAAACGTTGGCAAAGCCCAGCAGATCGTGGGTGATGAAGCCCTTGGGTCCGAAGGTAAAGATGATCGATATCGACGTGGTGAATGGCGGCGAGACCAGCGGCAGGAGCGCGGCCGCATCGAGAAAGGTGAGCCAGTGCCGGCCGAGCCCGCCCCGCACGGCGGTGAGAGCGAACAGGAACCCCAGCGCCGTGCCCAGTCCGCCGACCGCTGTCGCCAGGATCAGACTGTTGAAGAAGGCGGCGCGGTGGCTCGCGTCGGCGAGACTGTCGAGTAGCGGCGTGAGCGTGAACCGGCCTTCGTCGACGAAGGCGCGGTCCAGCAGATGGACCAGCGGAAAGATCACGAACAAAGCGAGCAGCGCCCACAGCACCACGATGGCGCCGAGCAGCGCCGGATCCCGCGCGACCCGCCGCCATTCCGACGACGCCTGCGAACGCACGGTTTACTGCTCGGGCAGTACTTCCTTGATCCAGCGCTCGACGATGCGCTTGCGGTTGGCCCCGGCATAGGCGTCGTCGATCGGGAAGATGCGCGCGCCCTTCAGCACTTCGGCCAAGGACGCTTCGGTCTCCACCTCGGGATTGGCCGGCACGAAGTTCACCTTGAACTCGGCGAGCTTGGACTGCATGGCGGGACTGGTCGCGAAATCGATCAGTTTCTTGCCTGATTCGGCGTTCTTGGCGCCCTTGATCAGCCCGATCGCCTCGGCCGAGGAGCCGATGCCTTCCTTGGGGAAGCTGACGACGACGTCGTAGCCCTTGGCCTTGGTCTCGAGCGCATCGACGATGAAGAAGATGCCGCCGCCGGCCTGGCCCAATCCGACCGGCAAAGTGCCGCCGCCGCCGCTCTTGGTATAGACCTGCACGTTCTTGCGCAGCTTCTTGAGGTACGCGAAAGCCTTGTCCTCGTCGCGACCGTTGACCTCGAGCACGGAAAAGATACGCGTCACTGCAGTGCCCGAGGTGCGGGCATCGGCCATCTGCAGCATGTTCTTGTAGGCCGCATTCAACAGATCGTCCCACGACGCCGGCGGCTTCAGATTGTTGGTCTTGAGGAACGCCGCATTGGTCATGAAGACCAACGGATCGTCGGCGATAGCCGTCCACTGGCCGTCGGCCTGCTTGAAGCGCGCCGGCAGCTTGGCGAAGGACGGCGACTTGTAGGACTCGAAGATGCCCTCTTTGATGCCGGCAGCGAAGGTCTCCACGGGACCGCCAAACAGCACGTCGACCCGCGGGTTGTTCTTTTCGGCGATCACCCGCGACAGCGCCTCGCCCGAGGAGAAGCGCAGGAAGTTGACCTTGATGCCGGTCTGCTTCTCGAACTCCTGGAACATGGGCCGGGCATAGTTCTCCGGCCAGATCGTGTAGACGTTGAGGTCGGCCGCGTGAGCCACGGCGAAGCCGCCGAGCCAGCCGGCCAGCGCAAGCGCTGCAGTGCGAAGCAACTTCATCGGTTTCCCCCTGAGGATGACAGTCTTCTTACTTGGGGCTGATATTGGCTCAGGCGCGCGGTCGCCTCAACTTCTGGATAGCCTCGTCGAGCGCCGACAGGAAGCGCGAACGGTCGCGCTGGCTCATGGGCTTTGGCCCGCCCGTCGCCTCGCCCATGGCCCTGAGGTTGGACAGCAACTCGCGATTGGCCATCGCCATGCCGATCGAGGAGCTCGTGAAGGGCACGCCGGTGTTGCCGATTGCTGCAGCACCAGCCTTCAAGCTGCGATCGGCCAGCGGGATGTCGGCCGTGATGACGATGTCACCCCGACCTGCCCGCTCGGCGATCCAGTTGTCGGCGGCGTCGAAGCTGTCGCTCACCACCACCAGCTCGATGCGCGGGTCGCGCGGCACATTGAAGTAGGAGTTGCTGACGACGTAGACCTTCAGGGCGTAGCGCTCGGCGACCCGATAGATTTCCGTCTTTACCGGACAGGCGTCGGCGTCGATGTAGATCGAGGTCACGCGATTGGGAAGCCGTATAGCTTCGCGAGCGGATGATGGCCCCCGGTCATGACAGCACCGCGACCTTCTTGCGCTCGATCAGCTTGAAGTCGATGGCGGCTCCCAGACCCGGACCGTTGGGCACGTGCACCATGCCGTCGCGACCGACCACGATGTCGTGTTCCAGCCCGTATTTTTGCGCCGCATCCGGCAGCAGCACCTCGAAGAACGTCGTGTTCTTGATCGAGGCGATGACATGCAGGTTGGCAACATTGTTCAGTGAGTTGCCGCCGTGATGGACCTCGAAGTTCATGCGAAAGGCCTCGGCGAGGTGCGCCGTCTTGACCAGCGTGGTGATGCCGCCCTTGACGGCGACGTCGCCGCGCAGGAAGTCGGTGGCCTGCAGCATGATCCAGGGCTGATACGAGTCGAGGCCAGCAATAGGATACTCGGTGGCAAGGATCGGAATCGAGAGCTGTTGCTTCAGCTTCACATAGTTGTAGATGTCCTGGTCGGCCAGCGGATCCTCGTACCAGAAGAAGCCCATCTCCTGCGTGGCACGGCCGACCCGCACCGCCGCCGGATAGTCGTAGCTCCAGGTCGAATCGAGCATGATGGTGTAGTCGCCGACCGCCTTGCGCACCGCCTCGCAGACCTTGATGTCCTCTTTCCATTGCGTCGGCGGATGGATCTTGTACGCGGCCCAACCGTATTCCTTGTACTCCAGTGCCTCCTGCGCGTAGGCCTGAGGCGACGACAGCACCGCCGAGCTCGCATAGGCAGGCACCGATTCGCGATAGGTTCCGAGCAGCCGGTGGATGGGTTGGCCAACCGACTTGCCCAAGAGGTCCCAGAGCGCCACATCGACCGCGCCGATGGCACGGACGCCCGCGACCCTCTGCTTGCGCCACAGGTCGTGGACGAGCGCCTCGCGATGCAGCGGATTTTTGCCCATCAGCACCGGCTTCAGGTGGGTAATCAGCCCCTGTCCGTCGGTCGTTGCAGAGTTGGACGCCGAGCCCAGGAAGGCATTGCCCTCGACGCCGTCGTCGGTGCGGATGCGCAGCAGGCCGAGCGCGCTCGAGCCCGCGAAGCGGCTGTGCTGGCCATATTGGGTGGGTGGAATGTCGTCCCAGGCGAACAAGGTCAGCGAGACATCGGTGATCTTCATGGCGCCCTCCGGCAGCGGAACGGCAGTTTAGCGCCCCGATGCCGTCCCGCGATGCGGGCGATGCCTGCAATTTCGCAGGACGCGGCCGACGGTTGGACATAAAATGCCGCCATGAGCCAGAAAGCACTTGCCGAACTTGCACCCACCGGCGTCCTGCGCGCGGGCGTCAATCTCTCCAACTTCCTGCTGGTCACTGGCCGCAGCGCCACCGGCGACCCCGAAGGCGTTTCACCCGACATGGCTGCCGCGATCGCGGCAGCGCTCGGCGTGCCGATAAAATACGTGCCGTTCAAGACGCCGGGCGAGCTCGGCGACCAGGTCGGCATGAACGTCTGGGACATCGGCCTGATCGGCGCCGAACCGCAGCGTGCCGAGAAGATCGCGTTCACTGCGGCCTATGTCGAGATCGAGGCGACCTATATGGTGCCGCCCGGCTCGGGGATCAAAGTCCTCGCCGACGTCGACAAGAAAGGCGTGCGGCTGGCCGTGTCGGCGCGTTCCGCCTACGGTCTTTGGCTGGAGAACAACATCAAGAACGCCACGCTCATCCAGGTGAGCGGGCTGGACGCCGCCTTCAACAAGTTCAAGGACGAAAAGCTCGACGTCCTGGCCGGACTGCGGCCGGGACTGTTGAAAGATATCGAGAAGATGCCGGGTGCCAGGATCCTCGACGGCAAGTTCAGCGCTGTGCAGCAGGCGGTCGGCACGGCCAAGGCGAACAAGGCGGGCGCCGAGTTCCTCGCGGCCTTCGTCGAAGAGGCGAAAAAGTCCGGCTTGGTCGCCCGGCTGATCGAGCGCCACAAGGTCAAGGGCCTGTCGGTCGCGCCGCCGGCCTAGGAGCGGTCGGCGACCGCCCTGATCCTGGCGGAACAAGTGGCTCCCGTCCGCGTTACAGTGGAACGGGGCCGCCCAAATACGGACAAGGTCGTGCATTGAAATGGCACCTCGTGGGGCGCGAGGTCGTCACATTTTCTTAAAGGACGGCGGTATCTATGAACGGCACCGACTTTGGCGGGCGCGATGGCAGGCATCGCGCAAACCTGATTTCCCTTGCATCAGCCGTCCCTCCCCACCGTCTGGCGCAGGCCGATGCGGCCGACGTGGCGCGAGATGCGTTTGCCCACCGTTTTCCCGATTTCGGCCGAATCTCGCGTGTCTTTAAGACGACGGGCATCCAGACGCGGCATTTGATCAAGCCGGTCGAGTGGTACTTGAAGCCCATGGGCTGGCCAGAGCGGACGGCGGCCTATCTCGAGGGCGCCGAGGACCTGTTCGTAGCCGCCGCCGAGAAGGCGATCGCCGCCGCGGGCTGCCGGGCCTGCGACATCGACACGGTCGTGACGATCTCCTCGACCGGCATCGCCACCCCGAGCCTCGAAGCACGTGCGGCCGGCCGCTTGGGGTTTCGGGCCGATGTCGAACGCGTCCCGGTCTTTGGCCTGGGCTGCGCCGGTGGGGTCAACGGCCTGGCGATCGCCAGCCGACTGGCGCAAGCGCGACCGGGCTCGACGGTGTTGATGGTCGCGGTCGAAGTCTGCTCGACGGCCTTCCGCCTCGATAAGCTGACCAAGGCGAATATGGTGGCGACCGCGCTGTTCGCCGACGGCGCTGCCGCCTGTATCCTGCGGGCCGGCGACAGCGGCATCGCCGAGATCGAAGGAGCAGGCGAGCACATGTGGCCTGACACGCTCAACATCATGGGTTGGAACATCGACGACGAGGGACTGGGTGTCGTCTTCGACCGCGACATTCCCCCGTTTGCCCATGAGAAGGTGGGACCGGCGGTCGACGGAATCCTCGACCGGCTGGGCATCGCCCGAGACTCGATCAATCGCTTCGCCTGCCATCCCGGAGGCGCCAAGGTGATCACAGCACTTGAACACACACTGCATCTCGAACAGGGCGCACTCGATCACGAGCGCGCCGTGCTGTCGGAATACGGCAACATGTCGGCCCCCACGGTCATGTTCGTGCTCGACCGCGTCATCGCCGCAGGCTTGCCCAAGCGCACGGTCATGACGGCCATGGGCCCGGGCTTTTCGTGCGGGGTGCTGTCGCTGGCGCGAGCTGCATGACGCTGACGCTTCTCGTTCTGGCGTTCGTCACGCTGCAGCGCCTCGGCGAACTGGTCATTGCCCAACGCAACACCGCTCGCCTTCTGAGCGCAGGCGCAATCGAAGTGGCCCCGGGCCACTATCCGTTGATGGTCGCCCTGCATACGGCATGGCTGATCGGACTGTGGTACTTCGCTCTTGCATTGCATCTCGCCTCGCCCGATCCGATCCTGCTGGTGGTCTTCTTCGTCCTGCAGGGTCTGCGCGTCTGGGTGCTGATGACCTTGGGTCCGCGCTGGACGACGCGCATCATCACAGTTCCCGGCGAGCAGCTGATTGCACGTGGCCCCTATCGTTACCTGTCTCATCCGAACTACTGCGTCGTGATCGGCGAGATCCTCGTCCTGCCGCTGGCCTTCGGCCTGATCTGGTACGGCGTCGTCTTCTCGATCCTCAATCTCGCCATCCTGTCGATACGCGTCCGCGCCGAAAACAAGGCGCTCGGACGTTGACCGTGTCAGTGGCCGACGACGCCCCTACCCGCCTCGGCACCTGGATCGGCTTTGCCGCCATGGGCCTCGGCATGTTCATGGCCATCCTCGACATCCAAGTGGTGGTGACGTCGCTGCCTAATATCCAGGAAGCGCTGGGCATCGCACCGGAGCAAATGAGCTGGGTGCAGACCGCCTATCTGATCGCCGAGGTGATCGCCATCCCGCTGACCGGCCTGTTGACGCGCGTGCTGACGATGCGCGGCCTGTTCGTGGCGGCGATCTCGCTCTTCAGCATCGCTTCGGTCGGCTGCGCCGCGAGCAGCGGTTTTGCCGTACTGGTGGCCTGCCGCGTCGTTCAGGGTTTTGCCGGCGGCGTCCTGATCCCGTCGGTGTTCACCGCGGTGTTCCTGCTCTTTCCGCCGCGCCAGCAGACCATCGCGACTACGCTCGCTGGTGTTCTGGCGGTGCTTGCCCCCACAGTCGGGCCGCTGGCCGGCGGCTGGATCACCGAGACCTATTCATGGCACTGGTTGTTCCTGATCAATGTCGGGCCAGGCCTCGTCGCTGCCCTCCTTGCAGCGCGCTTTCTGCCCGTCGCGAAATCCGACGTCGACCACGCCCGGCATATCGACTTGGCGGCCCTGGTCTTGATGGCCCTGTCGCTAGCATCCCTCGAAATTGCCCTCAAGCAAGCGCCGCAGGACGGCTGGGGCTCCGGCCTGGTCATTGGCCTTCTGGTGCTGAGCGCCACCAGCCTGGCGGCCTTCGTACGCCGCACGCTCGGCCGGAAAACGCCGATCGTCGATCTTACCGCCTTGGCCGACCGCAACTTCGCCATCAGTTGCGCCTTGAGCTTTCTGCTCGGCATCGGGCTCTATGGCTCGGTCTATCTCATGCCGGTTTTCCTGGGCTTCGTGCGCGGCCATGACTCGCTCGAGATCGGCACGATCATGCTGGTGACAGGCCTCGCGCAACTGGCGACGGCACCCATCGCCGTCCAGCTCGAGCGCCGGATCGATGCGCGCCTGCTCACCGCCGCGGGCTTTGCCCTGTTCGCGGTGGGCCTCGCTCTCAGCGCTTTCCAGACGCGGCAGTCGGATTTCGACGACATGCTGTGGCCGCAGATCCTGCGCGGCGCCGCGATCATGCTCTGCCTGCTGCCGCCGACGCGCCTTGCTTTGGGGCACCTGGCACCGGAGCGCGTCGCCGATGCCAGCGGCCTCTTCAACCTAATGCGCAATCTCGGCGGCGCCATCGGCCTCGCCCTGATCGACACGGTGATCTACGGCCGCGGGCCCGTGCATGCCGAATATCTGACCCAAAAGCTTAAGGCGGGAGACATCGCCACGGGACGGCTGGTCGGACTGCCGGAAGGATCGCTGACCGGGGTGGCACCGCAGAACGTCGATCCGGAGACGATCTCGCTGGTGCGCGCGCTGGTCGAGAAGGCCGCCCTTGTAATCTCGATCAATGAGGCCTGGGCGATGCTGGCGGCCGTGAGCGCGCTGGGTGCACTCGGTGTCGTGTTTCTACGGCCGGCGCCGGACGAGCTTAGGGCTCGCTAGCTAGTTCCNNAGATAGGGATCGCAGTCGGGCAGGTCAACTGCCACCATGCCGGGTGGCTCGGCAAAGTTGAGCGGCGTCATATTGCGCATCTGTGCGACCGTCTGGGCGTAGAAGGCCAGCCGCACGTAGCGCCGGTTGGTACGCACGTCGCGCAGCAGCTCAAAGGCGAGCGCGCCGCCGGGCGACAGCTCGTTGGGCTGGAACCCCTCGATCCGCCAGCCGACGTTCAACAGTCGCGCGATGTTGGCGAGGTTGTTGTCGTGGCTGACCAGGATCGCCAGCCGCACCGGCTCGGCGATGCGCGGCATGCCGGGAAAATTATGGCCGTCCTGCAGCGTCGCCGTGATCTGGCTCAACAGGTTTGAGCCACGCTGGCGAGCGACCGGCAGGGTCTTCTCGGCAAGGTCGATCTCGAGACGATGGATCTCGAGCAGATCCTCCACCTGCGCTTCGCCCTTGAGGCGGCCCCACGCCACCTGATCGGCCGGAAAGCCGTCGGCATTCTCCATCACGAAGGCTTCAGCTGCCGTCGAGCCGATGGCGATCGGGCCGGTGATGGTGGTGCGGCCGTCCGGGCCGGTCTGGACCGACGGCGGCTCCGACGGCAGCCCGCAATAGCGTCCGGCCGAGCCGAGACCCGGCGGGCAGAGTGTGTTCTGCATCAGGGTGAGCTGCGGGGCGTATTCGCGCAGCACCGAACTGAAGTCACCGCCGATGCGCGCCAGGATCGCGGTGCGATTGGCATCGGCGTTCATCGGGCAGGACGGCGACGGGNNAGCGGTGGGCAATCGTCGGACTGAATCAGGCCGCGCCCGCCGTAGAGCACGCGATAGTAACGGCCCATCAGCTGCATCAACTGCGCACCGTGCGGTGTCAGATCGCCGGGTGGGACCGGCCAGGTCGGCCAGGGCGTCGCGACGTGCCGGTCCATTTCTTCCTTCGACTGCAGCGGCGCGCGCACGCCGTAGCGGCTGAGCAGCACCGTCCGCTCCATCTGCCAGCCCGGTGGGATCGGCAGGAGCTGGGCTTGCGCAGGCGCGACGCCGGCCGCCAGCAGTGAGACGAACGCCAGAACGAGAACGCGGATGCTCATGGAACTCCCCCGAGGCAGTACTATGCCGTCACCCGGTCCCACCAGTCACGCGTCCTGTACCAGGCGCCGACAATCGGCAAAACCCATTCGGGGTTGCCGTTATAGAACGGCACCGTGGGAAACTCCTGGCCGTCGAAGGCATTGATCGGTGCGTTCGAGCCTCCGGCGATCTTGCGCGCCGTCTGGTAGCCGAGATAGCTCATCATGGCGACGCCCGAACCGTTGCACGCCATCAGGTAATGCATGCCCTGCTCCATACCCATGTGCGGCAGGAAGTCGAAGGCAAAGGCCACGTTGCCGGTCCAGGCGTGTGTGACTTTGGTGCCCTTGAGCTGCGGCCAGCGCTCCAGCATGTAGCCGTGCAGCACGGGCGCGCTGACCTCGGGCGGGACCTGGGTGAAGCGGGCGCGGCCGCCGAAGATCACCCGCTTGTCGTCGGGCGATCGCCGGTAGTAACAGAGCACACGCTTGGTATCGCTGACGACGCGGCCCTTGGGGATCAGGCTCTTGACCAGATCCTCGGGCAACTCCTCGGTGGCGATGATGTGGCTGGCCACCGGCACCAGCCGGCGCTTCAGCGTCGGCGTGAGGCCGGTGGTGTAGCCGTTGGTGGCGATCACTATCTCGCGCGCCTCGATCGGCCCCTTGTTGGTGAGAACCGTGAAGCCACCTGGCTTGCGCTCGATCTTCTCAGCATCGCACTGCGCGCACAGCCTGGCACCGGCGCGGCTCGCGGCTTTGAGCAGGCCACCGTAGTAGAGCGCCGGGTGAAGCTGGCCCGTACGCTCGACCACCATGCCGCCGTAATAATAATCCGAGGCGATCTCCTCGCGCTGGCGTTCGCGCGGGATCATGTAGGTGCCGAGGCTGGCATTCTTGTTGTAGGTGTCGACCTTGGC